>NZ_JAYMRT010000005.1:0-463389 GCF_038900515.1 Burkholderia sp. JPY481
CAGCTCGCGCTGTTTCGATCTCGTCGCGAGTCCACGGTCCCATAAAAGCACTCCTGAACAACACTACTGCCACAAAATATAGGCTACGAGGCACTCTTTTGCGTAACTGTTACAAGGTTACAGTTCAAAACCTCGTCGTCCATGAGATGAAGGGATCGCGGGGCAAACAGCGCCGGTATGGGGTCTGCGCGGGCCAGCGTCGCAAAGCCGCGCTCGACCTGCTTTACGAGCAGAACCATATCGCGGCGGACTATCCGGTGCCGGTGCGGATCGTCAGCGAAGGCGAAGCCCTCGCCATTTCGCTGATCGAGAACAGCGAACGCGAAGGACTCGACCCGTTCGACGTGCTGCGCGCGTACCGGATGCTCGCTGAGGAAGGCCGCAGTGTCGATTACATCGCGGCGCTGTTCTCTGCCTCGCCACTCACGGTCAGGCGTCGCATGAGGCTCGCTAACGAGTCGACCAAACTGCTCACGCTGCTGCGCGACGACGCAATCACGCTTGATCAGCTTGCTGCGCTCGCCCTCGCAGACGATCACGAAACGCAGGAAAAAATATGGTTCGACGCAAACGAGTGGCAACGTCAGCCGAACTACCTGCGGCAGTCGATCACGCGCGCCGAGATCGACACGAGCCGTAGCCGTCTCGTACGCTTTGTTGGCCTCGCCGCCTATGAAGCAGCGGGCGGCTACGTGCGTCGCGACCTGTTCAGCGACGACGAGAACGCCGGTTATATCGCCGATGCGGAACTGCTGCAGAAGCTCGTCGCGCAAAAGCTCGACGCTGCTGCAGCCGAAGTCCAGGCCGAGGGATGGGGCTGGACGGAAACGCGAGTCGAACGCGATTTTGCCGAACTGAACCGCCACGGCAGGCTGCGCCCGGTGCAGCGCCAATACACCGACGACGAACAGCGCAAAATGGACGCCTTCACCGCGCAGCAGGACGAACTGGCTGAAAAGATCGAAGCACTGTCGGAGGGCGACGAAGATGCCTACGAGGAAGCCGACCGGCTCAACAACGAAATGGAGCAGGTCAATGCCGCGATCATCGCACTCGAAAGCCGCGCGCTCGTATGGGACGCGCAGCAGATGGCCGAAGCGGGTGCATTCGTGATCGTCGGGCCGCAGGGCGAACTCGTCATCGAACGCGGCCTCGTGCGACGCGAGAATAGCGCCGCGCTCGACGCGGCAGGCGCGACCGTCACTGGCACCGCCACAGCCGAAGGCCCGGATACCGTATGCGCGAAGGCTCCGAAGGTAAAACCCGTCCACAGCGCGAAACTCTGCCAGCGGCTCACGGCACACCGCACCGCTGCCGTCCACGCGGAACTGGTCGCGCAGCCCACTGTAGCGCTCGCCGCCCTGCTGCACCACCTGGTTCCAAAGGCACTGCCCGAGCACTACGGGCACGCGTCCTCACGCAGCTATTTCGCACTGTCCGGCAAGACCAACCACGACAGCCTGCTGCGCGCCGCCGACGACCTGTCCGCCAGCCCCGCATGGAATGCCATCGAAACGCAGCGGGCCCGCTGGATTGCGGAACTGCCCGCAAAGCGGGGTGACCTCCTGCCGTGGCTAATCGAACAGGATCCCGGCACGACGCTGCTCGACCTGCTCGCGTTCTGCACCGGCACCCTGCTCGACGGAATCGTGGCCGAAGAAAAGCCGCTTGCGATCAACACGCTCGCAAGTGCGCTGAACCTCGACATGACCCGGTACTGGACAGCGACACGTGCGACGTATTTCGATCATGTCAGCAAGGCGCGTATCGCGGAAGTCGTGTCCGCCGCCGTGTCACCCAAGGCCGCAATCGACCTCGAAAAGATGAAGAAAGCAGACGCGGCAGCAGCAGCGGAGCTTCGGCTCGCAAAGGCAGCATGGCTCCCTGAAATCCTCACCGATCGTGAATTCCCGGCCATATCATCATGGGAAAACCGTGACGACGAGGATGAGACCGACAGCGACGACGCGGACACCGGAGACGGCGCGGACGAAACGCCGGAAGGCGAGACCCCCGGTGCGGAACCGGATGCAAGTAACGGCACAGAACACGCCAACGACACACCCACCGACGCAGGAGCTGCGCCCGCCGCCGGTAGCCCGCTGACGCCGTGGCCCTTCCCGACTTCGGACAGCATGAATTGCACGCAATCCCGCTCGCTCGCGACGTAATGCAATCCCTCGCCCCGGCAACGAGGCAAAGCAGGCGGCAAACCCGCATTCGCCGCCTGCCGGACTGAACTGGAGAAACCCATTATGACCAACCGCATCCGCATGGCCGTGCTCGCCACCAATGTCGAAGGCTCGCCCGACCTCTACCTGACTTTCGTTGAAGCCACCGATCTGCAATACAACGAAGGCCAGCACTACGACATGGCCCTTGCCCGCGCCGAAGATGAAGGCTACCGGGCACCGATGATCGCCTTCGAGCAGAACGACACGGCAGCAAACGTGCTTCGTCACGCCGCTGACTTCATGGAAGGTGACACAAACGACGTGTAATCCGTGCGGGCAGACGGCGAGCCCTCTGCCCGCCCCCAATGCACGCCCGCCCACCATCCGGCCAGCGCGCCCGCACCCGCCGCCGCCAGCATCACAATGAGCCCACCGACGACCAGCCCATAGCATGCCCGCACGAGTCGCCGCATGGCGACGTGCCCGAATGACGTGAGCGCCGCATCGATCCGTTTCTGCTGCTCACGTACGGCGATAGTCGTCGCCCCCACGAGCCGGTTACCAGCAACGCGGGCAATGTGGTTCGCTGCCCGCTGCGTTAGTGTAGCCAGCGCCTCGTCGTTCAGCGCCGCAAGCGTGGTCCGGTAGCACGCTTCGTGCTCGGCAGTTATTTGCTCCGCCAGTTCGATCGTCGCCTTGCAGCGCGCGAGCGCGTCACGATGCTGCGTCATCAACGCATCCGTCGCTGCCCGCACCTCTGTCCGCACGAGATCCATACTTCCCGCGCCCGCCTGCCGGATACGCTCCGGCATGGCTTCGTAGAGTCGCCCGTAATGTTCGAGCATGACCAGCACAGACCACAACGCATCGTTATCGCGGAGGTTGAGCGCACTCGATTCCCGCCGCATTCGCAGCACACTGGCGTTGTCAGGCATTTCACCCGTGACGTCGAGAAACAGACAGGCAAGCGTATCCACCGGCCTGCCCTGCCTGTTATCCATCGACCGTTACCTTCGCGAACATGGCATCGCACAACGAACGCCAACGCAATAGCTCGACCCGTTCACCGATATGCATCGTCGTCGCCGCCCTGCGGATCGACATGCGCTGACTGCGAAGCTCGTCCGCAACCCGATCCGCAAGATCGGGAAAGTCCAGTGAGTGACCGCGCGATTCGACGGAACGGCGAAGCTGCGATCCCTGATACAGCGTGAACTTGTCCGCCGCACCGAAGTAGCCATTACGCACGACATTCGTTACCGCGTCCGGGAACGTCTCGCTGAAAGCGCTCAGCAGTTCGAGGCTGTCGCGTTGCCGATTAATCACCCACAGGACAACAAGCCGGCGCCGAAGCTCGCCAAGCGCACCGGCCAGTGTCGCACCGAACTGCTCAACACCCGTCTGGCTCCGCGCCGCAGTGTTCACAACGATCGCCGCGTCCCGCTGCTCATCGCAGAAATTGACGAGGCCGATCCAGCCGTCTGCATCGTCCAGGTTATAGGCGATGCAACGCATCTCATCCTGGACTGCTTTCATCACGTCCGGGTTGGCGGTATCCGTTTCCACCAGCGCCGCATGAATATCCCGCCGGAGCAGATAATCGGCCAGCGCGAGCGCAACAAAGCTCTTGCCCACGCCGCCCTTGCTGCCACCGACGAGATAGATGTGGTAAGTCGTCATGTCCATTTGAATCCTCTAAAGGTTCTCGGTGTCAGGCCTGATCTCGAATGAGAACGCGTCACGCATCACCATGCTTCCCGGGCTGCTACCCATCTTTCCCCCATCCTGCTTTTCATTCTCTCTGAAAGCCTCCGCGCGCGGTACATCGTCCTTGCTTACCCTCTTGGCACGAGGTGATGGCGCGGCATTGCCTCGTGCCGATTCCTTTGCGGCCTGTCGAACTGGCCTGTCTTTCTTCAACGGATATAGCGCGTACTTGACGGAGCCAACACTAAAATCGACGCCTTTCCTCCTTGCGTGTTCAACGATTTCTTCCAGCGTATATCCCTTCTTCCTCACCGCACCGATCACCAGACGCATCTCCTTCATCGCATCGGTAATAGAGAGGCGCTGCTCGGCCTCTGGCTTGACCGGCAGTGATTCCAGAGAGCGGACAAGCTCATCCCATTGCGCCCGGGTATAGCTTTTCGCAACTGGCATGGCTCGCTCCGTCGTGCTCTCTTCATCCCATCTTGTTCACTCACGAAGACGCCGTCAACACCTGTTTTTGGTCGGATTTTCGCTACAGGAACGTCATGGAATTCGACGGATCGCGTCGGAATAAAAGAAATATTTTGGACACCCCTGGCACGAGCAGCGGACCGGGCTGTTGTCCGGAAAGTGTAGCGAAGGAGACTTCACGACGGCACGAGCCCAGAACGATCATCAGCAACGGGCTGAATCGTTTGGCAATCAGGAAGCAAACCATAGAGTTGCGAACCGACAGAGACAGATAGTCTCGGAGACTATATCCCCTACCCCACGAACTCCCGGTTGCCCTGCCGACATACTTTCGGGAAAAGAGCCGGCAGATTTTGGGAGATCAATAGTCGCGCGAAGCGAAATTGACCTCAACGATTCAGCGCATGCGATTGCCGACTTCAGCCACAGCCCTCGCAGACATATGACATTCAGGTATCGACCGTGGACCGGATCACGTCGCAGAAATCGACCTGCCCAGTATGCAGACTCGATCAATCGGCAGCCGCCACCGTGAGATACGATGCGCGGACGAGCAAAGGAAGACCAGCCAACTCAGGGGTTGCATCCCGCGAACGCATCTGGCCGCTTCACGGAAATTCCCGGCCGACCTCGCAGAAAGTGCTTAGGCGGTAAATAAAAGACGACATTAAAAACGAGGTACGGCAGGATAGGCTATCGCCGGTTTTGGGCGCCCAAGGATCAACGCTGATTGAAGAACTCGATTAGCTGCCGACGCGATACTTTCTTTCGAAATACAACGTTGCCAGACACGTCCTGGCCGTGGGGTGAAATCAGCGCTTGGCGATGAAAACGCAAACAGTATTCGGTGGAGCATATCGTGGCAGTGCTCAAGCAAGCCGAGCTGGTCTCGCCAGGCAAGTGAGCAGCTGGGGCCGTTCATGTAGACAAAGTTGTTTTAATCATCCCATCGTTCAGACTGCGCGCCGAGGTGTTGAGCGGGCAATCGGACCATTAAAGGTTTAAATTCGGTCACCAGCCCAGAGCGTTCCGGCGAGCTCAGTCCGTAAAACGGGCGCTCGAAAATCGCTTTCGAGCCGCCTCCCAAGTCTTCCGAGCCTTTCAGGCCGAAGCGGCTACAAGTCCAGACGCCCGTCGTCATCTTGACAGCCGAGTGCCCCGCGCGGGGCGGAGTCGACCGATGCGCCGTTGTTCTGATACGACCTGTTGCGCACGAAATCAGAGATGCGCAATGCTTTTTATACTATGTATACCTAATTAATTATGTTTTAACACTATCGACCACGTCACCTCACAAATCGTAAATAGAACGATGATTGCCGAGGCGCACCACGTTGACCGTCCCACATGACGCAGCGCGCGAACGCTGCGATCGCAGACGCCGACGGACTGTGCGCCGGGTTCGCGATCGCGTATTGCGCCATTTACACGTTGCCGAGCTTGCCGTCTCGCACGCGCCAGAGATCGAGAGGGTTGTCATCCTGTAGTGCGGGCGGCAGCAGTGCCGCCGGGAGGTCCTGATAGCAGACCGGTCGCAAAAAACGCTCGATCGCCATCGTCCCGACCGATGTCGCGCGCGGATCGGAGGTCGCCGGACAGGGGCCGCCATGCACCATCGCATGCGAAACCTCGACGCCAGTCGGATACCCGTTCGCGAGAATCCGTCCCGCCTTGCGCTCAAGCGTCGGCAGCAGGCGCCGCGCCAGCGCGAGATCCTCGGCCTCGACGTGCAGCGTCGCCGTCAGTTGACCGTCGACATGCTCCGCGAGCTCGAGCATTTCGTCGACGCTCTCGCAGGTGACGATCAATGACGTCGGCCCGAAGATCTCGTCCCCGAGTTGCTGGTCCGATATGAAAGTGGGTTGCGTTGTCGCGAACAACACTGGCCGCCCTGTATGCAGCGCCTCAGATTCGACGCCATGCGCAAGCGCGCGTACATGCGTCGTCGCGCCCCGCTCGGCGACGCCTCGCGCGTATGCGGCCGCAATGCCGGCGGTCAGCATCGTCTGCGCGCCCTTCTGCCCGAGCGCCTGCGCTACTGCGTCGATGAAGGTCTGCGTATCGGGCCCGTCGAGCAACACGACGATCCCCGGATTCGTACAGAACTGCCCAACGCCAAGCGTCAGCGAATCGACGAGCCCGCGCGCGATGTCGGCGGCGCGCTTCGCAAGCGCACCGGGCAGAACGAAGAACGGATTGACGCTACTCATCTCCGCGTACACGGGGATCGGCTCGCGCCGGTTCGCGGCGACATTCGCGAGCGCGAGTCCGCCCGCGCGCGATCCTGTGAATCCGACCGCCTTGATCGCGGGATGCGCAACAAGTGCCTCACCGATCGCGTTGCCGCTGCCCGTCAACAGTGAGAATGTCCCCTCCGGCAGCCCGCACGCGTGCACCGCCTGCTGGATCGCCCGGCCAACGAGCTCCGAGGCCCCAAGATGCGCCGGATGCGCCTTGACGACGACCGGGCACCCCGCCGCAAACGCGGACGCCGTGTCACCGCCTGCGACGGAGAACGCGAGCGGGAAATTGCTCGCGCCGAACACCGCGACCGGCCCGAGCGGAATCTTCTGCAGACGCAGATCGGCACGCGGCAGCGGCTTGCGCTCCGGCTGAGCGGGCTCGATAGTCGCGGCGAGCCAGCGCCCTTCGCGCACGAACGACGCAAAAAGGCGCAGTTGCGCGACGGTCCGCCCGCGCTCAGCTTCGAGCCGCCCGATCGGCAACGCCGATTCCTGATGCGCCCGCTCGATCAGTGCACTGCCGAGCGCGAGAACGTTCTCGGCGATCGTCTCGAGAAAACGTGCGCGTAAGTCGAGCGATACCGAACGAAACGGATCGAACGCGGCCTGTGCGAGCCGGCACGCACGATCCACGTCGTGCGCGCCGCCCGTGCCGAACGCCGGTTCGAGCACGACATCGCGTGCCGGATCGAACGCGTGCAGCGTCCCTTCCGTGCCGCGCACTGCCGCGCGGCCAATCAACATATCGCCGGTGATCCTCATCATCGCCCTGCCTTTTCGTCCTGTGCGAGAGATTCATCAAGACCGATCCGGTAAATGCGGATCGCGTTGTCGTGCCAGACCGCGCGGCGCGCGGCATCGCCCAGTTTCAGACTCGCCATCGCGGCCGCGAGCGTGCGCACGAGCACCGGATACGCGACCCGCAATCCCGCCACCGGGAAATTGCTTGCGAACATGCAGCGCTCGGCGCCGAAGATCGTGATCGCGTCGGCAATGATCCGGCGGCTCTCTGTCTCGTTCCACGCGGCGTCACGCAGCCCGAATTCCGACAACTTCACCGACACATGCGGCAGCGCGGCCAGTGCCTCCATCCCGCGCCGCCAGCGCGCGAGGCCCGCCTCCGTTCGATCCCACGGCAGCCCCGCGTGTTCGAGTACGACGTCGACCGCCGGCACGTCCGCGAGCCGCCTCGCCGCGTGGTCGAGATGCCAGAACGGGACGCGCAGATCCCAGCACAATCCGTGCGCGGCAAGCCGTTCGAGCGCGCGCGGCCAGCGAAGATCGTCGAGCGTGCCGGCGCCGTCGAGCGCGACGTCCGGCGCCGCCGACGCGCGCGGCTTGAAACGCACGCCGCGCACGAGCGGATACGCGGTCTGCTCGGCGAGGCGCTCGTCGGCGTCGTCAGCGAGCAGGTCGACCCACGCGACCACGGCAGACGGAATCGGGTGCCGGGCCGCGACTGTATGGAGCCAGCGCGTCTCCGCGAGCGCATCGGTGCGTTTGCACTCGGCCTCGACATGCACGCTCGCGACAACCGGCACGCCGCGAGCAGCGCCCAGGAACGTGTCGACGTCGAAATCGCAGCACAGATCCGCGTAGTCACCGAATATGAAATGCGCGGGATCGTACGCTTCCTGCAGCCACGGATAGCGCACGTCGCCGTTGAGCCGCCACAGATGGTGATGCGCGTCGACGACCGCGTCGGGCATCGCGGCCGCGACGTCGGCCGCGCGCGGATCAGCGGCCGCCTGCGAGGACATACGACGCATCCGGTTCGCGCAACGTGGATATCTCGCCCACGAAACGCCAACTCGTCAGATCGAGCTCCCGGACGTGGTCGTCCTGGAACGACACGTAGGCAAGCGGTCGCGACGGATGAAACGACAATGCCGTCGGGTTGGCCGGCAGCCCGACGCGCTCGATCTCTTCGAGTCGCTCCGCGTCGAATACCGAAATCGACTGCTCACCGGAATTCGTCAACAACAGGAGGTCGCGGCCATCGGGTGCGCTTGTCCGGTAGATCCGGTTCGGATCGCTGCGCGTCTTCACGCGGCGACCGCAAGTCATTGTCTCGGTGTCGATCGCGACAAGCGTATCGTCGCCGCGATTCGCCACGAAGAGCGTCCGCTCGTCGCGCGACAGCGCATTTCCCTCGGGGCGCGGCCCAGGCATCACCGCACGGGGCGCCACGGTTGCGTCGCGAGGATCAAACCGCGTAACGGTGTTCGATAGCAGATGTACGCCGTACGCACGTCGTGCGTCGCGCGTCAGTGTCACGAGATGCGTCTTCACGCCACCGGACGGCACTGCCAGGTTCGGTACGGCCTGCTCACGCGGACGATCGAACACGAGCAGAATGTCGCTGGCCTCGCTCATCGCATAGAGACGCCCTTCGCCGTCGCTTGCCATCCCGTGCGGACGGTAGAATGGCCACAGGTCGAGCATGCGGGTCAGCCTGCGTTCCTGCAGATCAATTTCGGCGATCCGGTGATCACCATCCTGACCTCGCGTCCACGCGGTCTCGATCCCAAAGATGCCGACGTATGCGAAGCGCCGGGTAGCATCGACGGTGAACTCATGCGGGAAGTTCGGGAGCACGATGTGCTTGATCGCCGCCTTCGTTTCGAGATCGTAGAAGCTGAAAGTGTGAGCGCATTTCTGCACCAGCAGCAGAATCTCGTTCATCGTGAATCTCCTTCCTTCAAGGGTTTCGCCGCCGTACCTTGCGACGGGTTGGGTGTTGAGCCGCCGGGCGGCGCGTCACGCCTCGCAGCGCCTGGGCAGCGCAAGCGCAAGCAGGCCGGCCGCTGCGAGCACAACAGCGAGACTGTAGACGCCGGCCGCCGAGCTGACGTGCTGCGTGAGCACGCCCACTGCGTACGGGCCGCAGAAGCCGCCGAGGTTGCCAAGCGCGTTGATCAGCCCGCGCGCGCTGCCTGCGGTTTCGGGACTGCAGAGCTTCGGCGGGATCGCCCAGAAAACACCTGCCGCCGCCTGCAGGAAGAAGCCGCAGCCGACCAGGAACGCGAACGACACCACCATCGTCGACTGCGTCAGCACCGACAGCGCAAGGCACGCGGCGAAACCGACGAGCGGCAGCAGCACGAACAGTCGGCGCCGCCCGGTCAAGTCGGACAGGTACGACGTCGCGAACATCCCGATGATCATCGCGACGTACGGGATCGTCGCGAGCAGGCCGACCTGGGCCATGCCGGTATGCGTAAGATTCTTCAGCAGCGTGGGGAGCCACATCGTGTATCCATAGATGCCGACCTGGTAGCAGAAGTTGATCGCGATCAGCAGCCAGATCGTCGGGTTGCCCAGCATCTCGCGGAACGACGCCGAGGCGGGCGTCCCCCCCTTCCGTTTGTGCTCTTGCTCGGCGCGCAGCGCGTCGAGGATGTACGCCTTTTCGCGCGGCGAAATCCAGCGAGCCGTTTCCGGGCCGTTGTCTGCGAAGAGCAGCCAGACGGCCAGAAACAGCACCGACAGCGCAGCGCTGCTGAAGAACAGATGACGCCAGTCGTACGTCGCGAGAATGAAGCCGGAAAGCGGCGCGGTAATCATGCCGGCGAGCGGTACGAACATGATGACCATCGCGTTCGCGCGTCCACGTTCGCGATCGGGAAACCAGTTGCTGACCATCGTGAGCACGACCGGCAACATCCCCCCTTCGGCGACGCCGAGCAGGAAGCGCAGCGTCAGCAGTTCCCACGTATGTGTGACGAGGCCTGTCAGTCCAGATATCACCGCCCAGCTGACGAGCGACCATGCGATGAACTTCTTGCCGCTGCCGAGCGCAGCACGGTGGCCACCCGGAATTTGCAGAAACAGATAGCCGAAGAAGAAAATCCCGCCCGCGATCCCGGCCATCGTCGCATCCATGCCGAGGTCCGCGTTCATGCCCCCAGGCATCGCGAATGCAATATTCACACGGTCCATGTACGAGATGACGCAGGCGAGAAGAAGCGGCGGAATGACGCGCAGCCAGCGGCGATGTGGAACGGCCTCGTCGGCTTCATAAGCCGCGTTGACCTCGTTGAGCGAATTCATGACGTCTCCTGTTTCGTTATTGGCGCGGCGGCGTTCTTGATGGCCTTCCGTCGCGGAGTCACGGATCGGCGTGAAGACACGGACGCCGTGCAATGGCGGCGTGCTGCCCGCGTGCCGACGACGGCCGATTCAGCTGCCCCAGCGGAACACGAGCGGATCGAGGCGGCGTGCCGCGTCGAGCAGGCCCGCGCGAATCTGCGGATGCAACTGCGGCCAGGGCGCGCGCGGCTTGTCGCACCCGATCACGCCGCCTTCCTTCATCAGCGTCTTTGCGCTCAGAAAGCCTGCCTGACGGTTCTCGTAGTTGATCAACGGCAGCCAGCGCGCGTACTGCGCGACAGCTTCATCACGGCGACCCGCGAAGTACGCATCGGTGATCTTCCGGATCCCGTCCGGATAGCCGCCGCCTGTCATCGCGCCCGTCGCGCCCGCGTCGAGATCGGCGAGCAGTGTGATGCCTTCCTCGCCGTCCCACGGGCCTTCGATCGCATCGCCGCCCAGCGTGATCAGTTCGCGCAGCTTCGACGCGGCGCCTGCCGTCTCGATCTTGAAGTACGACACCGCAGCGAACTCGCGCGCGAGTCGGGCGAGGAACGGAACCGACAGCGTTGTACCGCTCGCCGGCGCGTCCTGAATCATCAGCGGAATGTCGAGGCCGTCGGTTACTTCCCTGAAGAACGCGTGGATTTGCGTCTCAGACACCCGAAACGTCGCGCCGTGATACGGCGGCATCACCATCACCATCGCGGCGCCGAGTGCCTGCGCTTGCCGATTGCGCTGTGCACAGATACGCGCGCTGAAATGCGACGTTGTGACGATCACCGGCACGCGGCCCGCAACGTGCTCGAGTGCCGTCCGCGTGAGCAGATCGCGTTCGTCGTCGCCGAGCGCGAATTGCTCTGAATAGTTTGCGTGAATGCAGATCCCATTCGAGCCCGCGTCGATCATGAAGTCGAGGCAGCGGCGCTGGCCGTCGAGGTCGAGTGAGCCGTCCTCAGTGAAAATCGTCGGCGCGACCGGAAACACGCCCTGATAACGTCTGCGCATCATCACTCCACGATCTCGAACTGGTCGAGGAACTCGGTCTTCAACGTGAGACCGAGACCCGGCACGTCGTCACGCAATTGCAGGAAGCCATTCTCGGCCACCGGCTCACCGTCGAAAATGTAATAGAACAACTCGTTTCCAACTTCGACGTCGAACATCGGGAAGTACTCGCTCATCGGCGAGGCGAGCGTGCTCATCGTCAGATGGTAGTTGTGCATCTGACCCGCGTGCGGAATGACGGGCACGCTATACGCTTCACACAGCGCGTTGATCTTGTGCGCCATCGTGATGCCACCGACGCGGTTGGTGTCATATTGGACGACCGACACGGCCTTGCGGTCCAGCAACTGCTTGAAGCCATACAGCGTGAATTCGTGCTCGCCGCCGGAGATCGGGATACTCGTCAGCTGGTTCAGCTCCGCGTAACCGTCGATGTCATCAGCGATCACGGGCTCCTCAAGCCAGCGCGGCTGGTATTTCTCGAGCTTCGGCAGGATGCGCTTCGCGTATTCGAGGTTCCAGCCCATATAGCACTCAAGCATCAGGTCGTTGTCGTAGCCGATCACCTCGCGAATCGCCTCGACAGCCTTTAGATTCTCGACGAAGCCCTGCTGCCCATGCGCGGGTCCGTAGCCGAAGCGCGTCTTGAAGGCGCGGAAGCCCTGGTCGAGATATTTTTGCGCCTCGGCCTGCATCGCCTTCAGGTCTGTGCGATAGAGCTTCGAGTAGTAGCAGGGAATCTTTTCTTTCGTGCGGCCGCCTAGTAACTTGAAGACCGGCTTGCCGACGCTCTTGCCGAGGATGTCCCAGATCGCGATGTCGACGGCCGAGATCGCGGCCATGCCGATTCCTTTGCGGCCCCACGCGTGGGTCGCACGGTACATCCGCTGGTTCAGGTATTCGTAGTCCCACGGGTCCTGGCCGATCACGAGCGGGGCGAGGTACTGGTCGATGATGACCTTGGCGACCTGCGGCGCGAGCGCGACGTTGCCGAGGCCGACGATGCCGTCGTCAGTCTCGACCTCGACCACGGTCCACGCGTGAAAGCGAAACGTGCTCATCGTTTCCTGTGGTGCGTACAACAGATCCATCGCATTCGAGCAGAAATTGCCCTGCGGCGGCACGGTCTTGCCCTTCCATTGAAATACGCGAGCGCGAACAGACTTGATTTTCATTGTGGTGTCTCCAGGATTTGATTCGATTCGAGGTGTCGCGAGAAAGCCTTCGGCCGTCACGCGGAAATTGTCTGCTGCCGGTGCGCGGTACCCATCCGGCACGCGATCAGCAATGCCTGCCATGTCGCGCCGACGTCGGCGGTGCCGCCTCCCGCGATGTCGTACGCGGTGCCGTGCGCCGGCGTCGTGATCGGCACGGGCAACCCGCCCTGCACGGTCACGCCGCGCGAGAAGCCGAGCAGTTTGATCGCGATCTGACCCTGGTCGTGGTACATCGTCACGACCGCCTGGTAGTCGCCCGCCTGTGCCTTCAGGAAGATCGTGTCTGCCGGGAATGGGCCGTGGAACGGCGCATCGGTCGGCCAGTTGCGCGCCTGCAGCCGGCGCACCGCGGGCGCAATTATCTGGATCTCCTCGCTGCCGCAGCTCCCGCCGTCACCGCCGTGCGGATTGAATGCGGCGATCGCGACCTTCGGCGTGGCGACGCCGTTCGCGAGCAACGACCGGTAGATCAGTTCGGCAGCCTGCTCGATCCGCCCGATGCTCAGATACCCGGGCGCATCCTTCAGCGGGACGTGCGATGAAATACGTGACGTCCAGAGTTCGCCGAGCGTATTGAACTCGCAGAAGTAACCGGTCACGCCGAGGTATTCGGCGAAGTGATGGAGCTCGTCCTCGTGTTTCAGGCCGCCGAGCTTCATGGCGTGCTTGTTGAGCGGCGCGAAGCAGATCGCGTCGACTTCGCCGGCGAGCGCGGCGTCCATACACATGTTCAGTACGCTCAGCACCGAGCGGCCGCCGGCCGCGCCGACCTGGCCGACGGTGACCTGCGCGCGGTCGATCGTGTCGACCTCGACGAACGCAGGCTGCGCGTATGACGGCCGGTCGCGCACGCGGGCGAGCGACTCGAGCGGCTCGGTCGCGATCTGCACGCCCGCGATGCGTTGACCGCTTTCCCAGAGCCATCGGTCGCCGATCAGCACGAGGTTGGCGTGCGTCATTGCTTCCGGCCGGGACAGCAGTTTCGCAATCAGTTCTGGGCCGATGCCAGCGGGGTCGCCGAGCGTCAGCGCAACGACGGGAAGGCGCGAGGTTGACGTCATCCTGTCACCCTCGACGGCTGATGGCCGGCACTGCCCGGCTGGTATTGGAATCGCATGCCTGTCTCCTGGTATTCGGCCGCCCTCGGCCGACTTGATACAGGGTTGATACTAGGTAGACGCTTTCTGCGCGTAAATTGAAAACTATTGATGAATCGATAACTACAGGTGATCAGAGTGGGTTCTATCGACCGGCGTGACTCCACCCCCCAGTTGCTGAATCGTTTGCGCATGCGGCAGATCGCGTTGCTGCTCGCTATCGAGGAATGCTCAACGCTGCGCGGAGCCGCCGAGCAGCTCGGGCTCACGCAGCCAGCCGCGACGAAGATGCTTCACGAGCTCGAAAGCGCGCTCGGCCAGTTGCTGTTCGAGCGTGTCGGTCGAAACCTTCGCCTGAACCCGGCGGGTGAGCGCGTGCTCGGCTACTTCCGGGGCATTCGCGGCAGCATGGAAGCGCTCAACCGCGAGCTGTCGGAATTGCAGCTGGGCAGCGCGGGCAGGCTTGCCATGGGCAGCATCATGGCTGCAACGCCTGGCCGATTGACCGAGGCTCTCGTGCAATTGAAGGCGCGCTTTCCGCTGATGACGGTCGAGATCGCAGTCGATACGAGCGATCGGCTGATGCCTCAATTGCACGAGGGCGTGCTTGAGGTCGTGATCGGCCGTGACGCCCGTGAAGGCAGCGAGTACATCTTCCGCGCGGTCGACGACGAAGCGCTCGCCATCGTGTCAGGCTGCGATCACCCGCTCGCCCAGGTACGCGAAGTCGATTTTGCGATGCTGACTGACTACCCCTGGATTCTGCAGCCAGCCGGCAGCCCCGCACGTGACGTCGTCGAACGGGAATTCAGCGAACATCATCGACCGATGCCGCGCGGGCTGATCGAAACCGGCTCCATCCTGACCACGATGAGTCTCGTGACGCGCTCGCACATGCTCGGCGCGACTCCCGCTACCGTCGCGCAACGCAACGCCGAGCATGGACTGGTTGCCATGATCGACTATAGGTTCACTCACAAGCTCCCCTCCTACGGCAGCATCGTGCGTCGCGATCGCCCTTTGAGCGCGCCCGCGCGGCACTTTCTTCAGCTGTTCCATGGCGAGGCCACGCCGGTGTGAAGCGCGCAAGACGCGCATCAGCGAACTCCCGTATTCGCCATCCGTCCTGCCGCTCCCCGCCTCCCAGCAAAACGCGCTCAGTGCACACTGGATCTTATAAGCAGTGCTTATCGTTTGCTGAAATCTTTTGATTAGCGCAGCAACTCGCACACGTCCACACTTGCGAAAAATCCAGTAGATCAACAACACGCAAGGAGACGTCATGAAAAGTGCCGCATTGGTCCGCATTGCTATTTCGCTATTCGCACCGACAGCAATGATCGAAGCGATCTGATTGCCGTCATTGCCTACGCGATGGTGGTCAATTCGTCCAACAAAGCGTCCGGCTCCGCGATGGACAGAACAGCTTTGCATGGAACCGGATTAGGCGCTAAAGCGCAAACTCCAGACAGGAGACAACCCTATGCTCAATTTTCGTACTCGCGCGGTGCTTTGCCTGATCGCCGGCTGGCCGCCACTCGCGATGGCGTCGGCGGGATACGTCGACGTCAAGCCTGAAGGCTATCAGCGCATGATCGACGGCAAGAGGACCGACCTCTATACGCTGGAAAACAAGCAAGGCATGGTCGTCAAGATTACGAACTACGGCGGCAAGGTTGTGGAACTGCTGGCTCCGGACCGCAGAGGTAATCTCAGCGACGTCGTGATGGGCTTCGATATGATCGAAGACGGGAACAAATACAACCCGTCCACCGGCGTGATCATCGGTCGCTACGCGGACCGAATCGCGAAAGGCCAGTTTATGATGGACGGCACGCCATATCAGCTCAGCGTCAACAACGGCTAGAACCACCTGCACGGCGGCACGAAGGGCTCGCGCTTTCGTGTGTTCGACGCGAGCCAGCTCGACGATCACACGCTGCAACTCAACTATTACTTCAAGGACGGCGAAGAAGGATATCCGGGCAACTGTAGCCTGAAGGTCGTCTACACCCTGACCGACGATAACGCGCTGAAGATTACCTATGATGCGGTGGCCGACCAGAAGACCATCGTCAACTTCTCGAACCACATGGGTTTCGACCTGAGCGGCGATGCAAGCAGGAGCATCGTGAATCACGTCGTGTTGATCAACGCCGACACCTTCACGCCGGTCATCAAGCTTATCCCGACCGGCGAGCGCCGCAGCGTTAAGGGCACACCGTTCGATTTCACGAAACCGACACCCGTCGCCGACCTCATCTACACGAAGGACGAGCAGTTGAAGGAAGGTCAGCAGCTCGCGAGCCCGCCAGCCGAGGGCGGATACGACCACAACTGGTTCTTGAACAAGCGTGCCGGTGAATTGAGCTACGCCGCGCACGTCTACGAGCCAACGTCTGGCCGCGTGCTGGAAATATACACGACCGAGCCCGCAATTCATTTCTATTCGGGCAACGCGCTGCCGGGCACGGACATTGGCAAGGGTGGAAAGATCTACGGATTCCGCAGCTTCCTGACGATGCTGGCCGAGCATCCGGACGATTCGCCGAACAGGCGCGATTGGCCCACGACCGTGCTGCAGCCCGGAGAGTGGTTCACTGCAACCACGATCTACAAATTCTCCACGGCGAACTGAGTGAGGCAGCGATGTTGAAACGTATCTTCATGACGGCATGTGTGTGCGCGACAGCGGTTGCGCTCGGGTGGCACGTCCTTCCTCTTCAAGCGGAAGAAATCGAAGTCGCGGACAACGCGCCGTATACAATCGATCCGGCCCGGCACCCGGATGCCGGCAGCGATCGCAACGGCTTCTTCCTCGACGTCGTCAAGCAGGTGACACTCGAGATGAAGCGCGATATTCCCGTGAAATTCGTCGGCTGGCAGGAGGCACAGGCCGACGCGCGGGCGGGACACGACATCCTCTTTTTCCCCTACTCCCGAACCCCCGAGCGTGAGCCGAATTATATGTGGGTGCAGAAGGTGTGGGATATCGACGAAGTCTTCGTGTCGCGGCCCGGCTCGCGTGCGATCGATTCCTACGACGCGGGCAAGGTGCTTCAGGCAATTGGTGTCATTGGCAGCCCGACGGGACATGCCGAACTAACGAAACGCGGCTTCTCAAATCTCAAGAGCTACAGCAATGCGGCCGCCCTCACGCAGGCGGGCGCCTACGGCGAGGTGAACGCTGCATATAGCGCCGACATCGAACTGAAATACGCGTGGCGCATTGAGAGACATCCGGGCAAACTCGTGGTCGGCAAGACGCTCGCGACTCGCGCACTGTACATTGCCGCGTCAACGGATTCGCACGGCATCGATCGCGATGCGTGGGCGAAGGCGTTCGAGAGGGTCAAGCGCAACGGCCTGGTCGATCGCGCGTACGCGTACTACTTCGGATAGGAGTGACATCGTGCCGCGCCTCATCATCCTGGCGACGTCGCCACCCGACGACGACTTATCGGGCTACGCGCGCAGTACAGCAGCTAGACTATTCCAATTGTGCGAATTGGACATCTGAATAATTCAAAATCGAGGTTCGTCGCGAAACCGTTACATGATCGCCCTTTTTCCGCTTGCAAACGACGGCGATAGTCCGACCAAAAGAATCGAATCGGCATTCCTCTGGCACCATGGAGTTGTTCCGGAAACGACTGGCGCACGGGTGGTTCCGCATTTCGGTATGCATCTTCGCGGTTCACTGATGCACCACCGAATACGTCGCCGCAGCGATATCGCGAGCAACGGATCCGAGGGCCATGTCGTGTGCGCTCACGATGGCGTCGTAGCCTGAACCACAGGCGGTTCGCGATACAACCGAGCGTCCGCTTACTCCATGCCCCTGCTTCGGCGCGCGCACCGACCAGAGCACGGCTAGCATCACCGTCGCTTCAGCTGACGATTCGAAGGTCTGCACGTCCACAGATACACGATACGCGCTATCGTCGGCGTGCTGCGGATACGTTGATATAATCGCGCCTGGAATGAGTTGTGCGAGATCCGCGGCTAACACGCGCGGAATCTGGTTCTTCAGCGGTTCCGCCCAGCGAGCAAATTCATCGATCGACACCCGGTTCGGATCGAGCCGCACGACCATTTGCGGTCGATCGACAAGTTCGGGAAGCGTGATCGGGTCAAGCGAGATTGCAACGCCCTCGGCGGCCGTTGAAGGCTGGGTAATCTGGACAGGGCTCAAAGTGTAAAACTTCGACGCGACCGGGGAGATACAAGCGGCGAGACAGCTCGCTGCGAAGATAGACAATGACAGCGACTTCAACCTGTTCATGGCGTGTCCCCACTCTTGCCTCGGATCAGCGATTCCGGGTGGCGTTCGAGATAGTCCGCAAGCGAACGGACCGACGCAGCAGCGCGCGATAACTCTCGCATTGTTTCAGCCGTCTCCCGCTGCAGGGGCGAGTCACTCTGCAGCGTGCGATTCGCGGACGTCAGCGCCTCACGAGCCGCGCTCAGCGTTTCTTTTGCCTCAGGCGCAACATCGGTATTGATGATCTCCAGCAATGTGTCCGCATCGCCGAGCGTCCTGCGCAGATCCGCGCTGATTCCGTCAAAGGGTATCCTGTTTAGCGTCGCGACGAGATTCGTGATGGACTCCTGTAGGCCTTGGAGGTTACCCGGCACGGTTGGCAATTGCGGCATCTTTTCATTCCAGTCGACGGCCGCTTTTGGCGCCGCCGGGAAGAAATCGATTGCGACATAAAGCTGTCCGGTGAGCAAGCTTGCGGTCTTGAGCTGCGCTCGCAACCCCTTCGATACGAGGTAGTCTGCAAATGCTTTTCGGTCCGACGGCGTGCTACCGGCGTTTCCTTGCCAATCTTCGCGAGAGATAAGTCGTTCGGGAAAAATGCTGACCTCGACGGGAATGCTGAATTCCTTCCTGATCGGATCGAAGCGCACGCGGATCGCCGATACCTCGCCGATGACGATTCCCCGGAAATCGACGGGCGCACCCACGGTCAAGCCGCGCACGGACTCGTTGAAAGTCAGGACGTATTTGTCGACGATCGAGTCATGCCGCTTCATGGCTTCGCTACGGTCGCCAAAAAGCTCGTACTGATGCTGTGCCTGCGCCTCAACCTTGTCGGACGAATCGGGCGGGTTTTCGAAGGCCAGGCCGCCAATCAGGATCGATGCCAGCGATTCAGTGCTAACTTTCACGCCGGTCGTATCCAACGTCACATCGACGCCGCTCGCTTGCCAGAAACGTGTGTCGTTCTTCACATACCGGTCGTAAGGCGCATTGATGAATGCGTGGATGGTCAAGCCGGCTCCGTCGGAGTCGAGCGCGTAGGAGACGATCTGGCCGACCTGAAGTCGCCGGAAGAAGACCGGCGAGCCGATATCCAGTGAGCCGATGTTGCCGCTCTTCAGTACGAACTCGCGTCCGGGTGTTCCGGACGCCAGGACGGGGGGCGACTCGAGACCGGCGAAAGCGCGGCGCGCCGTATGCGATGTGCCAATATCCATGCCGATATGAGCGCCAGATATCAGTGTGGTGATACCCGACACTGTGCCGCCGGAAATTCGCGGTCGAACCACCCAGAAGCGGGTGTCGTCAACGAGCATGCTGGCCGAGTTGCGTGACATCTCCGCGCTGGCGACCACGGTCTTGTGATCGTCCGAAAGCTCGAGGCTTTTGATCACACCGATATCAACGTCCTTGAATTTGATCTTTGTCTTGCCGGGCTCGATTCCGTCACCCGTAACAAAGCTGATCGCGATGGTCGGACCTCTTTGCATGATCGACTGCGCCGCCAGTCCGCCAGCGATCAGAACCGCGACAAGCGGAACGAGCCAGACGAGCTGCAGACGCCGACGCGATGGCTCCGCCACGACGGCGATGGGTACGTTCGGTGCGTTTCCGTCATCGCTTCCTCCAGACAGTTTATTCACCATCAAGCTCCACGGCATCCCAGATGAGTCGCGGGTCGAATGACAGTGAGGCAAACATCGTCAGCAAGACCACCGCGCCGAACGCGATCGCACCGGGCCCGGCATCGATCTTCGCGACTTCACCGATCTGCACGAAAGCCACCAGAATCGTGATCACGTAGATGTCGAGCATTGACCAACGACCGACAAACTCGACCAGCCGATAGATGCGCGTTCGCCCGTGCGCATTGAGAGGAGACCTCAACTGGGTGGTCCAGGCGAGAAAAGCCAGGGACAGGATTTTGAGGATCGGCACCAGGATGCTTGCGATGAACACGATCACGGCGAGGGACCATGACCCGGAGTTCCACAGAAAGAGAACGCCGCTCAGAATCGTGTCGGATTGAGCGCCGAATAAGGTACTTGTCATCATGACGGGAAGCAGGACGGCCGGCATGTACAGGATCGCGGCCGCCAGGAGGAATGCCCATGTGCGAGTGAGACTGTCTGGCTTGCGCAGATGCAGTACCGCGCCGCAACGCGAACACGTTCCGTTGGAGGCATGCGTCGCCACCCGCTTTGAGAGCACGCCGCACAGTTGACAGGCGGCTAGACCGGCCCGTGCCGCCGTGGTCCCGGTTGAAGCACTCCACACAGCGTGTGAAATGCTGAGATGTGCTGGAGGAGACTCGATACGCGCCCAGATCTCGGGGCTGGAGAAAGCGGCTGTCGCGGCGGCCAGTAACACCATCAGTGCGACGAATGCACCGATCCCGACTCCAGGAATGACCTCTGCGATGTGCTGGAGTTTGACGAGCGCCACGAGCATGGCAAGCACGAGCACCTCGATCATTCCCCAAGGTGCGATGTGGCGAAGCACACCCAGCGCCTGTTCGGGCCGTTGGGGAATTCGGCCGAGATGCAACGGGAGAAGCAGATAGATCATCGCGGCGATATTGAGTGCCGGCATGAACAGCGTCGTCACCAAAACCAGGCCCGCGATGGGCCACATACCCTCTGCGTAGAGTGACGAAGAGGCCCCAAGTAGTGTGGTTTCAACGAGCGTTTCGTGAAGCCGGAATCCGAATATCGGAAAACAGTTGGCAATCGCAAACAGGACGGCGGCAGCCAACGTATACGCCAGAGCGCGACTGAACGTGGCCGGCGACCTTTTGTAGAGAACCGCGTTGCAACGTGCACATCGCGCCGCACCGCCGTCCGGGAGTGGCGTGATCGCTTGAAGAAAGTCGCATTCGTGACAGGCAATCAACATGGTTTTATCCATTTTCCGTGTCCGGTTGTCGGCCTACGAGCCTGCAGGCCGTGCCTGAAAGAGAAGGCCTCTATGTCGTTGGCAAGCAGACCGGTTATTGCAGGGAAACGCCAGTTGCCCGTGGGCAAGGTCGGCACGCCGCGTCCGTCATGCCGCGTACCGCGTGCCGCCAATCAGATCACCGGCCTCACCGTAGCGGGGGATGAATGTTTGCATGGACCCCGAGAACCCACGTGATATAGACGAGTGCAGCGAAAACGCCGGCCAACGTACCGAGCACGTCCCTTGCGATCGCACCGCGCCTGAAATGGACTGGAATCCCGACCAGCAGGTACGCCACAGCAAAGACAATCGCGACCATTAAGGGTGGGCACGCGAATGCAACGTTGACATCGGTCAGTCCATGCATGATGTGATCTCGCGAGAGTCCGGTACCGTCGCACCACCTTCGAGAAAGTTTTTGGCGCGACGTGCTTTGGAAATCTGGACAGAGACAGGAATCACCGCACGCGATCCTGCCGGTCGAGAAATTCAGTGGAGTTGACTTACAAGCGCATCGGCGCCCTTATCCAGGCCGGTTCTCGCTGCGCTCAGAGAGCCGAAGGCAGCCGGAAGATTCATTGCATTCGGGTACTGCTTCGAGACGTAGGCTTTCAGCAGTTTGCCGCTGCTGCTGTCATAGATCTCGACGGCGTAGGAAACCGACCCACTGAACGCGCCCTGTCCTCCGCGGACAGCCTGAACACCGTTATAGAGATTGCCCGCGATGTCGAAATGCATGACCTGACCGACAATCGGCGTTGTCTTTTCCGCACCGGTCAGCGTGAGCTTGACCCGCAGCGTGTTCGGGCCGGCCTGCTTCGCAACGTCGAACCGTTTCGACAGTTTCTTCGCGAAAGTCTCCGCCATGTAGTTAGCCAACTCGGTCCGGTCATCGTTTTTCATGTCGCCGAACTGGTTGTCGGCGCCCCGATACACGGCGACAGGTTCCAGCACGACTTGCGTGTATCGCGACCAGACGACGGGCTCGACGTACTTGTAAGGCACATGGCTCGAATCGTCATCCCGGTTCTGCTTCAATTGCCGCGACGATGAAATAGCCGTGTAGGGGACAGGCTGGACGCCAGCGCATCCCGCGAGAGATAACGCCGCCGTGACGGGAAGAAGAAGCGCGACGAGCTTGTGCGTGAACATAGTGTGTTCCTTGAAGAGGTAACCTGGCCGTGCGGCGGGGCCCGGAGTGAGCGTGAACCAATGGGATCGAACAGTAGCATCGTCCAAATTGAATGTAAACCGTCTACCCGGTTTGTTTTTATGCCGCCCGCGGCGGTACAATTCCCCGAAATACGGCGACTGCCCCCTTGCGGTAACGGGTTGGGGGTCGTTTGCCGTCCCGCATTCGCCACGCCGGGTGCCCGCCAAACACCTTCACGACGCGACAGCAATCGGGCAAGCACCGCCCTGCCGCGACGTCATCAATATCGACAATGGACAATCAGACCCGCTCCGAGTTATCCCGCAAGAAAGCAATCGATGCCGCTCTCGCCATCCTGACCCGGGAAGGAGTGGGCGGACTGACTTTCGACTCTTTGTCGCGCGAAAGCGGCATCAGCAAGGGCGGACTGTTGCATCAGTTCCGCACCAGGCAGGGTGTGCTGGGTGCGTTACTCGAATATCAACGGCAGCAGTTCGAGCAGATTGCGCGTGACTATGTGGCGAAGGAGGGAGCGTCGAAAGCCGAACCGACCCTTGCGGCCCAGATCGCCATCTACCGGGAATCGGTCAATCAGCCGCACTCCGTGGCGAGGGCTGTGCTCGCCGCACTTATCGAGAGTCCGAACCTGCTGGATGAAATGAAGACGTCGGACGACGCGAAAATGAAGGCGTTGTACGACGAGGCGACGGACCCCGATTTGTCGCTGCTGCGCTACTTCGCTGCCAGCGGCCTCGCGTTTCACTCTTTGCTGGGCATGTCGCCTTTGGATGATACGGCCCGCAATCGTCTGTTCGACCGGCTACTTGACGAGAAGAAATGGCATGGTCCGGGCGCGCAGAAAAAAGGTCACAAACGATCTGCCGGATGAGCTGGCCCTTGTCATCCAGTCTAACGCTCCCTCCGCATTGACACTCGCAAAGGCACCGTCATATCACGACCCTGGCTTAGCTTGCGCCGGGCTAATTGACTGCCCTTTGTCAGCGCGCGACTATGGGAATTCCAGCGATACGCCCTTTCCATTCCGCAGGCCCGGTATCGTGCACCGACGCTCCCGCTGAGTCGACGGCGACCGTGACCAGCATATCGCGTACGTCGAACTCGTAGATCGCCTCAGTGCCCTGTCCTAAAACGCAACCACGGAGGCGCTTCGGATCGGCTTCGATACGATATATGCGCCGCCCGCGGCCACGAGATACGCCGCCTTGTACCGTTTGATGGCATCTAAATGCGACCGGCCCGCGTTCCGCTTTTCCGATCATCGATATGAGGCCTGTTCTCAGCATCATCGCCGTGAACTTATCCATACGGGTTGCAGTGGTCAGACCCGCCGGCTCTACAACCTCATCCTTCACCGGATCAACTGATCAACTGGACCACGTAGTAGATTTCGCCCGCCCGTTTGATACAAGTCTTTTATTCAGAGCGGGGCTGTCTTGCCCAGCGTTTGACAGCGCTCGCAACGCGCGCCCCGAGCGCACTCGCCGTTTCCCTGTCGCTCGCGATGACGCCGCTGGAGCGTCGCGAGCTTGTCACCGCTCTGTGACGCGGAGACTGTGAAGCCTGCGCCAAGCTTGTCTCGCCATTTTCCCCACACCTTCGAGGACGAGTCCATGGACTGTTTGAAGGATGCCGAGACACTACCCATATACGTCGGCGCGCCAAAGATAATCGCGTCAGCTCGGTGCTCAAGTAAATCCCACTGTGCGTCGATCTGCTCGACCGGGATCAGCACCGCTGAAACGCCATCGGCTTCGACGCCTCGCGCGACCGCGGCTGCGACGGCCTCCGTATGCCCATACCCGCTGTGATAAACGATGGCTGCAGTAAGCATGTATTCAACTCCAATATTCAGGTATCTGTTCGTTCGCACAGAATCCGGCGGCGAGCGTGCAGACGCGATCTACAGCCTCCAGCACCGCAAAGCTCAACGACATCGATTCCGACGCGTATCTGCGCTACGTGCTCTCACTTATCGTCGACCAGGCGTTTAACCTCATCGATGAACTCACACCGTGGGTTGTCGTCGATCAGTTCCGCACCCTAGTCTGAAGATGACAATCTCCAGTCAAACCGTCGCTGGCGCTACGCTTGCTAATTAACAAGAATCCGGAATCCGCATAACCGGTCTTTCGCTCGCTTTCCGGGCGTCCGCGTACTCCATCTCGATCCCCGGGCTCGGCATCCATATTCACAGCAACTCGCGGGACCTTCGTGTCATTGACATTTCTCCAATTCCCTCTCAAGAAAGGCACGCGTGTACGGTGGCGTCATCTGCACTAAAGGATTGACAGTGATAGTTTCGAACAGACCGGACCGGCAGTATGGTTCGCTAGCGACGAACCTCCGCGCATCGGATTCGTTGTCCACATTAAGGACCACCGCCATCCCTACCGCCTCTTTGCTGTCACTACCAAGAATGGCGGAGCCAAACACGGTCACAGGCAGCCAGTCCAACATATATAGAATATGTTCACGTCGGATCGGAACGCGCGCGGTGGCGCCCCCCGGCCGATAGATACAATGGATAAGGAATGGCATCTTCAGGTCGGTGTTTGGTTGCCGTTCGGCTTGCTCCTTATGCCGCGTCAGGCTGCCGATCCGGCGCCGCCTGCGCAAAGGCGTCAAGTCGCAGAGCGTTTGCATTGATGCGCGCGAGCGTTGGATAGCGGCTCACGTCGATCGAGAAGCGACCTGCGTTGAACACTTGGGGAACGAGACATATATCAGCCAGCGTTGGCGCATTTCCGTAACAGAACGAGCCCGTTCGGCTATCGCTGGCAAGCCGCGCTTCGAGCGTATCGAAGCCCACCTCCACCCAGTGCCTGTACCATGCGCTCTTCGCTTCCTCGCTCACGCCCAGGTTTCCCGTCAGATACTTGAGCACGCGAAGGTTGTTCAGCGGATGAATCTCGCACGCGATCTGCTGCGCCAGTGACCGCACATAGGCCCTTGCAGCGGGCTCAGTTGGCAGTAACGCAGGCTCTGGATGCGTTTCCTCGATGTATTCAACGATCGCAAGCGATTGGGGGATCGGAGTTCCCGAATCCTCGACGAATGTGGGCACCAACTGGTCCGGGTTGATGTGCCTGTACGCCAACGAAAGCTGCTCGCCTCCATTGCGTACCAGATGCACCGGCACATATTCGTACGGCAGGCCCTTGAGGTTCAGCGCAATCCGAACGCGATACGACGCCGAACTCCGGAAATAGCTGTAGAGCTTCATACGGCGCCTCGACCTTGCGACTGCACCCACATCTCTCTATCGCACTCGGCAGTCCGGATGCGAGGCCGGGCGATGTGACCCGCTCCGTCATGGGCCCACGATAGATCGATCGGAAAGCAGTGCGCGTAAATGACCTTGGTTTCCACATCATCCCGGGAAGAGAATGCCTTTGTCATACTGACTCTCTGTAATATTGACGGCCATAAAATTGAACAGTACCAATGCCACCCCGGTAGGGAAGGAAGACCGACGCGCGGGGCGCTGCATAGCGCGCACAGTCCGCCAGTCGCTCCAGAGGTGCACGCTCAGACAGGGAGTTTCCCGTCACGCTGTGGCTCCTGTCGTTTAAGTTAGAACTCACCTCCTCACTTATCGATAGAGGTGCCTCGGATCAAAGATTGAATTCCCCATTTTGGCCTACTCCGCAGTCGCAAAGCCTGGGGTTTCGCCGCGCGGACCTGATCGAAAAATCGACGTTACGTCTAGCCGCACGCTTGTTTTCCGTTGAATCTCATCAGCGCTCACGCCATCGGCGAGTTCTACCACCTTCAACCCCTTCGGGGTAACGTCGATCACACCGAGATCGGTGATGATCCGATCAACCACGGCCACGCCCGTCAGCGGCAGTGTGCAAACTTCGAGAATCTTGTGCTGGTCGCCCTTCGCCACGTGCTCCATCAGCACGACCACGCGGCCGACGCCCGCCACGAGATCCATCGCGCCGCCCATACCCTTGATCATCTTGCCCGGGATCAGCCAGTTCGCCAGGTCCCCCTTCTCGCTCACCTGCATCGCACCGAGGATCGCGATGTTGATGTGGCCGCCGCGGATCATTGCGAACGAGTCCGCAGACGAGAAGATTGACGAACCCGCCAGCGTCGTCACGGTCTGCTTGCCAGCGTTGATCAGGTCCGCGTCGACTTCGTCCTCGGTCGGGAACGGGCCGATGCCGAGCAGGCCGTTTTCCGACTGCAGCCACACCTCCATACCCGCTGGCACGTGGTTGGCCACGAGCGTCGGCAGCCCGATGCCGAGGTTCACATAGAAGCCGTCCTGCAGTTCCTTCGCCGCGCGCGCGGCCATTTCGTCACGAGTCCATGCCATGATCAGTCTCCTTTCGCGCGGACGACGCGTTGTTCGATGCGTTTTTCCGGATGTGCATTCAGCACGATGCGCTGCACGAAGATGCCGGGCGTGTGGATCGCGTCCGGATCGAGCTCGCCCACCTCGACGATCTCTTCGACTTCCGCAACGGTGATGCGGCCGGCCATCGCGCACATCGGATTGAAGTTGCGCGCGGTGCGGCGATAGATCAGGTTGCCTGCCTTGTCGGCCTTCCATGCCTTGACCAGCGCGACATCGGCGGTGAGCGAATGTTCGAGCACGAAGTGCCTCTCGCCGAACTGACGGGTTTCCTTACCTTCGCCGATCTGCGTGCCGAAGCCGGTGTTTGTGAAGAACGCGGGGATGCCCGAGCCGCCGGCGCGCAGTTTCTCGGCGAGCGTGCCTTGCGGCGTGAATTCGAGTTCGAGTTCGCCCGACAGATACTGGCGCTCGAATTCCTTGTTCTCGCCCACGTAGGAGGAGATCATTTTCTTGATCTGGCGCGTCTCCAGCAGTACGCCAAGACCAAAGCCGTCGACGCCTGCGTTGTTGCTGATGCAGGTAATGCCCTTCACGCCCGTATCGCGCAATGCGGCGATCAGGGCTTCGGGAATGCCGCACAGCCCGAAGCCGCCAACGGCGAACGTCTGGCCGTTCGCGACGATGCCATTGAGCGCGGCAACTGCACTCGGGAATACTTTGCTCATCTCTGTGATCTCACTTTCAACAATAATCAGGTCCGGGCGGTGCCTATGCGGCCATTCCTGCCCGATTGACGCATTCACGCCAGAGGTTCAACGCGATCATGCGACGCTTCGATATTCCCGCGTCAGGGGAAGTATTTCCCGGACATCGGATTGCTCTTCAATTGCAAGAACGCTGTGCATCAGTTGGTCTATCTTCTGCTGAGAAAGCCCGCGGTTGGCGTAGCGCATGCAGCTTTTAAAGCGTTCAAGATGGTTCTCATCCCGCAGGGCGTTACCCGGAAATCCCGGTGCAATTTCGAGCGCCGTGCTCCAGGATCTACCGTTCCTGGTTTCGATATACATATCAACAGCGGTGTGATGGCGCTCCTGCATGGCCTCGACAGATATCACTTCAATCCGATCAATGAACGCGAGTAACTCCGGATTCGCAATACTTGACTTCGTAAAATGACCTAACTCGGAGGAGCCCCGTAGCATTGCATTTGCGACGCAATATTTCGCACTGAATTGGGCATTCACTCGTGGGTTGTCGCCGAGTTCGAAATCGTGCCCGACGAGCCGGAATGCGTAGGGCGGCAGCATGACCTCGATCCTGCGGATGCTCCCTGGCTCGACGCCGAGTTCATTACGAGCACGCAGGGCCAGTTCGGTAACGCCTTGGGTAAGACCGCAGCTCGGATATTTCTTGAAGACGGTGTGTACCAGTCGATACTGTCCTCCGAGTGCTTCCACAAATTCTTCCGGTTTGCGATTGCGCTTGGCAAACTGGTGCGCATACCCGTATACGCCGGAAAGGAAACGCTTCGGCCCCGTAATACCGAGCTGGGCCAGCTGTGCACAAACAACGCCTGATTCGGCCACCCAGCCTTGTATCAGTCGAACGGCCAAAGAACCGTCGATGTTGCTCTGGAAACTACCGGCCGCCCGGTTGAATGCCAATCCCAGCGCATGGAGGGTCTGTTGCCTGTTGAGCTTAAGTATTCTCGCCACCGCCGCAGTAGCGCCAAACACGCCGGCCACACCCGTGGGATCGGCGCCGGCGTACATCGCCTCAGTGAGATTCATTCGGGAGGCAAGCTCCGCTCCGACTACCAACGCAGCCAGGAAATCCTCGCCCGAGCAGCCTCCGGCAAGCTCGACTGCTGCGAAGGCTGCTGGAAGAAGTGACGATCCGATATGGAGCCCCGGTGCCATCGCATCGCAAAAGTCGAGCGCACGGCACATCACGCCGTTCACCAACGCAGCACCACCTGCCGACACGGCGTCGCCATACACGAATACGGAAGCCCGTCCTGCCCCGTCTCGCGCCTTCACGAACTGCAGGATGGCCTCGCACCCCTCCTCCGACGCGCCGGCGATCGCGGTGCCAATCGTCGTCAGCAACATGTTCCGCACGACTGCGACTGCGTGTTCTGGAGCGTCCCGCAGTTGAAAGCCCAGCACGAATTCAACGAGCTTCCATTCCACCTCCATCGGGTGACTTGCACTTTCGATCATTGGAGTCACTTCGCTGGCACAAGATCGCTGCCCGGGCGCCCATAGCCGCTCGCGACGACAAGGGCCTCGCGGAGAACGGACAGGTCACCGATGTGATTCGCCAGAACGAGAATCAGCCTGGCGTTCAACGCCAAGCTTTCCTCGTCCGTGAGTTCCCGATGGGCCTCCATCAGCGCTTCGTAGAAATCATCGCCCGGCACGAACGAATAAAAGAATCGCTTACCGGGTTCGTTAAAGTTCGGGTCAGTCATCAAGGCCATTCTCGTGTCCTTCAGGCGTTGCATGTGGCAAGGTCGACGGCGGCGCGCACCTTGGCCGGAACGAGCTGGCGCCAGCGCGCAACGACATGCTGGTCGGGCCGGATGAGGTAAGCACTCCCTGGCAGGAGATCGTATCGCTCACGAACGCGCCCCTTCAAATCGATCAGTGTGTGTATCTCGGAGCAAACGCCATCGCCGTTGGCGACTACGACCGCACGCACCGGGATTTTTCCATGACCCAGATCTGCCAGTGCCTGAACCGTTGCAGCTTTCAGGTCCGACGCAGACTCCGCGTAGTAGAGAAGCGCGAAGCAGCCCCCGAATGCCTCAAGCAGCCATGTGTGGTTCCCGTCGATGACCGGCGCATCCGCCATCGGAGCGCCTGGAACCATCCTGCCGGCGAAAGTATCTGAATCCCGTGTGTTGAGGCTGGACTGCTCCAGGATAGTTGGCACGGAAAGGCGACCCGAGTTCACCATGGTCCGTGCGAAAGCGTACTGCCCAGCGAGCTCCAGCACGGCGTTGCGAAACGCCTTGCTAACATTGCTCTTGGGCGTAATGAAGTCAGTCGAACGCGTCGAGTTCTTGATATTCTCGTCGGCAGCCTGTCCGCGCTCTTCGGTATAGGTGTCCAATAGTGAAGGCGGTGCCTTGCCGTCCATAACAAGCGCGAGCTTCCAGACCAGGTTATCGGCGTCCTGTATGCCCGAATTCGCACCCCGGCCACCGAATGGCGACACCTGATGTGCCGAGTCCCCGACGAAGAGAATCCTGCCGTGGTTGAAGCGACGCATGCGGCGGCACTGGAACGTGTAGACACTCACCCAGTCGAGCTCGAACTCCCGTTCGTCTCCCAGCATCGCCTTGATCCGTGGAATGACTTTCTGCGGCTTTTTCTCTTCTTCCGGATCGGCTTGCCAGCCGAGCTGGAAATCGATCCGCCATATGTTGTCCGCCTGACGGTGAAGCAGCGCCGACTGATTGGGATGAAATGGCGGATTGAACCAGAACCATCTCTCCGTGGGATAGTCTGCCTTCATCACGACATCTGCAATCAGGAATCGGTCCTTGAAAACCTTGCCTTCGATGTCCAGTCCGAGCATGACCCGGATGGGGCTGCGCGCACCATCTGCAGCCACGAGCCACCCGGCTTCCAGCGTGTAATCGCCCGCCGGCGTCTCCACCTGCAAAGTAACGGAATCGTCGTGTGGAGTGACGCCGGTTACCTTGTTGCCGAAACGGATCTCCAGGTTGGGCAGTTCACCGGCACGCCGAAGCAGGAATTCCTCCAGGTAGTACTGCTGCAGGTTAATCATGCCCGGCCGATGGTGGTCTGGCTGCGGGCAGAGGTTAAAGTTGAATACTTCCGCTTCACCGAAGAAGGTCCGGCCGACATTCCAGGATACGCCCTTTCGCACCATCTGTTCGCCGCAGCCGAGCCGGTCAAAGATTTCAAGTGAGCGCTTCGCATATGCCACGCCGCGCGAGCCAATCGAGACGGTGAAGTCGTCGTCGAGAAGAAGAACGGGCTTCCCTTGAACTGCAAGATCGATTGCTGTCGTAAGTCCGACCGGGCCGGCACCAACCACAACGACCGGGTAGGGCTTGCCCTGCACCCCGCTCAGCTCGGCGGGGCGCGTGAATTCGAACTTTTCGTGTTGATACTTACCCTGCACCTTCAACTCCCTACAATTTTCACATTACCGTGCACGAGGTAGTCCACATCCTCGGCGTGCCTGGCATCATCCATGCGCGACGGCGTGATTCCTGTCAGCGTGCGCAGCTCAATCTTTGTGCGCGCGCAGCCAACACGAACAGCAGAATAAGGACGGCGCCGACAAGCGCAGCGACTCGCGGGTACGCCAAGCCTGCATACATGTCGCCGCTCGCCGCAACGATCGCAAATGCTGCCGCGGGCAGGAACCCTCCCGTCCAGCCGAAGCCGATGTGATAGCTCAGCGAGAGTGCCGTGAAGCGCACCTGCGGTGGGAAAAGGTCGGTCATTGCCGCAGCCAGGGGACCAAACGTCATCGCGGCGAGAACGCCGAGCGCACTCATCAGCAACAGCAACATCGCGCGGTTGACCTGTGCAGCATCGGCTTTGCGCGGATACCCTGCGGCATCGAGCGCAGCGGCCAGTGACGTAGAAAGTGCGGCGGCTCGCGCAGCCGAACCCTGCGTGTCAGCGGCGTACGACTGGATGGTTTGCTCGCCCACCTTGACGACTGCAGGCATGCCCGGCTCACCTGCCTCATTTGTATAGCTAATCCCCGCACGTACCAGTGCGTTTTTTGCCACGTCACACGAGGTACGATACTTTGATGTGCCAATCACGTTGAACTGCGTCGAGCAATTGTTGGGGTCCGCAATCACAACGACGGGGGAGGCCGCAGAGGCGCGCTCCAAGGCAGCGTTTCCAAAGTGAGCCAGACCGTGATAAATGGCGGGATAACCGAGGACCACGAGGACAAAACCAGCGCAAATGACGAGTTTCCGGTCGAGCCGGTCCGACAACGCGCCGAACACGATAAAGAACGGCATCGACACCAGCAATGCGCCAATCGTCAGCAGGCTCGTCGTGTCAGGACCAATGCGAAGGACTTCGGTAAGGAAGAATGGTGTGTAGAAGAACGCACAGTAGAATGCGACCGCCGCGCCGGGACATAACGCTAGCAGCGAGCATGTCATAGCTGAAACGTTGCGGCGGCCGGTGAGTGCTTCCTTGAGAGGCGCACGCGAAACGCTATTTTCACTTCGCAGGCGCTCAAATTCTGGCGATTCGCCCATGCGGGTCCGCACCCAGACGGATAGTGCCAGGAGCCCGAGCGAGAGAAAAAAGGGGACACGCCACGCCCATGCAAGAAATTCAGCCGGCCCAACCACCGCACGCGTTGCCTGGACCACCACTTGAGACAGGAGCAGACCGACTACCGGGGCGAGTTGAACCCACGACGTCAGAAATGCGCGCCGGTTTTCCGGAACATGCTCAGCGACATACACCATCGCACCACCGGCTTCGCCGCCGAGCGCAAACCCCTGGACAAGCCTCAAAGACACAAACAAGACCGGCGCAAAGAAGCCCGCGGCCGCGTAAGTCGGCAGCAGACCGATCATGAATGTCGCCATGCCCATGAGCGCCACTGTGATAAGGAAGACACGCTTGCGTCCCATCCGGTCCCCGATGCGGCCAAAAAAAATCGCGCCCAGTGGCCTGACCATGTATCCCGATGCAAAGCCGAGCAAGGTGAAAATCAGTGCAGCGGTTGGATTCACCCCCGAAAAAAATTGCTTGCTCATCACGGCCGCGAGAGTGCCAACGAGGAAAAGGTCGTACGCTTCGAAGCAGGTTCCCAGCGATCCTGCAAATACAATCCGAAATAATTTCCCGCGTGTGGAAGCGCCTGCATGTGCGGCGAAAGCGGATTGACCGGACGTCGGGTCTGCCACCGAGTCACTCGGGCTCATCGTTGTCTCCTGGTTTATAAGAATGTTTTCCGATCGAACATTCGTTACGTCAACGTCCGCGCTTCGAATGCCTTGCTACAGGCTGAAGATCATCCCAGCAAGTCATCCGACGGGGGATTACCCGCCTGGCCACTTGAGAGAGTGGTGCAATTGCTCTCGCCCTTTTGCTGCAGGTCTCGCCAACACCAGATCCTTACCACCCGGACTAACGGCAACCGAGTCGTTGTATGGGAGAACAATGCCTTCTTGCCGTGCGATTTGCCATTCGGCCGATTACCCTGGGGTCTACACTGAAACTGCACCGCAAGTTCGTTTCGTTATTCAACAGTCTCAATCGTCTTTCCAATGGCCACCAACCAACCTACCGATGAGCTCGCCAACTGTAGCGACGCCATATTTGCGCATGAGCCGCGCGCGATGAGCCTCGACAGTTCGGTGACTGATACGCAGATCCCGGGCGATCTGCTTGCTGCTCCTACCGGTTACGAGCAACTGGGCAACTTCTCGCTCGCGCTGAGTGAGTTCCGTTACGACCCGTCGAACTGCAGAGATATCTTCGAAAGACCAGATCGCCGACGCAAACGGATCATTGTGGTCAATTGAACGTCCTGAGACGTGACACCAGAAGAGGCTCCCGTCGGCTCGCCGCATGATGCGCTCGTCCGAGTAAAACCCGGTCCTACGCATCGCCAGCACCGCGCGTTCACCAATGTGCTGAAATTCGTCGTGAGACGGGTAGAGACACTCCAGAGAGCGGCCAGAGAGCTCACTCAGTGAATAACCGAACGTTTTGCTGAAAGCCTCATTGCACGACACGATCGTGCGCCGCGTAGACACGAGCAGTCCCACCGGCGCCATGTGGAACGCGAGCGTCAGGTCCGCGGAGGTCCCACCGGGAGAGCTATCCGCTTCGCTGCTGCGAGCTTGCGAATCGCCGTGGGGCGAAGATTGGTGCATCGCTTTATGTGCGGGGCGTGCCGCCGGTTGTCCCGAGGCTCGCCAGATTCTGGCGACGCTCGAAGGCGAGACGTTCGACTCCCGCGCGACGCTGCGGATGCTCAGCGGCTTACCGTGCGCTCCAGCATTGCCTTCAACAACCGCGAGGACCTTGGCAGGCTCGATCTTCCGCGGCGCGCCGCTTCTGGGCATATCCAGCAATCCATCGACCCCGCAGTCGATATAGCGGTTGCGCCACTTTGAAACAGTGTGTGCGTCCACGCTGTTGGTCCTTGCCACCGAGTTGTTGTCCAGACCGTCGGCACATGCGAGAACAATTCTTGCGCGAAGTGCGATTGATGGCTTGACGTCGTCGCGTGACGCCATCGATTGAAGCGTCTCTCGATCCTGGAGGCTCATCACGACTTGCCCTTTTGGGCGGCCTCTCGCCATTTCTAACTCTCCATCGGGCGGGACAGTCCCACTACAGTTTTAGCGATCTATTTGTTGAGAATTCAGGGGGAGAGCAACACAAAGCCACGATTTGCGGACTTTCCGCAAAGTGCAGGGTTTGGCGCTGTTCCATGGATCATGGCTGCCCGGCGCTGCTGAAATTCAGGAGCGATTCGCACGTTGACGCCACATAGACGAAATGCGTGGCGCCGCCCGAGGGAACGCGCTGCAGATGGGCGCCTTGTCGAAGACGGAACTTGCTGCCAGGTGGCTCTACGGGCGCAGCGCTCCGTTCTGTGTTTGACGCCACGCCTCAGGTTTTCCACCCGGAGGCGTGGCTTTGGTGCGGCCTCGCCGGTCAAGATACGAGGCCGGCAACCGGTACTTACGCGTTCGCGCCCGGCGCGACCTGCTCTTTTTCGATGGCGTCGAACAGGGCCTTGGCGTTGCCGTTGCCGAAACCCTCGTTACCTTTGCGCTGGATGATCTCGAAGAAAATCGGACCGATCATCTTCTTCGTGAAGATCTGGAGCAGGGTTCCGCCGGGTTCGCCGGGAGCCTCGCCCTTGTCACTGCCATCGAGCAGGATGCCGAGCTGCTTGAGGCGGTCCACCGGTTCGCCGTGCCCCGGCACGCGTGCTTCCAGCCCGCCGTAGTACGTGTCCGGCGTCTTGAGGAAGTCCACATGATTCGCGCGCAGAGTGGCAACGCTTGCGTAGATGTCGTCGGTCGAGAGTGCCATGTGCTGGATGCCCTCGCCGTGGTACTCGTCGATGAACTCCTGGATCTGCGACGCGGGTTCCGTCGGCTCGAGCACCGTGACGACAACGCCGCCCGACGGACTCTTGACAGCTTGCGTACGGAACCCGGTACGCTCGCCGCGCGCTTCCAGTTCAAAACACACGTGGAAGCCGAACAGGAGCTCGTAAAACGCTACCCAGCGCCCCATGGTCCCCTCGGCAACGCAGTGGGTAATGTGGTCGATGCGTCCCAGGCCCGCGCCCACTGCCGGCTTCACGTCCCCAAATCCTGACAGGATGGCACCCATAGCGGCTTCGTCGACGAGGTACAGCAGGCTGCCGCCGATACCGCCGAGCGCGGGTGCATCGAAACTTTGACGCAGCGGACCGTCGTGGCGACCCATGCCCACCCGCGCGGCGGCAACAAGCGCCTGCGCGGACGACGGCACGCCAATGCCGATCGCCGAAACACTGTTGCCGTGCACTGCGGCGAACGCACTCGCGTGCGTATCCGGCTCAGCGTTTGCGATGAAAAGGATTTTGCCTTGGGCGTAGAGCGTCAGCGCACGCGACGGGTGACGCGCAACGAGCGTCATACCGATCGCACGAAGCTGTGCGTCCAGCGCGGCGGCGTCGGCCACGGCGAATTCGACAAAGCAGATTTCGGTAGTGGGGATAAAGTCGGTCATGCCAATGCTCCTGATAGATTTTCCAGTTTCGTCAAATGCTTTACTGTTCAGCCCGCTCGGCCATCGTTGCACCCGCTTCGGCTACTTCCTGCTCAAGATAGCCACGCCACGAGTCCGCGTAATCGTGCAATTCCATTGCCGGCGGTGCGACGATCTCGACGGGTTCGGCCACGTCGATGTTCAGCGCCACTTCTTCAGCTATCTGCCCCGCGCGCTGCTCTGCATTGCGGAACGCCTGAGGGTGCGGACCGTGAGGGACGCCGGCCGGATGGAACGTCAGGGCGCCCGGCTCAGCGCTATCGCGGCTGAAGAACCGACCACTGTGGAAGAAAACGAATTCATCGTAGTCGTCGTTCGAATGAAAGAACGGTACCTTCAGTGCATCAGCACTCGACTCGATCGGCCGCGGCGTGAAAACGCAGATCGCGACTGACGCAGAAGCGAAGGCGCAATGCGCGGTTGGCGGCACGTGGTAGCGGTGGCTCGCCACGGCACGGATATCGCGCCAGTTGAGCTTGATCACGCTCAGGCTTCCCTTCCAGCCGACCGTATCCAGGGGGTTGAAGGGATAGACTACGGTTGAAATTTGACCGCGTCGCTTGACCATGAGCGGCCACTCGCTCTGCTCGCGCTGCTTCGCATAGCGCTCATCCAGTTTCGGCGTCTCAAGCACGCCTGGATCAAATGGCGAGTGTTGACCCAGCAGACCGCGATCGGGGATACCGAACGGCTGCGCCGACTCGATTGACAACCACTCGCAAACGGTCGACGGCTCCACGCGCCATGCGGTGCCCTTCGGCAAGTACACGAGGTCACCCGCTTCGAAGTCGAGCGAGCCGAAGTCGCTGAAAATCACACCACCACCGACATGCGCAAACAGGAACAGATCGCCGTCTGCGTTCCGGCACAAAGCCGAATTCGTATCGTGCCGCCAGAAACGCATTTCGAACGACGCGCTCCGGGCCAAAACAGGTGCGTCCCACAGCGACGGCACGACGCCGGCAAGGCGCTTGGTCGTAAAGGCGCGCGGACGAAGCACGCCTTCCCAACGCAACCAGGCCGTCGGAGGATGAGCCTGATAGATGTGCGAGACCGGGCCATCGAAGCCAGCCTTGCCCATTTCCCGTTCGTATACCCCCTGCGGGATGCCGGTATGTGCCTGGCGCGGGGCCCTTCCCTCAAATTTCACAAATCGCATGAATTCACCCTTTTATACACACTGAAATAGTTTCATATTGAAACTAAGTGTTGGCTATTGGACCTTCCTTGTCAAGCGTTTCTCGTGGGGCTGCATGCCCCAGGAGTCGATAACGCATGTGGATTGGGCGGGACCCAGCATCCGATACACGGATGCCCTCTGCCCGCCCGCCTCTCGGTCAGCCGATTCTGGATATTCGCGTCAGGAAAGCGCCGCGGTCACTACATTGGCCATTGCGACTGCAACGCGGCCGACATTGCCGTCGTTCAGTCCAGCCACACAGAGTCGACCGGAACGCACCAGATAGACCGCGTACTCGTCGCGCAGCGTGTCTACCTGCTGCGCAGAAAGCCCGGTGTAACTGAACATGCCGCGCTGCTCGATCAGACTCGAAAGAAGGTTTGCAGCCCTGTCCTCCGCGCCACGCTTGTGCAGTTCCTTCTGCAGGCCGTCGTGCAGTTCGCTTCGCATTCGCTTGATACGACCGCGCATGGCGTCGAGCTCGGCCTGCCACTCGGCGCGCAGTTCGTTCGAGTTCAGCACGGAGGTAATCACCTGCCCGCCATGCGTTGGCGGTCCCGAGTAGATACGACGGACAGTCGATGCCAGTTGGCCGGTCACTCGTTGCGCCTGCTCTTCGTCCGCACAGACCACACTCAACGCACCGCAACGCTCGCCGTAGAGCGAGAAATTCTTCGAGAAGCTGTTGGCGACGAACATCGGCATCGGTCGACCGCCCTGACGGACGTCAGCGAGGGTACGAACGGCCCAGGCGTCGTCGTCCAGCCCCGCACCGAAACCCTGATACGCCATGTCGATGAAGGGTAACAGCCGTCTTTCGGCTACCACGGCGAACACCTTTGCCCATTGCTCGCGTGTAAGGTCAACGCCAGTCGGATTGTGGCAGCAAGCGTGGAGAACCACGATGCTTTCGGGCGCGAGTTCGCAAAGCGTTCCCATCATGCCGTCGAAGTCGAGTCCGCCCGTGGCCGCGTCAAAGTACGGGTACGTTTGGACGGGGAAGCCGGCAGCCTCGAAGATCGCGCGATGGTTTTCCCAGGACGGATTGCTGATCCAGACACCGCTCTTGGGGAAGTAACGGTGTAGAAAATCCGCACCAAGGCGCAACGCGCCCGACCCGCCAAGAGTCTGCGCTGTCGCGATACGTCGCGACTCAACGGCCTCATGCGTAGCACCGAAAACGAGGACCTGGACGGCAGCGCGGTAATTCAGCGCCCCCTCGAGCGGCTGATACGGCCGCGGCCCAATGGTGCCGAGTCGGGCAGTCTCGGCGTGGCGCACTGCCTCCATGACCGGGATTCTCCCAGCGTCGTCAAAGTAGACGCCGACGCTCAGGTTCACGCGCCCCTCCCGCGGATCGCGGTTAAAAGCGTCATTGAGCGAAAGGATGGGATCGCCTTCGTACGGCTCGACGATCTCGAGCAGATGTGTATTTTCCATTAGATTCACAGCCAGTCACGTTGCGGCATGGTGTACGCGTTGCTCGATGCAACCAAACACGCTGTTCCCGCGGTTAGAAAACGCTTCAATCCGTACGATATCGCCATCGACGAGAAAGGACGCCAGAGGGGTGACGCCGCCAATCATTTCGACGGCCCGTCGCTCGGCGATACAGCCGTAACCCGAGCCTTCACGCTGGTTCGAAACCGTCCCGGCACCCAGCACGGTCCCGGCGCAAAGGGGGCGCGTGCGGGTCGCGTGATGGATCAGATCGGCGAACGAAAAATGCATGTCCTCCCCCGTCTGCAGGCTCCCTACCGTCGTGCCGTTGTGCGACACGCGGAGTTCCAGATGGGCTCGCTCACCGTCCCACTGATCACCGAGTTCGTCTGGCGTGATAAAGAGCGGGCCCAGCGCGGTCGGCGGCTTGCCATGAATGAACCCGAAGCCCTTGGCCAGCTCTTCCGGAATCAGGCCGCGTAGCGAGATGTCGTTCGCCAGTCCGATCAGCCTGATTGCCTGGGCACACTCCGCCTTCGACGCACCTGCGGCGATCTCGCCCGTCACGACGACCAGTTCGGCCTCAAAGTCCGTGCCCCAGTTCGAGCCCAGCACCTCTATGGCCCCGTTCCACGGAAGGAAGGGGGCGGAGACCCCCTGGTACATGATCGGGTCGGTAAGCGCCGAGGGCGGCATCCCAGCGCCGCGCGCGCGTCGGACGAGCTCAACGTGGCGCAGATACGCGCTGGCGTCCAGCCACTGGAAACTACGCGGCAGCGGGGCAACGAGTTCATCGAAATCGAGCGGCTGGATGCCGTCCACCTCGTTCGCGCACAGACGTCGGTAAACGTCGCTCAGCGGCGCCGCGACCGCATCCCACCGGTCAAGCGCCTGCTGCAACGTCGCGGCGTGCTCCGGGACAGCGCACATGGTTTTCCGGGTGGTGTCGACCAGCACCAGCTTGCCATCTGGAGTGCCGTCGCGTAGCGTCGCAAGTTTCAAAGAAATCTCCTGAAAAATATTGAGTTCGGCATAAAACCGCCCGAACGCCCGCTTCACGGAACGTCCTAGCGCTGATCAGCCTGTAATGCGAACGCCAGGCGGCTCCTGCGGCGCATGACGTCCAGAACGGAACACATCTGCGCCCCGCTTTCGAGGTCTCGGCCTCGACGGCCGCGGGGCACACTCAGTCAACCGCTTCGTGCGTGGGTCCTGCGCAAAGCTGGACCGTGTGCAACCCAATTCCCGTCGACGGCCAGTGGTGCGCCGACGCCGAACCAACGACGCCTCTCACCGCCACATCGACCCGGCGATTCATAGAGGCATATTAGCTTCAAAATGAAATTATTAAAATAGGAAATCATTGGGACAAACCCGTGCATCGGCCTCGGCGGCCGAAAGCTTGAGCCGGTTAGCAGCGGCCCTGCCGCTTAGGTTACGTTTTCTGCGTTTCGCCACACCCGAAGGGAAAGCGTGACCAACGTCGCACGCTCTTCCCCGGACAGGCCTGCGAGAAGTTCGTCCTCAAGCTGGATCGCCAGCGGAACGATTTCTTCATACGCACTGAGTCCCTTTTTATTCAACCGTAGAGTCACCCGGCGGCGATCTTCGGTGTCAATTTTTCGGCTCAGCAGTCCCAGATCCTCCAGCTGGTTGAGGGCCCGCGTCACGCTGACGCTATCCATTGCCGCCCGTTCTGCAACGTCTTTCGCCGACAGTGGCTGCAGGGCGTTCCCGAGGTGCGCCATCACGCGCCACGCCGCCGCTGACATCCCGAACCTGTCATAACAGAAAGTATGCAGCTTCGCGCTCACATGATTGACGATGAACGAAAAACGGTAGGGCAGCCAAGAATCGAGATCGAGCCTGGTGGATTCTGTCGAAGCGCGCATGAGCTGTGGCTGGTAGTGGTCGGCGCTGTAATTATTTCACAATGAAGGAAAAATATCTGCGTCCGCACCACCTGCCGTCCCGCCCAGGTCCGAATCCGGAGCTCTTACCGGCCGGACGCAGCGAACATCCGGGCACCGCCGACAAACAGCCCCGCCAGAGACAGTCACACGTCCGCGGCTACCCAGCCCCTCCCGCCGCGAGCGCGGAGCATGCTGACCGTGGCCAAGCTGACCGCAGCTGCGACCGTCACGTAATATGCGGGCGCGAGATCACTATGAAACGCCTGTATGAGCCACGTGATAATGAATGGTGCAAAGCCGCCAAAGATCGTGACAGCAATGCTGTAGGCAAGCGAAAGTCCAGTCGAGCGGGTTCTCGTGGGGAAAAGATCAGATAGGAGTCCGGGCAGAACGCCGAAATATGTGGCTACAAGCGCGCCGAGGACGACTTCCACCGACAGCATCATGAGGACGCTGGGATGGGCCTTCAGCAAAAGAAGCAGCGGGTAAGCAAGTAAGAGATACAACGTCGACGACCAGCTCATGATCCCGAGGCATCCACGCTGATCGGCAATCCTGCCGGCAATGGGAGCGACGATAAACTGCGTGGTTCCTGCGGCAAGCGTTGCGAGGAAAGCTCCAAGGGGCGCAATTCCGAGTCGTTGTACAGCGTATGTCGGCATGTAGAGGACGAAGTAGGTCGCGATCGTCGCCAGTACCACTAACCCAACGGCATACAGCAGCCGCGTCCGATCGCTCTTCATCGCTTCTGCCAACGGAGTGATCGTCTGCTCACCGCGTGTGAACTCCGGGGTCTCGTCGACGTTCCGTCGGATATAGTAAGCGACAGGCCCTAGCAGCAAGCCGAAAACGAAAGGCGTGCGCCACCCCCAGCTGCTGATCTGCTCCGGGCTTAGCGTCGCATTCAATGCAGCGCCGAACCCGGAAGCCAGCAGTGTTGTAACGCCTTGACTCGCGACCTGCCAGCTGGTGTAAAAATAGCGCCTGCGAGGTGCATGCTCGGCAAGGAACGCCGTGGCGCTGCCGAACTCTCCACCTGCGGAGAAACCCTGAATCATCCGTGCCACTACCATGCCGGCGGGCGCCCACAACCCGATGCTCGAATACGTCGGAAGCAGCGCTATCAGGAGCGTCCCAGCCATCATGAGTGTGATGGACATCATCAATGCCGCTTTGCGGCCAGCCCTGTCGGCATAGACACCAAGCACAATCGCGCCAAGCGGCCGCATGAAGAACGACACGCCGAAAGTGCCCAGCGCCAGAAGCAGCGACACTCCGCTGCTGCCCGTTGGGAAAAAGAGCTTGCTGATGGTCACGGCGAAAAAGCCGTAAACCACCAGGTCAAACCATTCCAACGCATTGCCCAGGGAGGCGGGGATGATGATGCGCCACGCCGCTGGTGCATCGCGCTCTAACGCAGGACTGTTCGCGAAGCCGTTCTGCATGATGGTTAATCATCCTTCTACAGTTGAGCCGGCAGCGATGTCCTGGCGCGCAATGCTTCCGATTACCCTGGTCAGAAAATCGACGCAGGCGGCGACCTGACTTACCTCGACGAATTCATTTGGCTTGTGTGCCTGCTGGATGTCCCCGGGCCCACAGATCACCGCCGGGATACCGACTTCCTGAAACTGGCCAGCTTCTGTGCCATATGCGACCTTCTGATGTGATCTGTCGTTCGACAACGCGCGAACAAGCTGCGTGACAGCCGCCTCTTCCTGTGCCTCAAGGAAAGGCGCTTTCGCCAGCTGGACGAACCGCACATTTGAGGAAGGGTGCTCCGCGCGCATCCTGGGCAGAAGCGTCCTCTCAACGTGGTCCTCGATCCTCCCAAAAAATTCGGCGGGATCGACGCCAGGGAGATTGCGGTATTCAAATTCAAACTCGCAACTCTGCGGAATCGTGTTGACAGACATGCCGCCACGAATGGTTCCCACCTGCGCGGTGCTGAACGGGACGTCAAAGTCGTTATCGAACGGACCATCCACTTTCATGGCATCGATAAGATCCCTCATGAAAGAGATGAGTTTTGCCGCATATTCAATTGAGTTGGCGCCGCGCGGCGTCAGAGACGAATGGGCAGAATGCCCCTCGACGCAACAACGCCAGGTATTCACGCCCTTGTGTGCGACGATGACCCGCATGGACGTCGGCTCACCAACGATACAGCCGCCAGGTTTCACCCCTCGGGCCACGAGGTCCTTAAGCATGACAGGAGCGCCCACGCAGCCGAGCTCTTCGTCGTAACTCAGGGCGAAGTGTATTGGCTGCTTGAGTTCCGTCTTTAGGATCGTGGGGACAAGCGACAGCGCTGTTCCGATGAATCCTTTCATGTCACACGTACCGCGCCCGTAAAGCCGTCCCTCCCTGATCTCCGCCTTGAACGGATCCGAGTCCCACGCCTGTCCGTCCACAGGGACGGTGTCCGTATGCCCCGACAGAACAATTCCGCCCTGAACGCTACCGTTCCACGCCGGGATGGTGGCGAAGAGATTCGCCTTCGCACAGGAAGGGTCATAACTGAGCGTTGAATGGACACTCGCCCGGGCCAGGTCGTCGCGGACCGATTCAATGAGTGCAAGATTCGAATTGCGGCTGACCGTGTCATAAGACACCAGTCGCTTGATCCATTCGATTGCAGTGTGTGGAAACACATGCACTTCGGTATCCCCTTCGTGAAAGTCGCACCAATTCCAATGGTCTTCTGAACCGGACAACGACTACGCCAATGACTCACGACGCGTAGTCATTCGGGGTCAACCGCAGAAAGATGCCTCGCAACGAACCCCACCCCAAGGCGGTATGGAATCGCGGCGCGGCCACCGGTCATATCTCGTGCCGCTACCCGCAGCCGCTGAACGCTCTCATATCGCGCCGCCCGAGGCGGAGGTCACTCGTCCCGAACGAGCCGTGGACGCTATCGACCGATCGTCACGATTCCTGGCTCGGAAGTGCGGCATTTCCGGACGTTGCCACCGCGCGGGTGTGTGCCCTATCAACTCGTTGCCCCTTCTGCGACCGCGCGCAATAGACCACGTACAGGGCTGCAAGCCAGACTGGCATGGCCCACGCAGACAGCCGCATGGCGGGAGTGAAAAGCATGACGCCGATGATGGCGCACAGGAACGCGAGGCATACGTAGTTGCTTGCCGGACTGGCCAAGGCCCGGAACCGGGGCTGCTGCCCACGTGCTTGCATCCCGCGACGAAACTTGAGATGCGAAATAATGATGATCGCCCAGATGAATATCAAACAGGCGGTGAGCAGGGCAATCAGAAGTTCGATGACGCTACCCGGCATCACGTAATTCAGCAAAATACAGATTGCGGTGAACGCACCTGGAAGAAGGATTGCCGCCACCGGCACGCCGCGGCGGTTCACGCGCTGCAGCGACTTCGGGGCGTGGCCCTGATTGGCCATCCCATACAGCAGTCGGCTGTTGCAATAGACCATGCTGTTATACACAGACAGCGTAGCGGTAAGTATCACAAAGTTCAAAATATCTGCGGTGAACTTGAAGTGAAGAACCGAGAAGATCATGACAAACGGGCTGTTGCTAAAAGTCCCGCCTTGAGCGTTCAGCGATGCGACCAGGTCGGTCCACGGTGTCAGGCACAGTAGAACCAGCATCGAGCCAACGTAGAAGATCAGCACACGAAACAGGACCTGGTTGATCGCCTTCGGAATCGTCTTCGTCGGGTTCTCTGTCTCAGCAGCGGTGAACCCCAGCATTTCGAGACCGCCGAAAGACATGACGATGAACGGCATGGCCATGACAAGCCCCTGAACGCCACTCGGGAAAAAGCCACCGGCCTTCCAAAGGTTGCTTACGCTGGCGTGGCCCGAACCTGTAATCAGCAGGAAGGCGCCCATCACAATCATTGCCACCACTGCACCGACCTTAACCATCGCGAACCAGAATTCCGTCTCCCCATAGAGCCGAACGTTCACAAAATTCAGGCCGTTGATCACGACAAAGAAGAACGCAACCGTAGCCCACGTCGGAATCCACGGCCACCAGAACTGGATGAATTTCCCGGCGGCTGTAAGTTCAAGCATGCTCACAAGGATGTACAGCACGCAACAATTCCACCCGGAAAAGAAACCAGCGAAGTTTCCCCAATATTCTCCGGCGAAATGACTGAATGATCCCGACACCGGTGACTCGACAAGCATCTCCCCGAGGAATCGCATTATCAGGAAGACCACTACACCTCCGATGCCGTAACCGAGGAGCATCGATGGGCCCGCCAATTGGAGTACACCAGCGGATCCCAGGAATAGACCGGTTCCGATCGTGCCGCCCAACGCTATAAGTTGAATGTGCCGGTTACCAAGCTGCTTTTTCAGGGTTCCGGACATGCCGTTTTCATCTTGCATAACTCTCTCCGCGTAACCGCCGTGCCGGAACCGCGCCCAGTCCCGCCACACAAGATTCACCACGCTCCCAAACGCCGGGAGTTGTCGGGGCTCATTAAAGACTCGCCAGCGATTCCCTCGACTCATAGATCCAAGCACCTGGGACCATTCATAAGTCGGCTGGCTTAGTGTCGTGTGATATTTCTTTCGTAGTACTGTGAAACGACGATGTATACCGTGTGATCTCCTTGCCCCACACGCGCATCGGCATAACCATTCAGAGGAGAACGCTAGCGGCCCCGTCCGGCTGCGACGCGTCAGCGAGTGCGCTCCAAAACGCTGACGTAACTCGCAACGGCTGCCCCGCCCATGTTGAAAACACCGGCGAGTTCGGGATGCGGCAACTGCATCTCGCCTGCCTGCCCGGTAAGTTGCATGGCCGAAAGCACGTGCATGGAAACCCCGGTGGCGCCAATGGGGTGTCCTTTCGCCTTCAGTCCGCCCGATACATTGACAGGGAGTCGCCCGTCCCGCATCACCACCCCATCCTCGAGCAGACGATGGCCCTGTCCGGCGGCCGCGAGTCCCATAGCCTCATAACTCAGCAGTTCAGCGATTGTGAAGCAATCGTGCACCTCAGCAAACGAGATGTCATCGATTGAGCAGCCGGCGACCTCCAGGGCCTGTTTCCACGCCCTCCGGGGACCCAGGAACTCCACGGCTCGACGCCGTGCCAGGGGCAGGTAGTCATTGACCTGCACGCGCGATCGAAAGGCGACCGACCGAGGGAAATCGGCGGCCACATCGGTAGACGCAAGAATCAATGCCGCTGCGCCGTCGGAGACCAGCGAGCAATCCGTTTTACGCAAGGGCGGCGCGATTATGGGATTCTTCTCTGAAACGGTGTTGCAGAAATCGAAGCCGAGATCGCGGCGCATGTGCGCCCATGGATTGACCGCACCGTTCGCGTGGTTCTTGGCCGCGATCTTCGCCAGCGCCACCGACTGGTCGCCGTAGTCGCGAAAGTAGTCCATCGCGATGCTACCGAAGATGCCAGGAAACCCGCCGGGCGGATTTCCGGCCTCCCCGGAATACCCGCAATCGCCAAGAATGCGCGTAACCTCCGATCCGGAAACCGACGTCATCTTTTCGGCGCCGACTACGAGAGCGATTCGTGCCCGCCCAGCCTCGATCGCGTCACAGGCTCCGTAGATTGCGGCAGACCCGGAGGCACACGCATTTTCAAGCCTCACTGCGGGCTTCCAGCGAAGCCCGTCATCGCAATTGAGCGCAAGCGATGAGGCAAAGATATCCGGAACAAAGCCACCATTCAGGTTGCCGATCCAGATGCCGTCCACCGCACCTGCAGGAAGATCGACGCTCGCGATGGCTTCACGGCCGGCGTGCACGATCAGGTCTTCCAGACTCAGAGCGTCATGCTTTCCGAACGGAACATGTGCCCAACCGACGATTTCAACGCCCATTGCTTTCTCCAACGAAGGTATATGTCCGCAGGTTACCCTCGTAGATGTTGGGCCGACAGTCGTCGGATTACATTAGGGTCTGCACCAGACACCGTTCCACAAGTTCGTTACATCGCGCAATCGCGCGTCTCAGCCACCGTTGCCCCGTCGCGGCGACGCCGTCTACAGGATCGCATGTGAAACGTGCCCCCCAGCACGCGTCCGACTGCAGCGACCATCTGCGCCGACGCGGACTACGCTTATGCTGCAGCAAGGCTTTCGCCGTGCTGCAGCCCAACTGCAATCTGCGCGGCCGCAGCGCTGATCGTCTCAGCCGCATTGCCGCTTCGTGGTCGGCGTGAGCGTTAGAACCTGTGGCGGATGCCGATACGCGCCACCACCTGCGAAGTCGTGCTTGACTCGCTGCCCGCAAGGCCTTGGTAGATCGCTGCGTTCGCCCCCCCAGACGATTTCTGATAGATACCGGTCAGATATACGTCCGTACGCTTGGACAACATGTAGTCGGCCACCAGATTGAACTGGTTGTACTTGGGTCTCGCGTCGTTGTAATCGACCTTACCTTCCGTGAACGTGTAGCCACCACCGAGGGCAATCGCGGGCGTCAGATGGTACTGGGTCCAGATTTCGTAATTGTCGAACGTGACCGTATTCCCGACCACGCCGCTGGCATCGTCAAAACGCGTATTTGTATAGTTGAGGCCGACCTGTGCCTGACCGATCGTGTATGTCCCGCCAGCACCGATAACCTGCATGTTGCGCGGCGAACCGACGTATCCAAACGCACCCTCCCCGTTCGATACGCCCGGGGTCCCGTTCGGCTGAAAATTCCCATCCTGGAACTGCGTGGCCGGGTTTTTCGCGTAGAAGTACGCTGCACCCACGTACAACGGCCCTTGGTTGTAACTTGCGCCAGCCGCAACGGTGCTTTTTTGACCAAAACTGCCAGCAACGCCCCCGAACGCGTACATTGCCTCCGCGCTGAAACCCCTTAGCGTCGGTGTCACGTACTTGACCGCGTTGTTCACGCGAAATCCGTTGTCTGTGTTATCGATGTCGCTCGGATGCGAATACAGCGCGCCCCACTGTCCATTGAACGTCGTCGGCTGAACGATGTCGACAATCGGATCATACTGGCGACCGAGTGTTAAAGTACCCCATGCCGCGTTCGTGACTCCGACGTATGCCTGTCGGCCAAACAGGAGGCCACCCTGTCCGAGGGATCCATTGAACGCATTAAAACCACTTTCGAGCTGGAAGATGATGTTTGTGCCGCCGCCCAGTTCCTCCGTACCCTTAAGACCCCAGCGACTACCCTGTGCGATCCCGCTTTGAGCCTGCCAGAGGCTGTGGCCGCCCGCGTTGTTCGTGTAGGTAATACCGGCATCGATGATGCCGTACAGCGTGACGCTATTCTGCGCAAATGCCGGAACCGAAAAGGCTCCAGCAAGAGAAATTGCGAGAATCGAGGACTTTTTCATTTGATCTCCAGTAATTGGATGTTTGAAAGCTTTTATAATCGCCACACGTATTCCTGGAACAGACCTAAATGATCTGTCCACGGTCGTCTATTTGATTTGCATCCCTAATTGTATTTATGTTGACTTTCTATCGACGCTTCCACCCACTAGTGAGATAAACGAATGAATTCAAGCGGCATCAGCAAATCGCCGCCATCAAAACCCAAATACCCAGATTGCCGCCATGACCTTGGATACCTGGCGCAAATTGCCTAGGTCAAGTTAGCGAGGCTGCAAGTTCCTGAAGGAAAATTCGATTTTCATTCTGCGCCCCGACCGTCACGCGGATCCATTCAGGCAAGCCGTGGTCCGCCAGAGGTCTCACGATGACACCCTGCGCGAGCAAGCTGTCGAACACTTTCGTCGCTCCCCGGGCGTCACCTACGCGCACGCAGACGAAGTTGCCGTGCGGGGGGATGTAGCGCAAGCCGATTACGTCGAAACCTTCAGTCAACTGCGTAATGCCTTGCGCGTTGCTTTCCGCCGTTTCGCGCAGAAAGCTCTCATCGTTAAGCGCAGCGATAGCAGCCGACTGAGCCAGGCTATTGACGCTGAAAGGTCGGTGGATGCGGTCTAGCAGTGCACTCACCTCCGGTTGCGAAACGCCGAAGCCGACCCTGATGCCGGCAAGACCGAAAGCTTTCGAGAACGTGTGACAAACGAGCAAGTTCGGGAACTTTTCGACGAGGGAAATTCCGTCATACGCGTCACCCGCAGCGAGGTATTCTGTGTAAGCCTCGTCCAGTATCACCAGAACCCGACGAGGCACATCGCTTAAGAATGACTCTAGCTCCGCGCGAGGGATGAATGTGCCGGTCGGATTGTTTGGATTAGCAATGAACAGTACCTTTGTGTTTCCGGCGACGGCACGGCGCATGGCCTCCAGATCATGGCCGTAGCTTTTTGCCGGAACCACAATGTTGCGCCCACCGATCGCCGTGGTCGCAAGCCGGTATGCTGAGAAGGCGAACTGCGATGAGACTGTCGTTTCTCCCCTCTCAACGAAAAGGCGAACTGCCATTTCGAGTATTTCATTGCTCCCATTTCCAAGCGTTATCCAGTTTTCTGGTATTGCGAACCGTGCAGCGAGTACCTGCCTCAGCCTGCAGGCGTCGTTGTCCGGAAATCGATTCAGCGTGCCGATTTGCTCTTTTATTGCCTCCACGACACCCGGCGGTACTCCCAACGGATTCTCGTTCGACGACAATCTGATGATCTTCTCTGCGGGGACGGAGATTCTTTGTGCGACCTCAGAAGTCGACAGCCCTATGACGTAAGGCGAAACGGCGCGGGCGTATGGCGCCGCGCTATTCTCAATCTTCATCATGATGGATAGTCCAGATCAAAACCACGCGGTGATGTTGCGGGCATGCCGGTGCAAACTTTCCACAGTCCCGATGCCGCGTCCTTAGCCGTCTGATATTGTCCCCGCCGCCACGCGAAGGGGACTAGAGCAATACCCGCGATCTGAATGAGGCGGGCGCCTACGGCCGAATTTTTCGGCCGGGCAGAATGCTACTGGGTGACCGGCGTAAGTTCGCCCTTCACCATTTTGTAGACGACGACCGTTCCATTAGCGTTATCACCATTCGGGGTGAATTCGATATGCCCTGTGATGCCGTCGTATTTCTCCTTGGCGAGTGCATGCAGGTAGACCTTCGGGTCGGTCGAGTTGGCGTCCTGCATTGCCTTCGCAAGAATCATTACCGCGTCGTACGAATAAGGGGCGAACGCGACAATCTTCCCGTAGGCCTTCTGGAAGCGCTCCTGAAATTCACCATACTTCGGCATCGCCGAATGGGGAGCGCCTGCTTCGGTGCAGTATTGACCTTCCGCCGCCCCACTCGAGAGCGAGTCCCAGTTACCCGTGCAGACTGCATCCCCGCCGATAAAGGCTGCATTGATGCCGAGAGTCTTCATGCGGCGCACCATCGGTCCAGCCTGTGCATCCGCACCGCCGTACACAATCACGGTCGGGCTCGCCCCCTTTATCTTCGTCAGGATCGATGAAAACTCGACGGCCTTTTCATTGGTGTACTCACGGTCAGCGACCGGGACGTGGTGTACGTCGAGATACTTTGCGACTTCGTCTGCGAGTCCCTGTCCGTACGCGGTGCGGTCATCAATGATCGCAACCATTCCCTTACCGGCCAATTTCTGTGCAAATGCCCCCAGCGTTGCTCCTTGTTGGCGGTCAGTCGCCATCAGGCGGAACGTTGTAGGAAAGCCCTGGGACGTGTACACAGGGTTTGTCGCCGCCGTCGCCACCTGCGGAATTCCGGCGCTCGCATAGATACGCGACGCAGCAATGGTCGGACCCGAGCTGAGATGTCCCACGACACCTTTCACGCCTTCATCGACCAGTCGCTGGGCAACCTGGACCGCAGTCTTTGGATCGCCTTGGTCGTCCTCTGACACCAACTCGAAAGTCACCTTCGTGCCGGCGATGACAAGCCCCTGGTGGTTCAAATCGTCGATCGCCAGACGTGCACCGTACTCCACGTCTTTCCCCAAGTGTGCTTCAGCTCCCGTCAGAGGACCTGCAATACCAATCTTTACGACTTCGTTCGCTTGCGCGTTGAAAGTGGCAAGAACGAAAGCAACGGTCGATACCGCATACTTGATAGCTTTAAGAGACAACATGCTTTTTTCTCCAGCGAAAACGAAACATGGGAGGCTCGCTCCGGGCTTCCCTTTTTGAATATTTTGGATACCCGAGCATTGCCTTAGCGCTTACGTCCACGGTGATCAACGGCGAAAAGTTGCGGCAGCCCGGAAGGCGCGATGCGTTCTTTCCGGAAGCAGCAATTTAAGTACTTCTTTATTTATTGTTATTGCAAAGCTGGTGTGGTTCACCTAGCTCTCCACCCTCCTCCGCGCGGCCCCGATAGTGTCGGCCGGCGGCGCTGAGCCAGATACGTTTCGTGACGCGCCCGCCTTGGTCGATTCCTGTACGCGACCCGATGCCATATTAGTTACAGATACAAATAGTTGCAAGATGAAAATATAAAGTTTGCCTTGCAGAAGCGCCAGGGAAAGTTCCAGGTTGAGGCTGTCGCCGCTTTGATGGTGCGCCCCGCGCGACGGGGTGGACTACCGGTCGGCGACCGAGCCAGGAAGGCACAAATCAGCTCGTCTAAGGGCGGTCTGCTGGTCTCCGCGACGCCGCCATACAAGGCGGTGGTGCCCGGGTCGACGTCAGTTACAGCCGGTATGCCACCTGGCCGATAGCGGATAGAGTTCGGCGAATTTCGCTCCCACCTTCCTCTCGTCGATATTGACGTCAGTCTCTGCAGAATCGTCGGGCTTCTGGTGCTCCGGTAGCCGACCGAGCGGGGCTTCGCGGATGCAGGCAGTCAGCCGGCGGCGCTGCCAAAGGCGCGGGGCCACCAGCGCAGTGGGCTTCCGATTGGCAGATTTTTCCCTCGTCTTGGCGAGTCCCATGGGTTTCGCCGGTAAACGACGAATTGCCCTGTGGAGTCCGTGCTCGGTTTGCCGTCGAATCAGCGTTCGGTTTGGCGTGGAATACGCGCTTCATCGCGTCTGTTGGTGCCGGAGCCGACTCAGACGCGGGTCCACCATGGCGCGAACGTTCATCGCTGAAGAGAACGCGCAAACGCTCGAGCCACAAGATTCGAGCGCGTCTCGTCGCGGACATATAAGCCCAAAGATGCGTACTACGCCGTGGTCCCGCACCGTCGCTCAACCACGCCGACGGTGGCGACCTTGATAGAATGGCTGCGAGCAGAGGAGCCCAGCATCCAGGCAAGAATTTCTCTGAAGAAAAAAATGCCGGCGAAAGCCGGCACCAACCCTTCCTTGGAGAAGAGTCCCTTCAATTAAGACAGTTCGCCGCTACTGAGCTAGAAACCGCCATGGAATCACGCCGCTGTCCTGAAATTATCGTGCGGGTCTATGACAAATTTTTTCGGGACACCCGAGTCAAATTCGGCGTATCCAGCCGGCGCGTCATCGAGTTTGATGACGTTAACGTTGACAACCTCTGCAATGTTCAGTCGGTCCCATAAGATTGCCCGCATGAGGTTCCGATTGTATTTCATGACAGGCGTCTGGCCAGTGAAGAACGAGTGAGATTTCGCCCAGCCTAGCCCCAACCTCACCGAGAGACTGCCTTTTTGTGCCGCTGCGTCGGCGGCACCCGGATCATCGGTCACGTACAGCCCCGGGATACCAATGCTGCCGGCAGCTCTAGTGACTTCCATGAGGGAGTTAAGAACCGTCGCGGGCGCTTCGACTTGAGACCCCGAGTGCCCATGCCCGCGCGCTTCGAAGCCTACACAATCGATGGCACAGTCCACCTCCGGCTCGCCGAGCAAACTCGCAATCTGCTCCGCGAGAGATGCGTCTTCCGATAGGTCGACGGTCTCGAATCCGACACGTCGGGCATGCTCCAGCCGCTTCTGGTTCACGTCACCAACGATAGTCACAGCGGCGCCGAGAAGTCTCGCGGATGCAGCAGCCGCCATCCCAACGGGCCCTGCGCCAGCAACGTAAACGGTTGCCCCAGGCTGTACGCCGGCAGTCACCGCACCGTGATATCCCGTTGGAAGAATATCGGACAAGCAGGTGACGTCTCGAATCTTCGCCATCGCACGGTCGCGGTCTGGGAATTTGAGCAGGTTAAAGTCCGCGTACGGGACCATCACGAACTCAGCCTGACCACCAATCCAGCCGCCCATGTCAACGTAGCCATAGGCGCCGCCAGCGCGCGCAGCATTCACATTCAGGCAGACACCGGTGTTCTGTGCCTTACACATCGGACAGCGACCACACGCAACGTTGAACGGTACAGATACAAGGTCGCCTTTCTGTAGGGTCATGACATCTGAGCCTACCTCGATTACCTCACCCGTAATCTCGTGACCAAGTACAAGGCCCGCGGGTGCAGTGGTTCTCCCACGCACCATATGTTGGTCCGACCCACAGATGTTGGTCGCGACTACGCGAAGAATGACGCCATGGTTAGCTTTTCGACCGGCCGGGTCCACCAGTTCGGGGAACGCGATGTTCTGCACTTCAACCTTGCCCGGTCCGACATAAACAACTCCACGATTTCCTGACATAATGTCTCCTGGTTGTGTTTGCCAACTCGGTTGCGGATTCGCCGTGAGCACTTCAGAGCCACTCGGTCTCGAACCCGTACGATGTCAGCGGCAAGCAGCCATGGTCGGTCAAGACCACCTGCTGCTCAAGTTTCACCCCTTGAGTTCCTCCTTCTGCACCAATGTAGCTTTCGACGCATAGAGTCATGCCTGACTCGAACTGACCATCATATCCACCACTTTCCCAATCAACCTGGTGCGCGATATGCGGATACTCATCGACCATGCCAATGCCATGGGCCACGCAGCTGTATCGGTTTTTGACGTAGATTTCCGGAATCTTCCAAGCCTTCTCGGAAAACTCACGGAAGGTCATGCCTGGACGGAGCAAATCCATATTGAAATGAATCTGTGAATAGGCTATTTCGTAGAGACGACGTTGGTCGCCAGACGGCCGCGTGTGGCCGACGGTCCATGTCCTGGAAATATCAGAGCAGTAGCCATTCGGCCCCACCATGTCAGTATCGAAAGCCAGCAACTCGCCATACTGCAAAACCCGCGATGAGCACTCGTGCATCCATGGATTCGTACGGTCGCCGGATGCCAGCAGTCGCGTCTCAATCCACTCTCCGCCATGACGGATATTCTCGTAGTGAAGATGAGCCCAGAGGTCCTGCTCAGTCATTCCCGGACGAAGCTCACGATGCATGCGTTCAATTCCGCTTTCGCATGCACGGATTGACTCGCTCATAAGGACCAACTCGCCAGGCGACTTGATTGAGCGCGCCAATTCCATCATGGCTTGGCCGTCCAGAAGGGTCACCCCTCTTTTCGCAAGGAACGCGGCACCCATCGGGTCAAGCCGGTCCACTGCCAACCTCGTTTCGTTCGGTGCGCGCGCACGCAAGACATCGAGGATTTCTTCACCCCAGACCTCCGCACGATTTTCTGCATTGCCGCCAGCACTAAAGAACGACCAGCCCACTGCGCTTCGCAATTCAACGTCCAGATTTAAACCGTCCCATACATGCTTGCAGCTGTGGAACTCCCATCCGATGACGCGGCCATCCGCGAACACCATCACATACCGGGACGGGTTTCGTCCCGTCCATATCTGCATGTTCGAGGTATCCGTTGCGTAGCGAATATTGACGGGGTCATATAGCAGAATCGCCGGACAGTTATCTTTCTTAAGTTGCTCCTGCACGCGTGACAGTCGCCAGGCGCGAACATCAAGGAGCGTCTGCTCCGTTCGCGCATAATCGACGACATCAGTCGCGTCAATCGTGTCACCGCTAAGCATGTAACCCCTCCTAGTCGATGTGTAAATTGGAGTCCTAATGATGCTTAGGAGAACCTCCACGTCGAGCGCAGCCAGCACAGCTGTACTATCGCGTAAGGACTTCGGAGCGCACTTTCAAAGCTCAAGGACGAGGTCCGATGTGGGTCGGCTGCAGCAAAGCAGACGGAGACCCTTTTGAACCTCTCTTTCCCGAATCCCACCGTTGTGCTTCATATCCACAGTGCCCTCAAGCACCCTGGTTTTGCATGTCCCGCATATGCCCTGACTGCAGGACGACGGTATCGGGACGCCATTCTTCTTCGCAGCAGCCAGCACTGTGTCAGACGGGCTCATTGTGAACGTCCTGGACGAGCGCGAAAGCCTTACCGTGAATACTTCCTGAGCCGCACCGCTCTTTTCGTGCGCAGGCTCCGGTGGTACGGCCGGTGCGAAAGTGAAGCTTTCCTGGTGGTAACGGTCCGGGTCGTGACCGCCTTCCCGCAGCAAATCTCTTACTGCGGACATGTAGCCGGCAGGGCCGCAGGTGAAGACTTCTCGGTCCCTGAAATCGGGCAACCATTCAGAAAGCTGTTGCAGGGTAAGCCTACCTGTTGCGCCTGCCCAATCGCTTTCGTCACCGACGCCTTCGCATACGAAGAACAGCTTCAGTTGCGGCGACAGCTTCGCCAGTCTCTGCAGTTCCGCGCGAAAAACGATATCGGCAGGCGTCCTCGCGCTGTGCACAAATGCGATATCCCGGTCAAGCCCAAGGTCGATGCTCGCCCGTGTCATCGACATCAGTGGTGTCACTCCCGAACCGGCCGATAGATAGAGTGACTTGGGCGCAGCAGAAGCCGTAGACGTGAATGTTCCGGACGGGCCGTATGCGCGCAACTGGCTTCCCGCCTTCATGTTGTCGTGAAGCCAGTTCGACATGACGCCGCCGGGCATGCGCTTGACAGTAATGGACACCAGATAGGGACGCGTTGGCGGAGAAGAAATGGTGTAGCAGCGCTCGACCGATTGTCCCTGTACGGTCGCGGACACCGTCATGAACTGCCCCGGCTCAAATCGCACTGGCAAACCATCCTCCGTGCGGAACTCGAAGCTCTTTACGTCATGCGTTTCGTCAACGACGCGGCAACACGTCAGCGTTTGCTGTTCACTACTCGGCCAATGGCGGGCACCGCTTTCCCAGGTTCCTGCGTTAGTGAGTCGGTCGACAGCCTCTGGCGCCCGGTCAATCAATTTTTCTACAGAATTCATGATGGTGACTCTGCTTCAGATGCCGTGCGCGCTCAGGCGAGCTGCATACCAGCGTGAAAACTGGTCGACGTAGGCTTCGGTGAACGGTGAGAACACACCCGGCACATATGCCGGGTCTTGCGTACCTTCATGCGTGATTTCCACCAGGTGCTTGTCCTGTGAGTTGGTCGCAATCCAGACTTCAGTCAAATCCTTGACGTTGTAATCGACACCTTCAATCGCATCGGGATGGACGAGCCACTTCGAGCGCACCAGCGTCTTGTCTGGGGCAAGCGGAATGATGTAAGACACGACCGCGTGGTCGCTCATGACGTGAGTCCATGAGTTGTGTGTCCACAGATGCTGGTCGCCGAGGTCGCGTCGCGTGAGATTCGCGAACAGTTTCGTGCTGGCGACCTTGGTGCTGATGGTCTGCGACTCGCCTTCGCCCGCGATGACAAGCTGCTGCGTCCGGAACTGGGTCACCGCATCTTCGTCGAGCCACTCGACGGTCTCGCCAATAAAGCCGTCGCGCTCCCAGCTTGTCTGGCACGTTGCGTTACGCGTCTTGTAGTCTTCGAGCGCACGCAACGATTCTTCGCTCAGGTTCTCCGGGCAGAAACCGAAGTCTTCCGGCAGAAACGACGCCGTCAGCTCGGGATGCGTAGCCTGGCAGTGATAGCACTCGCGATTGTTCTCCATCACGAGTTTCCAGTTGCCGTTCTCAATGATTTCCTGCTCGAACGCAATCTTCGTGTTCCGCAAATCGTACGGTGCGAAACGCGGCGTCATCGTTTCTTCGAGCTTTGAGATGTCTTCGGGCGCGTTCTCGTCAAGACACACAAAGATGTGCGTGCCGATAATCCTGGTGTGCACCGGAGTCAGACTGCGGCAGGTCGGGTCGAAGTCTTTCCCCATGTGCGTCGTGTGGCGCAGGCTTCCGTCAAGATCATAGGTCCACTGGTGATAAGGGCACACCAGCATGCCAACCGTCGATTTCCCGGCTTCCTTGAGCCGCGCGCCGCGATGTCGACAGACGTTGCGATAGGTCCGGATGTTTTCGTCGTCGTCGCGGACAATGATGATGGAGGCCTTGCCAATGTCCACGGTTGAGACATCGCCCGGTTCGGGAACATCCGCTGTCACGCCGACGAGAATCCAATGCTTGTGAAAAAAAACCTCGACGTCCGTTTCGAAAACATCCTGGCGGCCAAAGAGCCCACCGGGCATACCGTGGCCGGGCTGACGGCTTCGAATCAACTCACCATGGGTTTTGGGTTGCACGTCAGACATCGTCTTCTCCAATGTTCAGGGGTTTCGGGACTTCGATTGTTCCCGCTGACCTCAGTATTGGATTGCCGAGAAATAGCGTCAATGCGCTTTATTTTCGGTCGGGCATTACTTTAAGTTATGCGAAAGCCCAGACCGGATTGGACCGTGTCATCGGGCGTCGGAGCGCTTCAGGCGTCGCCAGAGTCCTGCCGAAGCCAGTCGATGAGACCCTCAATTGCCGGGGCGATGGTGCGTCCGTGCGGCACTATGACGTAATACGAATCGCTCACTTTGAGCGACTCGACTGGCAGACGGACGAGTTCGCCAGCCTCGATAAGGTCGTGGACCAGTCTCCCCCAGCCAAGGGCGATGCCCTGGCCATAGCGTGCAGCTTCGATTGCATCCGTGTAAAGACTGCAACGCAAGGCGAAGTTCAGCCGCACTGGCCGGAAGCCCAAAGCCTGAAACCACTCTTCCCATCCCATCCAGCCTTCAGAAGTCGAATCCGATTCTATGAGAGCGGCGTTGGCGACCTCCTGCAGCGATTCCGGCATGGCTCTCGTTTCCACCCACCGCGGCGAACAGACGGGAAAGACTTCCTCGTCAAAAAGCAGGGTTGCCGAGCCATCGCCCCAGCGCCCGTTTCCAAACCTAACGGCGACATCAATCTCCTTGGGTCGAAGGTCAGCCGTAAACATCTGCGTCGAGATGCGCAGCTGGAGATTCGGTTGAGCCTCCTTAAGGGACGCCAGCCGGGGCATGATGCGAAAATGCGAGAAGGCGGACGTTGCCGCAAGCACCAGTTCCTGCTGGACCGGCCCGCTGGATAGCCGGTCGAAAACGCCGGCAATTTTCTGCATCGAGTCAGCGACAACCAGATACAGTGCTTCACCTTCCTGAGTCAGTTCGATTGAACGATGCAGGCGATTGAAGAGCCGGGTCCCAAGCGTTTCCTCCAGAAATTTGACCTGGCGACTAACGGCAGCCTGGGTCACTCCGAGCTCATCAGCAGCCAGAGTAAAGCTGCTGTGGCGCGCGACGGCTTCGAATTCGACGAGGGCGGTCACCGAAGGGATGAGCCGCCGGTATCCTTTCGTCCTCGCAGTTGCCGGTTTCATCTCGCCCCTCCAGTCAAACTGGGCTGATGGTAATTGTGTATTGTTGCCGATGGCGATGACGGGCTGTCTGACATGTTCTCCCTGCGTCAGACATAGGTGTCTTGTGATTGCGAGACTATCGTCGACCCGGTATGAGCCACGACCAAAACGGTGCAACCTTCTCTCGACGATGTACTGTGCCGCGACCCCGCTGGATACGATACCGCCTGTCCCGGAAGAAAATCCGTACCGTCATCATCAGTAAACACGCCCTCTAGAATCAGAATCAGCTCTGTCGAGTCATGCTGATGGTCAAACGAGCGAGCACCTGGTCGTAAACGCATCCAGTAGCTGCTCCACGCACCGTTCTCATCTTCCGCGACTGGAATCCAGAAAAATCCGGGGAGTACTGCTTCTTCAATCTTCATCGGCTGCCAGTCACGTTCGTCAATCGAATACCACCGACGACCATCTTTGACCTGCAATCCAAAGAGAGCCATTTCATCGCGCATACGCTTGGTTGTCATCTTCTTTAACGTCCGATGTCTGAACAAAATTAAGAATCCTGTTGCTCGGGCCTCAATCGTTCGGTTCCTGCAGCGTCCGCGCCGCTTTAGGCCAAAGCGCAAGCTACGTCCGGCTAATCGACCGACGCTGGTATTTGACTTTGCGGGCGCGCCACGCGATAAGCGTTTGGCGACTCGCCAAACTTCTTTCTGAACTCGCGACCGAGGTGTGAAGCGTCAGAAAAGCCGCACGAGAAGGCAATATCAGCAACCGTGCGGTCCGAACTGGTAAGCAACCATGAAGCCATTCGTATCCGAATCTGTCGTGCATACGCGTGGGGCGATTTGCCCGTCTCTGCGGTAAAGAGACGTTCAAGCTGCCTGACCGACATCTCAACACGCCCCGCGAGGTCGGCCATGCAAAGTGGCTGCCCGATATGCTGCTCCATCAGCAGGATTGCGCGCCTTAGCTTGGGATGCGTTGCCGGCTCGAGCCCCGGTGTGTATGGCTGAGGGGCGTTTCCCTTTTGTGCATCATCGACAAGCATGATACGCAGTGCCTTCTGTACGACTGTCGCCTCGATATGTCGGAGCAAAATGGCTGCTGCAACATCAATTGAGGCGCGGCCGCCCGAGCACGTAATGCGACGTCGGTCGATGACAAAGAGTCGGTCAGCAACAAGATTGCGTTCGTCCACGCCCGGGAAGCGCTCGACGAAGTCCCAATAGTGAAACCAGCTCACACACATGCGATATCCGTCCATGACATCGGCTCGCATCAAGGCAAACACCCCGGTGCATATTCCGACCAGTGTGGCTGATGTTGCCGCTGCCTCATGAATGAACTGAATCGTGGCTTTGCTTGCCGGCGGTCCCGAGTGCAACAATCCACCAACGACCACGACATAGTCGAAGGAACCTGCCTCGTCAAAGGTCGTCCACGGCGTTACCTGAATTCCACAGCTTGCCCTGACTGGAACGAGCGATTCCCCGACAATGGTCCACGAACAGCGAACGTGTCTGCTCATGTCGCCTTCATCGCTTGCCAGCCTGAGTACGTCCACGAAACCAGAAAATGCGGTTAGCGTGAAGTTGGGCAACAGGACGATTCCAAAGCGCAGTGGCCGCGTGGCATTGGCTTTGGGGCTGACTGGGTCATTAAACATGAACTGCCTGCATGAATGCTTGCTGAGCCGGCCTGGACCATCGTGGAGGACGTTTGCGCTTACCGGACCGACGTCAGCGCCCTTATTTCGTCGTTTCGGCTTCGACGCCTCGCCAACCGCCCATCATTGCGCCAACTTCCTCCACGAGCCATTCGCGGAACTGAAGATATTCAGGGCGGAGCTTTGCGTTCTTGTGCGTTATGAGGTAATGGTGCCGGTCGTTAAATTCGAGCGCGTTTTGTACCGGACGAACCAGAACTCCTTGCTCGACCTGACGGTGGACAAGGTGATGCCAGCCAAGCAGAGTGCCCTCGCCAGCTTCAGCTTGCGAAACAAGAAGCCGATAATCGTTGCTTTCCAGATGTTCGTTCTCGACCTGTCTGTCCGAACCATCACCTTCTTCGAACCAGTTTCGCCACACCGACCAGTCAACATGCTCGCAAATCTGGGCCCGTCCCAGCAACGAAAGATTTAGCGTGGGGTGCGATAGAAGGTCCAGCGGTTTCACGTACCTGCCGTGAAAATGACGTTCGTAAAACGTCTGGCTGCAGACCGGATAGACCACATCATGAAAGAGTGGCTCAGTGTCGTACTCCGGTTCGCGCGGCGGATTCTTGGTGATGATGATGTCGGGTTCCATGAGCTCGTCGAGCTCCATGAAATGCTCCGTCACCATCACGTGCAATCGGATGTCTGGAAAGCGCTTGCGGAACAAGGGCAGCCTGAACGACAGCCATAACGCCGAGAACGTGTGCGAAACGCAAATGGTCAGCGCACGCTTGTCGGTCCGGCGTACCGCCTGTGCCGCCTCAGCGATGTTCATGATTGACAGATAGGACGCGTTGTACAGGATGCGCCCCGCGTCAGTGAGTGCGATGTGCCTTCCGGTCCGTTCAAACAGAGCGACTTCCAGCGAGTCCTCAAGCTCCTTGATTTGTCTGCTGATTGCCGCCTGCGTAACACAAAGCACGTCTGCGGCCTGCGTGAAGCTTTCGTATCGAGCGGCCGTGACGAAGCATTTGAGCGCCCGTAACGACGGCATCTGACTGAGCAATCGGTCGGCAAACACCTGTTTCTTTTGCATGGCTCTCACCTGTGAAGCGGAAACGCCCGGGCGGCGTAAAACCGCCCCGTCAACGTTGCGCACTGCGCTGTGACAGTGCGTCGACCTCGCGCCCGAGCCGAATAGCTCTCGCGCAAAAAATAGTTTGAGAGCCTTCGGGCTAGCTGACAAGGGCAGGCAGCAAAGGCACCCACCATCCGCCCCTTTATATTACGCTTCGTGGCCGCTTCCTACGCGTGGCCCCGGATCCGTCTCAGCACCCCATCAAGTGCCTCCTCGTACAGGTCGTACGCCCCTCGTCGGGAGAGCTCGGAGTGCAGCTGCTCATTGATGCCACCAGGTGTCATGCTTTGCGTGACCAGCGCTGAAAACGGCTGTTCCGTCCGGACAGCGTCATGGGCGAGTCCAAGGCAGCAGCCGGACAGGAACGCTCGTGCCGCGGCGTACCCAACGCCTTGTTGCACGAGCCACGCGGCCTGAGTCTCGAGCACGGCATAGAAACTAGCCATCGTCGCCGTCACGGCCGACAGCGCGTCGAACTTGCGTTCGTCGTCCACTTCCACGGCTTGACCCAGAGCCGAAAAGATGGACTTCGCGATGTCATCGGAGGGACAGATTGCAGTACTTCCCTTACCTTCAGCGACCGCCGGTAACGGAACCGCACGTGCGACCCCACCCGCCGCGGGTATGAGCCGACGGAGCTCGGCGAGAGAGACGCCCGCAATGAAACTTACAACATGGTGACGCGTGTCGAATTCGAGTTCTCCCAGGACTTCCACAGCTATTTGCGGAACAACGGCAAGGCAAACGACGTCCGAAGCCTCCAATACCTCCTGGTTACTTACGCACACATGAATCCGCTCGTCCCGCGCCGCGAGGCCCGCCGCCATAACCGGATTTCGGGGCGATAGTGATATCCGGTCGAACGAGACGCCAAACCTGCATAAGCCCGTCACGACCGCCTTCGTGATGGTCCCCGTTCCGATGAATCCAAGTCGCATGAGACCTCATCTGGGTTTGAAATGAAGCAGCTTCGAACAAGACCATGGCAGCCGGGCCTGGCAGGCCCGGCTGTCAATCGCGTCCAGGAGTCATGCAGGATTTAATCGAGCTTCAGCCAGGTGGTCTTCAGCTCACAATACTGGTCGTGCGCATAAACGGACTTGTCACGCCCGCCGAAGCCGGATTGCTTGAAGCCGCCGAATGGCGTCGACAGGTCGCCTTCACCAAAGCAGTTCACCGTCACAGTACCCGCGCGGATGCGAGCGGCAATCTTGTGCGCGTTATTGACGTTATCGGTCCACAGCGACGCAGCCAGTCCGTAGCACGTATCGTTGGCAATCCGCACCGCCTCGTCGACATCAGCGTACGCGATGAAGCAGACGACCGGACCAAAGACTTCTTCGCGAGCGATGCTCATCTCCGGTGTGACATTATCGAAGATGGTCGGCTCGATAAACCATCCGCCTGACTCAGTGCGCGTGGCCTTGCCGCCACAAACCAGGCGTGCCCCTTCCGACTTCGCCTTCTCAATGTGGGCAAGCACTTTTTCATAGTGCTTCTCTTCAATCAGGGAACCGAGCTTCACGTCGGGGTCAAGCGGGTCGCCCGTCTTCCATCCTTCGAGAACGGCCTGAACCTTTTCGAGCAACTGCGACTTCGTGGCAGATGGAGCGAGAATGCGTGAGCCCGCGCTGCAGTTCTCGCCCATGTTCCAGAACGCGGCGGCCACCGCCTGCTCGGCAACAGCGTCGAGATTCGCGACGTCGGGAAGCACGACCTGCGGGTTCTTGCCACCGCATTCCAGCACGACCCGCTTCAGGTTCGTGTCTGCGGAATAGTGAAGGAATCGCTTCCCCGTTTCCGTAGAACCTGTAAACGCAACGAGGTCGACGTCAGCATGTCGGCCCAATGCCTGGCCTGCGCTTTCGCCGAAACCAGTGACGACGCTAAAGACGCCCGCGGGCACACCGGCTTGCAGAGCCAGGTCCGCGATGCGCAAGGTGGATAGCGACGTCTGCTCCGCGGGCTTCACGATGACGCTGTTGCCGACAGAAAGCGCCGGACCGATTTTCCACGCGAGCATCAGCGCCGGAAAATTCCATGGCAACACTGCGCCCACGACACCAATCGGTTCACGCGTAATCATGCTGACAACGCTCGCGCCCGACGGCGACAGCGCGTCGTATCGCTTGTCGGTGACTTCCGCGTGCCAGCGGATACATGCCGCCGACTCGGGAATGTCCAGTCCCAGGCACTCGCTGATTGGCTTGCCGGCCTCGAGCGCCTCAAGGAGCGCCAGCTCTTCGGTGTTTTCCTCAATCAGTTGCGCCAGCCGCAGGAGCACTGCTTTTCGCTGGGCAGGTGCCGCCTTTGACCACACTCCGGACTCAAACGCATCTCTCGCCGCCGCAACTGCCCGGTCAATATCTTTCGATTCACACTTCGCAATATCGATTAGTACTTTTCCCGTTGACGGGTTCAAGGTCTGGAATGTCTCGTTCGATGCCGCCGGGCATCGCTGCCCGGCGATAAACGCCCGTCCGTCCAGCGACAACGTTTCGGCTTTCTGCTTCCATTCCTGATAGGTCGTCATGTCCTGTCCTCAAAGATTTAAAGCTCGGCACCCGCCGAAAATTCCTTCATCCAGATAGCCGCAGTGACAGCGACGTCGGCAATGGGACGAACCGGCAGTGAGCGCGGATGCGGCTGATTCAAAAGCTGGTGAATGAGGTCGTTGTTGTGACCCAGTGCGTACTCTGCGATGAGCTTCCCGGACGCAGAACCCCGGCTCAGACCCAGACCATTGCACCCGACGGCTTCAAAAACACCATCGCCACAGCGCCCGAACAGTGCCCCGTTGTTGACAGTTAGACACAGAGGGCCGCCCCAGGTGTACTCAAGCTCAACGCCTTTCAACATCGGAAAGCGCCGGTCGAACGACCGCTGATGCATGCTCCTGGCCTTCGCGAGGTCGCCTTCTGACAATTCAAGACTGGGTCGAAACGCGAAATGGTTGCGAACGCAGATGCGGTCAGTAATCAGGCGCCGCACGGTCGAGCCCATCGGATCGGCCGGAATCAGTGCCCACGAGCGCGTGCCGCCCAGCCGCCGTACTTCGTCCGGCGTCATCACACGAGTCATCGACGCAAATGTGTACACAGGCAACAGGCCGTTCGGATGCCCGCCGAATTTTGCGGCGTAGGCATTGGTGCAGCGAATCACACGCTTCGCCACGAGCTTCCCGGCGGCGAAGCTCAAGACTTTGTTCGCCCCCTGGTCCTCGATTCCCTTCACTGCGCTGAGCTCGAAGACCTTCACGTTCCCCGGCAGAGTCGCAGCAAGACCACGCATCAGGGCCGCGGGCTGGACCGTGCTGCATCCTGGCGTAAGGAGCGCCCCGTGGTAAAACCCCGTTCCTGTTACCGTCGCGATAGCAGCTTCATCCAGCCATTTGAATTCTTCATCGATGCGAGCAAGTCCCTCGGCAAAGTGCGCCAGTGCTGCTTGACCCTTCCTGTTCACCGAAGCATGGTACTTGCCGTCATCACGCCAGTCGCAGTCAATGCCGTGTTGTTTCACCGTCGACCGTACGTAGTCGATACCGTGGCGCTGCAGTCGAATATCCGCCTTGTCCGCCTCAACGCTTCGCGAGTAGCTCTCACTGCTAATGTCGTGCGGTAAATCGACGAAGAACCCGGAATTTCGTCCGGCTGTGGTGCGCCCAATACGGTCAGCCTCGACCAGTGCTATCGAGGCCTCGGGTGCAAGTTCAGCCAGGCGCCGGGCAGCACATAGCCCCGTGATTCCACCGCCGATAATCACCCAGTCGAATCGCTTTTCAGACGAGACGGTATCAGCGGGGCGAGGCGGCGGCAGACTTTCCCACCACCCGTTCACCCCATCTGGAGCCGGGAAGCGCACGAATTCCAGGTTCGAGGCCATGAACGTTACTTCGCGTTGCGCAACATAGGTTGAACCAGCCTGGAAAACGCGCTGCGCTCGTCTTCCGTGAGCGTACCGAGGGGCGCCCGGGCGACACCAACAGGCGTACCTGCCAGCTCACATCCGTATCGAACGTATTGTATAAATTTCCCGCTGCGTTCCAGCAGTTCGAGCACGGGCAGCAGTTGCGCCATCAGCTTGCGGCCGGATTCGAAGTCATGCCGCTTCACGCAGGCGTCGAAAAGCTCAGTGTGAGCTTCCGGCAGGAAGTTGGAAGCACCGCCGACCCAGCTCTTTGCGCCCCAAACGAAAAACTCGAGCGCCTGGTCGTCCATTCCGCAACTCAGCACCAGCCTGTCGCTGAAGTGCGTGGCAAGGTGATGCAGATGCGAGATATCGCCGGTGCTCTCCTTCATCGCGACGAAGTTTGGCCGCTCGAGCAGCTTTTCCAGCACGGTATCGCTGATTTCCGTCCCGGTGCGCGCCGGAAAGTTGTAGAGCATGACGGGCATGTCGAGACTGTCGTCCACCTTCAGCATGTGGCTCAGCAACTCTTCCTGCGTCGGCTGGGCGTAATACGGTGTAGCAAGCAACAATGCAGGTAGCCCGGCGCGCTTCGCCTCCTGACCGAGGCGGATGACCTCATTCGTCGTAGTCGCGTTGATGCCGGCCGTGAGGTACGTCTTGCCGCCGGCGGCTTCGGCTACTGCGTTGAACGTCCGGACACGCTCATCGAAACTGAGCGCATAGTATTCGCCCGTGGTCCCTCCGACTCCCAGACCCGCCACACGGCCCGCCAGATTGGCAGCATGCTTCCCGAGCAAATCATAATCAATCTCGCCGTCTGCCTTGAACGGCGTGACCAGTGGTGTATGTACTCCCTCGAAGCTCATCTTGATTCTCTCTTCAAATAAAGGATGACAACTTGTTTCGACGACTTGTCGAAGTCTTCGCGCTCTTGTGGGTTAAACAAGAGCGTCCGCATGTGAGTAAATCGGGAACTGGTTGCAGAGGTCTCGCACGCGGCCGCGCACAGCACGCTCGACCCGTTCGTCGCCGTCGGGCGCTTGTTCGAGCGCGGCCAAAACCTCCAGAATCATGTGTCCAATCTGTTCGAACTGCTCGGTTCCAAAGCCGCGCGTGGTACCTGCAGGCGTGCCGAGCCGGATTCCCGAAGTGACGGTCGGATTCTCCGTGTCGAATGGGATACCGTTTTTGTTGCAGGTGATACCTGCACGCTCAAGCGCCTTTTCAGCTTGCGTGCCGGTCAACTTCTTTGAGCGCAAATCGACCAGCAGCAAGTGGTTGTCTGTCCCGCCCGTCACCAGACTCAGGTCGCCTGACCTCAAGACGTTGCCGAGCGCCCGCGCGTTACGCAGCACCCGGTCGATATACGCCGTGAACTCCGGACGAAGCGCCTCACCAAATGCCACCGCCTTGCCTGCGATGACGTGCATGAGCGGACCACCCTGTAGCCCAGGGAAGACGGCGGAATTGATTTTTTTGGCAATGTCGCCTTTGTTCGTGAGGATAAACCCGCCTCGCGGACCGCGAAGCGTCTTGTGGGTGGTCGACGTCACCACATCCGCAAACCGAATCGGATTCTCGTGCCGGCCGGCTGCAACGATGCCCGCAATGTGCGCCATATCGACCATCAACAGCGCGCCAACGCTATCGGCAATCTCGCGGAACGCTGCGAAATCCAAAGCACGCGGATAGGCTGAATAGCCGGCGATGATGAGCTTCGGACGGTGCTCTTCCGCGAGCCGGCGGACCTGCTCGTAATCGATGCGATACGTGTCCGGACTCACGCCGTACTGGACGGCGTTGAACCACTTGCCGGAAAGCGCAGGGCGGGCTCCATGCGTCAGGTGGCCGCCCGCATCGAGCGACATGCCCATCACCGTATCGCCCGGCTTTACGAGCGCCAGCATCACAGCACCGTTCGCCTGTGCGCCCGAATGAGGCTGCACGTTGGCGTATTCTGCTTCGAACAGGGCTTTGACGCGGTCAATGGCGAGCGCTTCGACCCTGTCCACGTGCTCGCAGCCGCCGTAATAGCGCTTCGACGGGTATCCCTCGGCGTACTTGTTAGTCAGCACGGTACCCTGCGCTTCCATCACCGCTGCCGAGACGATGTTTTCGGACGCAATCAGCTCAATCTGCGTCTGCTGCCGACGCAACTCCAACGCAATCTCTGATGCGATAACCGGGTCGCGGCTCTGGAGGGTTTCAGCAAAAAAGCGAGAGTTCTCGTTCACGTAGTCACTCCGGATGAAATCGTTTAAAGCAAGTCTTGCTAGAACAACTGTTGCCGTAATTCAGCGCTCTAATTTCCCGTCGGGTAAGGAGTAATGCCCAACTCGCCGAGAACAGGTTGGGCTTCACTCGTCTGGACTACTGCTGCAGCCAGGCCGTCACCTTGTCGGGATGTGCATCGACGAATTTTTTCGCCGCGGCTGCATAGTCGTTCGTGGAATTGCCTTCGTACTCGATTGATTCGACGTCAGCGAGCGTCAGCTTGAAATGCTTGAAGAAGACATCCGCACGGGGAAATTCGCTCGCAAATTTTTTGGACGCGAAGGCGTGGACCTGCTCCTCACCACCCAATGTTCCCTTCGGGTCCTTGAGGTAACGCATCTGCCACTTCTGGAAAAGCCAGTGGGGACTCCATACGGTGGCAACAACCCATTGCTTCGACTGATAGGCTCGCGAAACGCCAGCGAGCATGCCGGCCTCACTCGATGACTGCAGGTTGTAGCCGTTGAGGTCGTAATCCTTGATTGTCTTTTCGGATGCCTGCATCAGGCCACCGCCGGGCTCGATACCGTCAATGGTCCCATTCAGCCTGGCTTTGACGTCCGGCTTGTTGAGGTCGGAAATTGACGACAGTTCTGACGCGGGAATGTACGCTGGCACGGCCCAGCCGTTTTTGCCTCCCGTGTAGATAATGCCGACGTCATCCAGGTCGTTCTTGTACTTCGCGTAGTAAGCCGCGTGGGTAACCGGCAGCCAGCCGCCCACCATGATGTCGAGGTCGCCGCGCGCAACACCTTGATACTGAATGCCGATGTCGGCCTGCACAAATTTGACCGGCTGCTGCAGCTTGGTCTCGAGCACGTATTTGGCCACGTTGGCAACGGCCAGGACGTCTGCCCAGTTTGTTACTGCCATCTTGATAGGTTCGGCCGCGACGGCAGACCCAGCGCCGATGGCAACGACCGTCGTTATCGCTACTTTCGCAATAAGCGCCTTGAGCAGATTAGTTTTCATCTAGCACTCCTACGTGAACATAAAATCATTGAGAAATTGATGGGGTCGGCCAAGTGACGACCCGGTACCCAACATCATTACTGCCTTTGCTGATTGCACGGCGCCTGCTGTGCAATCAGCACTAGTAAAAGGTTATCTGCGTGGTCGCTTTTAAATCCGTCAGGTGCGAGCTGCGGCGCCTGTGCCAGCCTTTGCGGTTCGAACGCCGCGTTTTGCCTTCTTCGCCTTCATGCCGAAGCTTTCGGTCAGGCGGTCGAGCACGATGGCAAGCAATACGACTCCGAGGCCACCTTCGAAGCCGATCCCGATGTCGAGCCGTTGAATACCGCTCAACACATACTCACCCAGGCCACCGGCGCCAATCATCGATGCGATGACGACCATCGAAAGCGCCATCATGATGGTCTGGTTCACGCCGGCCATGATGGACGGCAGCGCGTTCGGCAACTGGATTTTCCAGAGAAGTTGCATGTCCGTGCTGCCAAAAGAGCGCCCTGCCTCCAGCAACTCTTCCCGCACCTGCCGGATACCCAGCGTGGTGAGACGCACGACGGGCGGCATGGCAAAAACGACGGTGGCAATCACGGCCGGAACCCGGCCCAATCCGAACAGGATGACGGCCGGAATCAGATACACAAAGGCAGGCATCGTCTGCATGAAATCCAGCAGCGAGCGCAAAACGACTTCCACGTGCTTGTTCCTTGCCCCCCAGATGCCCAGTGGTACACCCACGACGAGACTAAAGAATGTTGCGGCAATGACGAGCGCGAGCGTGGAGACGGTTTGCGTCCACAGTCCCATGTAATGGATGGCCGAGAGTGCAACGCCCACGAAGACCGCAAACACGATGCCACGCCGCCATAAGGCAAAAGCCACGAAGATGACGAGCATGGCGACAAATGGGATGGTACCTAGCCCGTCCTCCAACAGCTTGACCACTGCGCCTAGCGCCGCAGAGAATCCGTCGAAGCCGCCGCGGAAATGCTGAAAGAGAAAATTGACGGCGTCTTCCGCAAACTTGCCGATGAGTGACGAATTCATGCTGCCCTCCGTTCCATAACCTGCTTCAGTATCGTCCGACAGGACACCACGCCTGCGAGCTTTCCGGCCGTATCAGTGACGGGTACGTCGTGTTCCTGACTCAATGCGATGGACGCGAGCTCGTGCAAGTCCGCATCGAGTGAAACCGCATTCACATCGCGGAGCAGCGCGTCCCGTACCGGACGCGTACCCGCCTTGTGAAGTGATGCTGGGGTGACACAACCCTGATATCGACCTGCGTCGTCGCATACATAGCCGCATTCAACGCCGCTATCAATAAGCTGATTGAGGTAACGCTCAGCGGATGTGCCGATGTCGCAAGACAGCAGCCTTTGGTCGACCCCCGTCATGAGAGTCGAAGCCTTGAGAAAGCGGGAGACGTCGACATTGCGGAAGAAGTCCCGTACGTACGCGTCTACAGGCGATTGGATAAGCTCGGAAGGTGTGCCGACCTGAATCAGGCAGCCGTCCTTCATGATGCCAATCCGACCTCCAATCTTGATGGCTTCTTCGATGTCGTGCGAGATGAAGACGATGGTCCGTTGCTCTTCCTTCTGCAGTCGCAGAAGTTCGCTCTGCATTTCGAATCGAATCAGCGGGTCTAGTGCCGAGAACGCCTCGTCCATCAGAAGCACCGACGGGTTCACCGCAAGTGCGCGTGCAAGGCCGACGCGCTGCTGCATGCCGCCGGACAATTCGCTGGGAAGCAGCTTTTCGTACGAGCCCAGACCGACTCCGGTCAGCGCGGCGCGCGCGATTTCGTACCGTTCTGCCTTCTTCAGACCGGCAACCTCGAGACCGTAGGCAATGTTGTCGAGCACCGTGCGGTTTGGCAGAAGCGCGAACGACTGGAACACCATCGCCATCTTCCTGCGGCGAACTTCGCGCAGTTCCGATGTGGACATGGGGGCGATGTCGCGGCCTTCGAGAACAACCTGGCCGGACGTGGGTTCAATCAGGCGGTTGAGCAGTCGAACCAGCGTCGATTTACCGGAACCTGAGAGGCCCATGACGACGAATATCTCGCCCGCCTTGACGGTGAGACTGACGTTATTGACTGCAACCATGTTGCCGGTCTTTTCGAAAATTTCGTTCCGACCGACACCTTGCTTAACGAGTTCAGCGGCACGCTCTGGCTTCGGTCCGAAGATTTTCGACAGGTTCCTGACCGAAAGAATATCGGTCCCGGAGACTGCGATTGATTTCGCAGGGGCGGAGGTGTCTTCCGCGTTGATTGCGCCGGGATGGACTACGCCTCCTGGTGCGAACGTCAGGTTTTGGGCCATTCTGTCATCTCAACTGGCAGGTTCAAAAAATTGAAGCGCGTGACGTATTGACCTTTGCAGGGCCGTCACTTGCGTTGTCTCACTCCTTTTAGCCGCCCCCGAGCCAGTTTCATCGCAGAAGTGCGAATGCATGAGCCGAAAGCAAACATGGCAAGGCTATCCAATCGAACGAAACGCCATTCTTTGCGCATAGCACAGAATAACCATGCGCGGACGTCGAGTTCAGCGGTGCCTAATGCATGTATTGGAGAGTAACAATTCAAATTGCACTGCCCAGCTACATTTTCTGGGTACTTTTCGATACTTTTGGTAATGAGGCACTTTTCTGTAGATTTTGCGGAAAAGCGCGACCGGACATGGATTTCTCTCGGAGCCCACCTAGGCCGGGGTTCGAGGCTGACCGCTGCCGGCAGGAGTAACAATCTGAGCTTTCGACGCTTACAAAGCTTGGGACGCCGTATAGGGAATGTCCTAGGTATCTCGGGATCCTGCATAACTCGCCTACTGAACTGATGGGAAGCGGGCGGAAAATTACCCGGCTCAATAGCGCAAACGCGCCACCTACAACGGATGCAACAAAGGAGTGTATGAAGAGGAACGTCGCTGATAAGGACCATGAAGATGGGCAGGCTCCGTCGCAAGACCGCAAGGCAGCTTTGAGACAAGCTTTACGGCGTCGCATCCTTAGGATGGAGCTGGCGCCGGGTTCCAGCCTGGACGAGGTGGCACTGAGCGAGGAGTTCGGGCTTTCTTGGCCACCCGTGCGCGAACTCATGCGGCAGATGGCTGCGGAAGGCTACATCGAACTCTAGGCGAATCGCGCTGCCCGAGTCGCGTCCCTGAACTACGACTCGCTGCGCAACTATTGCCTAGCAGCTCCGTTGATTTACGTCGCGACGACCAAGCTGGCAGCAGCGCACGCCGCGCAGGCGGAAATCGACAACTATGGCTACAACGCGGCCACGGGCGAATACGGCGACCTCGTCGAAACCGGCGTGGTCGATCCGCTAAAGTCACGCGCACGGCCCTGCAGAATGCCGCCTCCGTGGCGAGCGTGCTGTTGACGACCGACGCCACCGTGCACGAAACGCCGAAAGATGCAGCACCGGCTGCGTCGCCCGCGGGACCCGGAGCCGGTGGTCCCGGCTTCGACTACTAGTCGAACTGCTCGAGCCTGCTGACGCGGCGAGGCGTCGGCGCAACGCGCCGCGCATCGCGACCGTCGATGCGCGGCGCGTTGTTTTGAGGGGCCAAGCCGCAATGAACTGCACTCCAAAAGTTGGACACGGATCCAACCTTTGGGGTGCAGTTCTGAACCGCTTGAGTTTCCTTCAGCGCGCGGGCCATTTTGTTTGGGCTTTGCCCGCGAACTGAGCGTCTGCCTTGATCGTGTGATGTCCCGACCCGGCCTCGATTGAGTCCGGATTGAGATCGGCGATCAGCTGGGAAATTTGACGGCGCTGATCGCGAATGGAGCGTCCCGACGGGCGGCACGGCTTGCCGCCGCCTCAATCGTCGTCCCTTGTTTAGCGCTTCGATTCGGACCGGAATCACATCGATATGCTTGTGCTCGACCTTGCTGAAAATGCAAGACCGCTGACGCACAACTGATGCGCAAGCTTCGGCATCCGGGTCCAGACATGGCGCTCTGGCCCGGAGGCGACCAATGCCATCAGAGCTGGGCAAGCAGCGCAGCAACAGCGCTCCGAGCTCGCGAGAATCAACCATTAGCCAACTGCGCGGCGACACTGCGCAATGCAGTCCACAAACCCTCTTCAACAACAGGATGATAAAAGGGCATTGCGAGCATGTTATCCACCGCGAGGCCCATCTGCAGGGTCCACGCAAGAAGATGCGCGATGTGTTCAGCATCCGGGCCGATCCACTCAGCGCCGAGAAACCGGCGGGACGCCTTATCGACATACACATGCATCATTCCGCGAGTGCGCAGAATAACGCGGCTGCGGCCCTGATCTCCGAAACTCACTTCGCCGGTGACAAACGAGTCGACTGCCAGATCGACAAACCGCGCTCCTACCATAGCAATACCAGGCTCGGTAAACACGATAGACATTGGCGCACGCCGCACAAACGGCTCCAATTCGCCATGTACGTCGAGTGCCACATGCGCTGCATTCTCTCCAGCAATGCGTCCTTCGTCGGCGGCCTCATGCAACAGCGGCAGGACGTCATCGCATCACCAGCGATAAACACAGGATGCCTGCCCGCCTGCAATATCGCAGCATCGAACACAGGCACACCACGTGCATCGATCTCCAGCGACGTGTTGAGTAGAGCAAGCTTGTCCAGATTCGGCCGACGCCCCGCCGTCACCAGAACATAGTCGAACGTCTCGTCACGCACGACGCGAGCGCCATCGCGATACCGCAAGCGCACGTTGTCACCTTCACGCGTCGCTGCTTCTACCACCGCATGCGGCTCGAAATGGAACGCCTCGCTAAACACCTCGCGCGCGTGATTCTTGATGGCAGGATCGCTTAACGGACCACCATGTCCACGCGCGCCGAGCATCGTCACCTCCACTCCCAGCCACGCAAGCGCTTGACCAAGTTCAAGCCCGATCACGCCCGCGCCTATCACCGCCACCTTGCGCGGCAAATCGTCCCAGGCGAACACATCGTCGTTGACAATTGCGCGATCTCCGAGCGCCTGGTACATCGCGGGCAAAAAATGGCGTGGAACCCGTTGCTATCACAATGCTCTTCGCGTGCACGCGAGTACCGTCGCCAACTTGCAGTATGTTGTCGTCTATGAACCGCGCGTAGGCAATCAGACGCTCGTCAGCAGGAAGGCCTTCGGTCGACTCAACTACGAACTTTACGAAGCGGTCCCGTTCAGCTTTGACCCGCGCCATCACTTCGGCTCCGTCGATCCGCACGGCGCCATCGATGTGCACGCCACGGCGCAGTGCGACGCGCCGCATTCGCGGCTTCCGCGGCGGCGATCAGTAGCTTCGACGGCATGCAGTCGACGCGCGCACAAGTCGTCCCGTAACGGGCGCATTCAATCAGCACGACGCTCGCGCCCTTCGCCTTCGCGGCACGAAACGCGGAGAGGCCGGCGCTGCCCGCGCCAATCACTGCAACGTCTATATCAAGCTTGCTGCTCGACGAACCATTCAGCGCCGTCGATGCGATCACACGCGCGCGACTGCAACAGCTGCTGCTCGCTGAAGCACGCCCGCGGCACGACGGTGCTGCTCGTCACGCACGATCTCGACGAAGCGCTGAGTCTGTCGGACCGCGTGCTGCTGTTGTCGCCGGCGGGCGCAAATGGCCCGAGCCGTATCGCGCGCGAATTGCCGATTGCGTTGCAGCGGCCGAGGAATCCGCGCGATGCATCGCTGAATGCGCTGCGCGAGGTGCTGCTGGAGATGTAGCGAGCTATTTGACGAACGCGACGCTCGACGGATCGGTGACAGCGGCCGAGTGCCCCGTGTCCGCCAACCTGCCCGACGCCGCATCGATGCTGAACACGTTGACGCTGCCACTGCGCTGATTCGCGACCAGCAGCCATCGGCCGGTTGCATCGATGCCGAAACCCCATGGCTTGTCGCCGCCCGACGCGATGCGCTGCACGAGCGAGAGCTCGCCCGTCTCCGCATTCACGCGATAAACCACCAGCGAGTTTTCGCCCCGATTCTCGACATACACGAAACGTCCATCACGACCGAGCGCGATTTCAGCGCCGCTTTTTACGCCGTCGAATCCGTCGGTGCCGACCGGCACCGACTGCACGTGCGTCAGCGTGCCTTGCGCGGCATCCCAGCGAAACACCATCACTTCCGCGCTCAACTCGGTCAGCAGATAAACGAACTGCCCGTTCGCGGAGAACTCGAGGTGACGCGGACCGCTGCCCGGCGGCGCGACGCAGGTGGCCGCGCGCGTGCCGTCGTCCTGCGACAACGCATGCGTGGCGCGATTGAAGCGATAGACGAACACGCGGTCGGCGCCCAGATCGGCAACCAGCGCATAGCGGCCGGATGGATCGATCGCGATACCGTGCGCGTGCGCGCTCGCCTGGCGTCGGTTCGGACCGGAACCGGTCTCGGCGAGCGTCGACACGAGCGGCCCGACGCTGCCGTCGGCATTGACGGCGATGCTCGATACCGAGCCGCTGTTGTAATTCGCGCCGAGCAAAGTCATCGACGTTGTGTCGAAGCGCAGGAACGTGGTGCCCATGCCGCCCGTCGCCACCGTGCCGAGCGTGTTCAGCGAACCGTCGTCGTGATTGACCGCGTAGGCGGTGATGCTGCCTTCTTTGGCACTGTCGTCGTCGACCGCATAGAGTATCGGCGCGTGCGGTGACGCCGCGACCCACGTCGATTTCGGCCCTTCGGCAACCGGCCCGAGCGCCGTCAGTGCGCCGGTGGCGGTATCGAAGCGCAGCGCGCTGATCTGCTTGTGCAGCGTCCCGATATAAACGAGTTCGCTGGGTGCCGACGTCGGCAACGTAGCGGCGCGCAACGGCGCGCCGACCATGGCCGCCGACAACGTCAGCACGGCGCACGCCACCGTCAGCGCGTGGCGCGCGGCGCGATTCTGCTGGAACAACCGGGTCATATTCGATGAACGTAAGAACGCAGGCGATGTGAGCGATCTGCTCAAGCGTAGTCGAATCGCCCGCGGCCGTCCCTGCACAAAAAGCCGATTCGCCTGGACTTATTGAAGACGACGTTGGCGCGCGCCCGCGTAGCCATGCGCTAGCGGTTCGGCTGCTGACGCGCCGCGACGCGGAACTGGCTCGGCGCCTGGCCCACTTCCCTGCGGAAGAAACGCGTGAAGTACGCGGCGTCCGCGAAGCCGAGCCCGAACGCGATCTGCTCGACCGACATATCGCCGAAAATCAGATTGCGCTTGGCTTCGGTGATGATGCGCGCGTGAATCATCTTGGTCGGACTTTGCTCGGACGCCGACGCGCAGGCCGCGCGCAATTGCACCAGCGACACCGCCATCATCGACGCGTAATCCTGCAGCGTCAGATTCTCGCGGTAGTGTTCGTCGATCAGCTTGCGGAAGCGGTCCACCTGGCGCACGTCGTTGCGGGTCGCGCTTTCGTTCGCGGTCTGTTCGAGCGGGGTGGAGCGCGCGAGTTTCAGCAGCAGCGTGGTCAACAACGCTTCGGTGCCGACCACATGGCCGACCGCATCGGATTCGGCTTCCTGTTTCAGGCTATCGACGAGGCTGTAGAACTCCATGCCCGCATCGGCGGAGCCGCCGAGCGGAATCACCCGCGGCGCCTCCCACAGCGCGATGAACTCGCGCAGCTTCGCGTTGACCTGCGTCAGATACGCGACCTCGATCGTCACGACCCAGCGGTCCACGTCGACTTCGTAGTCGAGGCCATGCACGCATTCGGTCGGCAGCAGCAGCGCGCAAGGGCCCTCGAACGGTACGCTCTCGCCCTCCAGATTCATCACGCCGCGCCCGCTGCGCACGAAAATGATCTGACCGTAGGCGGGATGCGCATGCGGCTCGGTGCGCCAGCGGCCGCGGTCGGTCACATGGCCGACGTGCACGAACCAGTTCTTCACTTCGGGACGCTCGACGTACAAGCGGACCTTCGGTACGGTAGTCCGTTTCGTCTTCGCGATCGCCCTGGGCTGATGTTTTGCCGCGGCGCTGTGAGTCATACAGTCTCCTTGACGGCCGATTCGCCTGCGCTCGAGGCCCGCATGGCAATTGCGGGGCGCGAAGGGAAATCGACAGCCGCCGATGCGCGCGTGAACCGCTGCGCCGCCCGGCATGCAGTGCTTGTAGTGGGTGCCGAGGCTACACCGGTCGTCTCCTCGCTGCTTTGCCCGCGCCACGCCCTGTTCGAAAGTGGCGCACGTCTGTTGCAGATAGCGTGCAACGTAGGCAAACGCGAGAAGGGATTTACCCTGATCACAAAGGAAGCCGCCCCGGCCTCGGGGCATCATCCTAGCACTGTCGAATGGATCGCGGAAACCACCGGAATTTTTCCATGCATTTCCGCGCGCGTGCCGGAAGCGATGCTCGGTACCCTGCGCCACGCCGCGCGCAGCGGCGCCAGGTACGCCCGCGATACAGGTGAACTATCGGCGGTGATGGCAACTGAGGAGAGCTTCGATGGCGTAACTTGACTTCGGTCTGGATCGCTCTTCAGAACTTGTGGACGAGGCCGGCTCCGATGCCGCGTGTATTGGTGCCAGGAGTGATCGCGAGGCCCGAATACGCGGTGCCGGAGAGCGTGTATGCCGCCTGGTTCCTGTTCTGGAGAAAGCCCGCCGCCGTATAAAGCTCGGTCGATTTGGACAGCGAGTACTCGAACAGCACGCCCAATTGCTGCGCGTTGTTGCCCTTCCCGGTGCGATCGTGCAAGTAACCGTACATCACCGAAAGCAGGGAAAACGGGTCGAACTGATACGAGTCCGAGATCTGGTAGACGTCGTGCTGCATGTACTTCGGCGTATTGGTCAGATTCTCCGTGTGATAGGCGAGCCAGATGCGGTTCGCGCCGATTGCATACGAAGCACCCGCATTGAACACGTTCAGCACCGCGCCGGGACCAGCGGCCGCACCGCCCGCCAGCGCATAGCTGCCGCCCGCACCGACGGCAGGTTCGTCGCCTCTTTCATAGCCCGCCGCCACATTCAACGGCCCGTTGACGTACTGGACGACCGCGTTGTAGAACCCGATGCCGTTGCCGCCGCCCGCGGCCGGGTCGCGCAATGCCACCATGAACTTGGCGTTCAGACCGTCAAACGTCGGCGTGTAGTAGGAAATGCCATTGTTCGCGCGGATGATCAGCGCGTTGAAGTTATTCATCGGCGAAGCGATGCTCTTGACCCATGACGGGTCCATTACTGCCTGCAGCACGTCGTATTGCGGCGAGTTTTGCAAGCCGAAGCGGACCTCGCCAAACCCGCCCGACATGCCGACGAACGCAAGACGATTGAAGGCCTTGGTCGGGTCCGTCGCCGCCCCCGTCTGACCGGAGAACGCCTGCTCCAACTGGAAATTGACGTGCAGGTCGCCGCCGATATCCTCGCTGCCCTTGAAGCCGTAACGCGTCGCGAAGAGTCCACCGGGCACCGCGCGGGTTGCCGAATTGTTGCCGCTCGAACTCTGATACGCGATGCCATTGTCGAGCACGCCATAGAGCGTGACCGAAGACTGCGCAAACGCCGGGGGAACGCACGCGCAACACAAGACTGCGCCGGCTGCGAGAGTGGTGCACCTTCTCATGCGATATCTCCATTTTTATATGCATCGCAACGGCGATGCTTTTATACACGTCGATTTCGTTGGCTGAGCTAAACGAAATCGCCTGGTGAAGCGTGCAAGCGAAGTAGCGACGTGCCGCTGTCGGAGCCAAGAATATGGGATGCCTCGCCGGGCGTCCTTACACAAAAATCAGATTCACTGGGACTTTTCTAGCGGACGACGCGGGTACCGAGACGCACGCAACGGTTGACCCGCGACCTGTGACTTACCCGAATACACCCTCTTCTGATTAAAAAGTGCCAGCGAATCTCATTTTTGTGTAAAGGCAGGCACGCATGCATCGCATACATTCCATACCACCGCGGCAGGTATCACTGCGTTGACCACCGGAATCAACCGCCGACGGTACGAAAACAATCGAGAGTCGGGCATCGACCACATCTTGCGTATCAACAAATATGGAAGAGACATGAAAAAAACCACAGCTCTCGGCATGCCGCTGTTAGGTATCGCCTTCTTCGGCTACTTGACGGGTATCGCGCATGCGGCGGATACATCGCCGACGGCGCAGGGAAACACTCAAGCGGTTCAGCTTGCCCAGACGGACAGCAACGCGACCGCCGCCGCAGCGAACCTGAACTCGGCACCGGTCACGCTGTCGCAGGTCAGCACCTTGACCGCGCCGCTGTCGCCGCCGCCAGGCCTGTTCGCTCCGCCGACCTCGTGGAACGACACGTATATCGGCTACCGCGTAGGTTCCAATTTCTACTATCCCGGCGTGCGAACCGCATCCGGGGCACCCGCCAAGATCACGCAGAACATCGGCTTTCTGACGACCACAGGTGGTTTCAAGTACGGTAGCTATGCGTTCAACGTCGACTACCTGGTCTCCAGCATGGCGAACCCGGAAGCCGGTCCGACCAACCAGTACGGCTATCCGACGCCGGGCTCCGGCGGCGCGCAGGAGGTCTACAGCGTAGGCCGGGTCTCGCTCAGTGCGAGCAAGGTGTTCGGCAAATCGTTCTCGTATGGATTCATCCGCGACTTCGGCCTGACCCTCGGCTACGAGTTCGGCGCCAAGAACGATTCCTTCGCCGAACGCGCCCGCATGTTCGTGGCGGGCCCCACCCTCGAGTTTGCGATCCCGAACGGCTTTTGGAACGTCACGCTCGGCGTTCGCACGGAAAGCAACCACAACGGCATCGCGAACGTGGACGTGCGCTTCAACCCCGCCGTGCACCTCGAAAGTTCGTGGCTCTACCCGTTCCGACTCGGTCCGGTTCCTCTCGTGTTCAAAGGCTTCGCCAGCCTCACCGGACCCAAGGGCAAAGATGGTTTCGGCGTGCAGACCACCACGGAATTCCTGACCCGCGTCAATCTGCTGGTGGACGTCGGATCGTTCGCTGGTCATCCGCGCACCGTGTACACAGGCCTCGGTTACGAGTACTGGCACAACATGTACGGCACACCAGCCTCCGCGCAACCCGGCACGACCCAGACTTCCGTTCCTATGTTCGTGGCTGAAATCCACTTCTGACCAGCAGCTCCGGTTGAATGAAACACAACATCGGCGGCCCAGCATAGCGGGCCGCCGATGTTCGTTTCAGCGGCCCATTTTTCGTCCGGCTAGTTGCTTACCTGAGAAGAGAAAGAACCATGGAAGATAGACAAAGGCACCCTTGCGCCGCCGAAAACCGGTGGGCCATTCTCGTGCTGCTCGCACTCGGCCTGCTGATTTCCTTCGTCGATCGAACGAGCCTGTCCGCCGCGCTTGCGGACAAGCATTTCGTGCGCGAATTTGCGCTGACGAGCGTCGAGCGCGGCTGGCTCAACTCGGCGGTGTTCTGGTCGTACGGCCTCGTGCAGATGCCGATGGGCTGGATCGTCGACCGCTACGGCGTCAAATGGCCGTACGCGATCTGCTTCGTGCTGTGGTGCATCGCCGCGGCCGCGACCGGCATGGTGACGAGCCTCGCCGCGCTGATCGTCATGCGGCTTCTGATCGGCGTCGCCGAGTCCGTCGTCGTACCGGCCACTTATCGTTATCTGGCCGACAACTTCGCGGAAACGCAGAAAGGCACCGCGCTCGGCATCTTTTCGGTCGGCGGCAAGATGGGGCCCGCACTCGGTGCACCGATCGCAGCGTGGATCATCGTCAACTACTCGTGGCAGGCAATGTTCGTCGCGACAGGCCTGATCGGATTGATCTGGCTGTTGCCGTGGCTTTCGATGGTGAAAAACGACTTTCCGTCGCGCATCGAACTGACGGTGGCGAAACAACGCGCTTCGTCGGTGCCGTTGAAGAATCTTCTGGTGAGCCCGGTGGTATGGGGCGGCCTCGTCAACAACTTCTGCTACAGCTATTTCGCGTTCTATTGCATGACGTGGATGCCCGCGTATCTGGTCGAGCAGCGCGGCTTGTCGCTCGAAAAGTCGGGGCTCTATACATTCTTCAGCTTTGCCGGCATCGCGATCGTCGCCGCGCTGGCAGGATGGGGGGCGGATCGGATCATCGCGCGCGGCCACGATGCGGTGATCGTGCGCAAATGCTTTATCGTCGCGGGGTTCATCGGCGGCACGACGGTTCTGCTCGGCGCGTATGCGCCGTCCTTGCAGATGGCTTTGTTCTGGAACGTGCTTTCACTGTCGCTGCTCGGCCTCGTCACCGCCAATACGCTCGCGCTGTGCAAGCTGACGCTGATTCCGAAACAGGCGGTCGGATTGAACACCGGCTTGCAACAGGTGGCCGCGAGTCTCGCCGGTGGCGTCTCGGCCAGTCTTTCGGGGTGGCTGCTGCATATAGGCGGTAGCTACAAGTGGCCCATGATGGCAATCTTCGTGTTTCTGCTGACGGGCGCAACGAGCACGCTGGTTCTGCTACAGCGCAAATGGGCACCGAAAGTCAACGCAACGAACGAGTCGGCCACGCAAATAGCGGCGCGCCACTGCGCTGGAATGCACGGCGGCGCGGGCGACTGAACGCAGCTTCTACGAAGGACAGAGAAAGCAGCGCTCCAATCCAGATGAATTTGAGCGCTGCTTGCCTTCTACACAGGGGCCATCTTCACAGCCCCTTCGCGCTTATGAGACCGTCGATATCATCGGCTCAATAGGTGATGCTGTTGTAGCCATAAGTGCCGAGTCCATCCGCGTAAGCACCGCTGAGATTCAGCTTGCCACGAGCGTCCTCGCTCTGCTTGGTCTGGCTGAGGAGCCAGTCGTAGCTATCGGAAATTCCGTTGGCATATACCCATGTCATCTTATGGCTGCCGTTCGCCAGCGCATTCCAGTAGATGCCCAACTTGCTCGATGTCCCCAGCAGAGCCGTCAGCAAGGTGTTTTCCTGCGTTTCGGAGGTAGTCGTCGGGTCCCAGGTCGCATAGGGAATGGTCACGCCGGCAAGACTACTGAAGAGCGTCTGGGTCTGATTCCAATATCCGGTGGCTGTGGCATCGCCAGTCATGTTGGTGGCGAGAATATTGTCATCGGAAATCGAGTAGTACCAATTCTGCCAATTCGCGTTGGTAATGATTTTCCCATCGGTGGGGTACGTATAGTATTGCTTGCCGTTATACGTGGCGCTCTTGTTGTAATTGTTGCCCCACTGCGAGCCGATCGCCCAGATGCCTGCGAAGTAGTTATCGCGTTGGGCGGCCATATCCAATATCTGCATACCCCCCATGGACTGACCGGACGCATAAATGCGATTGGTATCGATATTGTATTTGGACGTGATGTAATCCATCAGCTGCCAGGTCGCGGGCAGGTATTCGTTGCCCGTCAGGTTATCGGCCACGCTCTGACCTGAATTGGGTATCTGCGGAATGACGACGATCAGCCCGCCGTAACCTTGAGCTTTAGCCAACGCCTGCACCCTGTCCGACGCATAGTTGGCCGCTTCCTGCGCCTCTGTCAGGCTGATCAAGGGGTCGTCGCCCAGCCCGCCAGCATCTTCGATATGCAGAACAACCATGTACTTCTTGCTCGGATCGTAGTCGGAGGGGACGAAGAGGCTGTACTTCAGACTGACGTCATGGTACTGACCATCATATTCGCTGAAGCATTGGGTAGCCTGAAATGGGCTCCCCGCAACCATGGAAAGATTGGTTGCATTCGGATACGTGATTGCAACGCCGTTCGCTGTTTTCCCGGAATAGGACGGCGTAACGGCGTCCGTATAGAGCTTGTAACCTGTGATGCCGTTGATAACATAGGAAGTGTCATCCAGAACCGTGTCCAGATAAACGGAATTGTCGCTGCCGTCCGGGGCGAAGTTATAGAAATAGTCTGACGCGTAATTGCTTTTCACCGTGGCGCTGGCGCTGATGGTGGAATTGTCGCTCAGGGTCACGGCCGCTTTCTGCACCACCCCACCCGCTACACCAGCTCTCCAGTAAGGGGTCGCAGCAGCCAGCAGATAATTGGTGTTGAGTTCGATAATCACATAATTGCCGCTGGCGGCGCCCGTGTGATTCGTCGAGTCGATCGTCGGCGAGGAGTTCACATAAACATAAGTGGGAGCGCCGGGAGTCCCGGTATTTTGTGCGAAGGCCGGATACTGCCCATTCAAACCGTTCCTGGTGGCCGCTGCGGAATCGTCGTAAATCTGTGCGAGATTTGCATAACTGTAGGCGTCGTAAGTATTCAGGTTCACCGAGCCCGCTTTCAGCGTGTCCTTATACTTGACGACGATTGCCTGGACTTTGGGTCCGTCCAGGTCTACGGACGCGATAGTCGAGACGCCGAGGATTTCGTCGTCAGCACTGGTCGTGGTTCGCGCGCTTGTCGATGCGACGGACCCGCCACTGCAGCCGACCAGACCCAATCCAGAAACCATGCATGCCGCGGCTATGCACGTCAATTCCTTCACACACGATGTAACTCTCATTCTCTTATCTCCAAAAATTATTATATGCGGGACCCTACATACCTTCATCTGAATCGCCGGCGTTAATTAATATATGAGTTACGCTCCTTCACAATTTCAAAAAAAAATCTCCCGCGCTGCCTGACAACCCGGCAACGGAAAATGAATTCAGATCCTAAAAATTTCAATCGACAATATATTTATAGTTATATTTGTCAATGTCTCATGGTAATGAATTCTCTACAATATGAAATTGGAAAAAAGGAACTTTCGCCTGGATTTTTTGCACTCGATATTCAGCGTGAATTGGGTGCCGTTTAAACGCGAATAATCCTTGATGATCGAACAGAATTTACCGCAAGTCACTAATTTTCATAACGATTCACACAATGTGTCTAAACTGACATATTTTGCTTAGGCAATTGAAGGCCGTTTCAGAGACAATGTGCAAACACACACATTCCGGATTGGCTCCTTGTAGCGAAAACGATGACCGAAGCGCGCATTCTTATCGTCGAAGACGACACTGACATCCGTACCTCGTTGGTACGATTTCTGGTTGACAGGGGCTTCACCGTCCAGGAGGCGGACAGCGCGGAAGCGGCCAGCAAAATCCTGCGTAACGGCGAGATCGATCTGGTTCTTCTCGACATCATGCTTCCCGGCAAAAATGGACTGGATCTCTGCCGGCAATTGCGTGCTTCAGGGGGACCGCGCATCATCATGCTGACAGCGCTCGCCGAGCCGACAGACAAGGTCACGGGTTTGGAACTCGGCGCTGACGACTACGTTTGCAAGCCGTTCGACCTCGGTGAATTGCTGGCTCGCATTCGAGCTCTATTGCGACGCGTGCCAATGCAGGGGGCGACCTCGCTAAAGCCCGTCATTGCTTCAGCGCTGATGTTTTCCGGATTTACGTTTTTTCCGTATCGCCGCTTTGCGCGATCCCCGGCAGGTATTCGTATTCCGCTGACGGGCGCTGAAACCGATCTCCTGCTGGTGTTCTGTCAACATCCGCGCCAGGTGCTTTCTCGGGAAGAATTGATCAGCTGGACACGTGGCGAAGGATTTCCGATCGCCGTCCGGTCCATCGATCTGCTGGTGAGTCGCTTGCGTCGAAAACTGTGCGGCGACGACGTACTCGATGATTTGATCCGCACCGCACGATCGGATGGCTATAGTTTTCAGGCCGATGTCACGGCGTCTTGATGCGAAACTTCTTTGCCACGACCCTTGGCCAGATCCTGGCCATCATCGCCGCCTCATCGGCGGCGACCTTCCCATTGTTCATCGCCCTGGTATATGTCCCGTGGGGACCGCCGAATCCTCCGTGGCCCTGGCAGACCGCTTACCGTATCGTCGGCCTGGTGCAGACGCTCCAGGCGATGCCCGAGGGCGAACGAGCGAGTTTCCTCGCCGTGAAGGAACACGGTATGTCCGCCAGATTCGTACAGACGCCCCCGGCCTGCTCGTCATTGACCATGGACGCTCACGACCTGAAAGCGGTCCTCAAGTCTGAGTTCCCGGACATCAGCGGCATCTCCGTATGCACGAGCGGGGCCCAGGGGCAACACGAGACTGTCCAGGTACTGGTGCCGTTCGGCGCTCAGACACTGGACATTCGATCCGATAAAGCCGGACGACCGCCATCGAGAATGTCATTTCCGGTCTGGGGATCGCTGGTGTTCATGTTCGTCGGCATGGCAGTGACATGCACCTGGGCCGTCCGTCGGATCGTCCGGCCATTGCAGCATCTGTCGGAGAAGGCGGAAGTATTCGGCCGAGAGGTCGTCGTCACCCATATCGATGAAGTCGGTCCGCTGGAAATGCGGCGTGTGGCGAAAGCGTTCAACCGGATGCAGGAGCGCATTACCCGCTTGCTGGAAAACCGCACCCGCATGCTGGCCGCCATCAGTCATGACCTGCGCACGCCGCTCACCCGGATGCGCCTGCAACTCGACTTGGACGAGACTTACGCCGGTCGCGAAAAATTGCTCAGAGACATCGGTTTGATGCAAGCCATGATCACCGCCGTCCTTGATTTTCTCAGCAGCGGATTCGACCATGAGAAGAGAGAATGGCTGGACGTGGAAGCCTTGCTAACCACTCTTTGCGATGAATACGAGGAAGCCGGCGCGGCCATTCGATACGAGGGAAGCGAGTCGCTCAGGCTCTATTGCCAACCGGGCGCCTTGCAACGTGCACTCGTCAATCTGATCGAAAATGCCATTCACTACGGCAATCATGTAACGGTCCGGGCATCCCGGAATCGGGGCGAAATCATGATAGAGGTCATCGATGACGGCCCGGGAATTCCGGCGGATCGCATTCGGGACGTGATGGAACCTTTCGTTCGGCTCGATTCGTCGCGTGCCGAACGGCCAGGCAGTGTGGGCCTGGGGTTATCGATCGTGAAGGAAATCGTCCAGGCCCACGGCGGGACCCTGGTGTTGGCCAATCGAAACCCTACCGGTCTCGTCGCGCGAATCCAATTCGGTTCGCCCGGACTTGCGGACGATCTGCGCGATCCAGCGTCCAACTAGGCCCACAGACGCGCCACACGCGAAAGCAACGCAGGAGCGGCGCTAGCGATGGTTTCATCGTCGGTATCGGACCATGCCGAACGCCGACCGGTTATGCAAGGGCACTCGCCCATTAAAAAAGGCACCGTCCCTGAGCACGGTGCCTTCTCATACCAGCCTTCGCCGCGGACTTACTGCTTCGGAATATAAAGCGGCATCGAATCTTCCCACACCGTGTCGGTGATCGCATGGCGGTCGCTGCCGTCCGCATTCATCACCCAGTTCTGGCCATCCGGCTGGAACGTATCGTCGTACAGCGACAGCTCGTCGCGGAAGCCATATTCGCCTGAGCTGTACGCAATGCGACCGTCCCACGTCCAGGTCGCATGTGCCTGGTTCGAACCCTGCGGTGTCACGCGCTGCACGTCCGTGCCGTCCGGATTGATCGTGTACACGTCGAAGTGAAACTTGTCGGGGTCGCTCGGGTTGATCTCCTTGCGCGTGAACACGATCTTCTTGCCGTCCGGCGACCAGCCGGGCAGATTGTCCGGCTCGGTGGTCAGCACCGTGGTCTTCTGCGTGGCGAGGTCGAGAATTCGCAAGCCCTTGTCGCTATCGCTCCACACCCGGTAGACGATCTTCGTGCCGTCCGGCGAATAGCTCGGGAAGCCCGCATTCTCCTTGCCGTCGGTCAGAATCTCGGGCTTGCCGTTCATGCTGCCGTCGGCCTTGATGCGCATGATCTGGCCCGGCATGTGAGCGCGCGTGAAGAACCAGCCGCCCACGCCGAAGGCGACCCACTGCTTGTCCGGCGACCAGGTCGGCTGGAACGCGCCCGCCAGACCCATCCGGATCATCTTCGGATCGAGGCCGCTGGTCGCCGGATCGTAGATATGACGCGCGTCGCTGAAGTCGGTATTCGACACCACGATCGAAGAGCCGACCGCCTTCTCCGTGTACACGAGCGACTTGCCGTCACGCGAAAGCTGCGGGAATACATCGACGAAACGGTAGTTCCATTGCGGATCGAAATTGAACAGCGCGGTGCCATTCGGATGGAACGGCTTGCCGTACACCACCTTCTCGTAGACGACCTTCTTGCCGTCGGCCGAGTAACGCGGCGAGCGAATGCCGGTTCCCGCCGTCGCATGCGACTGACCATCAGTCGTATAGAACCCTTCCTGAGCGCCGTTCTTGATGTGATACGCGACGTTGGTCGCGCCCACGAATTGAGGGAATACCTTGAATCCCGGCGTGTTCGTCAGCTCCGTGCGCTCGCCCGTGCCCACGTCGACCTGCACGATCTGCGTGCTGACCTTGCCGATCGCCTCGGGACGGTGCGCGCCCCAGGTCGATTCGACCGGGGTTTCATAGAACACCACTCGCTTGCCGTCCGCTGACCACGACGGCGAGCCCTCGGCGTAGCCGGCGCGCGCGGTGATCTGCCTGAACCCGGTGCCGTCCGGATGGATCTCGTAGATGCTGCTTTCCTGCGTGCGCTCCCAGCCGACCGGCAGGTTGTGGCCACGCCAGTCGGTACCGATGTCGGACGACAGCGCGATCCACTTGCCATCCGGTGACCACGAAGGCCGGAAGAAGCTGTGCGGCTTGCCCGGATCGAACTTGATGTCGCCGGTAACGTTATGCAGCGCGCCGGTCTTGATGTTGAGGGTCCAGATATTGGTGGTGCCCCACGTGTCCCTGTCCCGACGCGAGGACACGAACGCGATCAGATTCGGATCGGCCGGATTGAAGACCGCCGCATCGCTGATGCCAATCGAGTCGGTCAGCCGTTGCAGCCCAGTGCCGTCGACTCGCACGCGGTACAGGCTCGCGTGACCGAGGCCATCGCGCTCCGACGTGAACACGATCCAGTTGCCGTCCGGCGAAAACGCACCGTGATAGTCGAAACCGTCGGCTTGAATCAGCCGGTGTTCGTCGCTGCCGTCGGCATTGGCGACATAGAGTTCCGAGGTCGACGGGCCGATGCGGTAGATCAGCAGGTCGCCTTTGGTCGCCGTCGCGGCGCCGGCCCCCGGCACGAAAGCAGCGATCGCGGCAATGGTCAGGCCGGACAGGATTCTCTTTTTTATCTGAAGCGAGGAACGCACGGTACTAGTCTCCGTTTTTTTAATCAGCATCACAGCAAGCTCGAAATCGCCAGTCCGGCATTCGGGCCGGCGAACCCCATCATCAGCCGAGGCTGCCCGTCACATCGTCGAACAGTTCGTCGACCGACAAACGATGCGGCAGGATCTTCTGATCGAGCGCCCAGTCGATCGCCAGTTGCAGCCCCTTGCGGTTCGCTTCGAGACCGATCGGCGGAAACACGGCGGGCGTGCCGCCTTCGGTTTGCGCGCGGCTCTCGACGATCATCCGGTACAACTCGCGCACGATCTCCGGGCGTTTCTTCGACAGGTCCTGGTGCACGACGAACATGTGATTGACAGGCACCACGCCTTCGCGCGCGAACCATGCTTTGGCCGCGTTGTGCGCATCGGGCACCAGCGTGCGCACGCGCTCGTCCTTCGGCATGTCTTCGCCGAGCAGCGCCGCGGCGAGTTCGCCGTTCATCATCATCTGCGGGATCGACGAACCGGCGGGCAGGCGCACGCAGTTGTTCGGATCGCGATACTCGGCGAGATGGCCGTCGCCGAGCGTCATCCACGTGACCTTGTCGAGATCGACACCGTATTCGTGGCGCAGAATTCCGCGAATCCACAGCGCGGTGGTTTGCGTGTAGGTGCGCACGCCGACCTTCTTGCCTTCGATGTCCTTCGGATCGAGATGCCCGAAGTCGATATTGAAGCCCGCGCAATGGTGCTGGAAGCGCCCCGAGATCGGTGTGGGCAGCAGCACGTAAGGCTTGCCGTAGGCCTTGGCCTGCAGGAACGTGACGATCGCGAGCTCTCCCGCGTCGAACTGGTTCTCGCGCACCATCGCCTTGAAGCCGTTATGCGCGGGCGTCGGTCCGCAGAAATCGAGCGAGACGAGTTCCGAGCTCACGCGCCCGTCTCTCATCGCCTTCGTCACCGGATATTCGGCCAGGTTGGTGCGCAGCGTCGGCACCGCCGTTTGCGTGGTCGTCATGAATGTCGGTCCTTATGCTTGAACGAAATTACAGTCTCACTTCGATGAGACACGGGCCGGCCGCATGCACGGAATCGGCCATGGCCTTGTGAAAACTCTCGGCGGTGTCGACGGCGACGGCGGGCACACCCATGCTCTTCGCCATCGCCAGCCAGTCGATGCGCGGACGGTCGATATCGATCATCGCGAGCGCGCGCTCGCCCGGCGCGCCGGCACCCATGTTCGCGTACTCGGCCTTCAGGATCGCGTAGCTGTTGTTGGCGAAGATGATCGTCGTGATGTTCAGGCCTTCGCGCGCCTGGGTCCACAGCGACTGGATCGTGTACATCGCGCTGCCGTCGCCGACCATGCAGAACACGCGACGCTCCGGACAAGCGAGCGCGGCGCCGGTTGCGACCGGCGTGCCGTAGCCGATCGAGCCGCCCATGTTGTTGATCAGGTCGTGCCGCGCGGCGCCGACGGTCAGGCCCATCGTCTCGCGGCCGGTGGTCAGCGATTCGTCGACGAGGATGCAGTCCTCCGGCAACGCCGCGGCCAGCGCCTGCGCGATGCTCGCGGGGCTCAGCGCGCCGCTGGGCGCGCTAGCGTCCGCACGCTGTTGCAGAACCGCCTGCGTGCTGGTCGCGCCGAGCGCCTCGACCAGCATGTCGAGCGCGGCCGTGCCGTCTTCACCGACTTCCGCCAGCGCATGCACGCTCGTGCCAGCAGACTTCAACAGGCTTGGTTTGTCCGGATAACTGAAGAATGCGACGGGCTCGGTCGTCTCGACTGTGATGATGTGGCGAAAGCCCTTCAGGTAGTCGACCGCCGCGTTCACCGCGTATGGAATCCGCTCGAGCGTCACGCGTCCCGCGCCGCGTTCGATCCGCGCGCTAAAGAACTGCGTCGCGAGACGACAGCCGCTCGCCGCCTTCAGCTTGCCCGCTAGTTCGAGGGCGCGGCCGCGCGTCGAGCGGCCGGCCAGCACGATCAGCGTCGGCTCGCCCGAGCGCAGTACCTGCGCGATATGATCGATGCGCGCGGCGTCCGGCGTGGTGGGCTGCGCGACCGGCAACGCCGGCAGCGCCACGCGTTCGCCCGCATCCTGCCAGGACGCATCGCCCGGCAGAATCAGCGTGGCGATTTGCCCTTGATACTCGCTCGCCTTGCTGACCGCCGCGGCGACGTCCCACGCAACCGCACGCGGCGATTCGACGCGGCGCACCCAGTGACTGAGCGGCCGCGCGAGTCCCTCGATATCGGACATCAACGGCGGATCGTATTTCAGATGCGCGGCCGAATGCTCGCCGACGATATTGACCATGCCCGACGACGCGCGTTTGGCATTGTGAATATTGGCCAGGCCATTCGCGAGCCCCGGGCCCAGATGCAGCAGCGTCGACGCGGGCGTGTCTTTCATCCGGTAGTAGCCATCCGCGGCGCCCGTGCAGACGCCCTCGAAAAGACACAGCACGCTGCGCATGCGCGGATTTTCGAGCGCCTTCAGAAAGTGCATCTCCGACGTGCCCGGATTCGCGAAACAGATGTCGACGCCATGCTCGGTCAGCGTATCGACGAGGCTTTCGGCTCCGTTCATTCAATACCCCGCCATTTCGCGCGCCGCGCCAACCACGCCATAGCTGCGCGTCGGCGCCGACATCAGGAAGCGGTAGCCCTCTTCGGCTAGCCGCTTATGGTTCTTCATGTTCACGTGCGGATTGCCGACCACCACGTTGTGCTTGTGGCAGATCGAGACGATCTTGCGCATCGCGTCGGCCACGACCGGATGTTCGTAATCGCGCGGATGACCGAGCTCCTGGCTCAGATCGCCCTCGCCGATCAGGATGAAGCCGATGCCCGGCACGTTCGCGAGAATGTCGTCGAGATTTTCGATCGCCTGAGTGCTTTCGCACATCAGGCCGACGAGGATTTCGCCCTCCGGCGCGAGCGGCCACACATCGGCCTTCCGGTAGTAGTCGGCCGTGCTCAAGCCCCAGTAGCGCGCCGCGGTGGCGGGACCGTCGCCGCGCACGCCTTTGGGCTCATACAGCGGCGCGTTTTTCGGCCGCGCGTAACGGCACGATGCGACCGCGTTATACGCCTGCTCGACCGTCGCGACATGCGGCCACACCACGCCGTAGACGCCGCGATCGAGCACCTGCTTCGCGAATGCCTGGTTCATCTCCGCGCCGTTGGCCGGAATCCGCGCGATCGGCGTCACGCGCGGAGCGACCGAAGCGGATTCGACGATCGCCTTGCGATTGAGCATGTACTGCAACGCGTCGCCGAGTGCCGACACATCGTACGGGTTGTGCTCCATTTCGAACACGATGCCGTCATAAGGCGCGTCGCTCATCTCGATCGCGGTCTGCTTGTCGAGCTTCGAAAATGCGGTGAATGCGGGCTTGCCGGATTCGAACGCGCGAATGATGCCGTTGAGACGGTTATCGCTCATGGTCTTGCTCTCTGGTGAACTCGTGAATTAGGGGGTGAAGCCGGATCAGTCGGCGGCTTTCCAGTACATGAAGCCCATGCCTTCGCCGGTGCCCGCGGGCGTGCGCCAGCACGGCACGTAATCGACCAGCGTCATCTCCGCGCCGGTTTCCTGCACCGCCTTCATCACGCTGACGTACAACTTGATTTCGGAGGTGCCCGACTGGTACGAACGGTTGTCCACCGCGGCAAGGCCGTCGTAGTCGTACTCGGCCAGCATCTTCATGATGCGGTGATCGAACTCTTCGTCGTTGACGAAATGCGACAGACCGCCCGACGCGAAAATGCCCACCCGTACATCGTCCGGCCACGCATGGATCGCGTCGCGCAGCACGCGGCCGAATTCGATGCAACGCGACATCGACGGCTGCGTCGGCGGATAGAAGCAGTTCATGATGACCGGCACGTGCGGCGGCGGGTTGTCGCCCATGATCTGGTGATACACGAAGCTGTATGCGTGCGGCACGACCGGATACTCGGGCAGCGGTTTCATCCACACGTTGTCGGGCCACGCGAACAGATCGGTCAGATCGAAGTTCTCTTTCTGGAAGTACTCGATCAGATAGGTCGCGAGCTTCGGATGGCAGTCGTGCGTCACGTGATGATCGGGCGCGTAGACCGAACGCTGCGGCGGACCGTTGTGCACTTGCGCGCCGCTATAGATAGCGATCGAAGGCGAGAAATCGGTGAAGATCTCTTTCTGATCCTTGCCGAGAATGATCGCGACGTCGATGTTCGCTTCGCGATACGCGGCCGCCATCGTGTCGAGCGCGCTACGGCAGCGCGCGGCGCGCGCGGTGCGTTCTTCGAGCGTCAGGTATTTCTCGAACGCGGCTTCGCGATGCGCTTCGAGCTCGGGGTACGTCCAGGTGCGATTGCGATACCACAGTTCCGGGTTGTTGCGGTCGCGCTCCCCGTTCTTGAGCCAGTCTTCCGGCGCCTGGCCCAGCATGCCGCTGTGCGGCACCGCCATCCCGAATACGATCTTCGCCATGTGTGTTTCTCAGTGAATTAAGGTGTCCAGCGGCCGCCCTATGCCGGCCATGTTGTGAGTAGTCAGGCCTGCCGCAACCTGCCCGGTGCGTCGGTCACCTTGGGCGACCATTCAGGGCGGTACAGGACGATCGTCGCCAGCGCGCCGACCATCAGGAATCCGAGGATCACCATCATCGGCAACGTGTAGCTGCCGCTGACGTGCAACAGCCATCCCGACAGGCTCGCCGCGACCCCGCCCGCGAGACTGGTCGCGAGTTGCTGGACCCCGGTGACGAGCCCGATTGCCTGCTTCGGAATCAACGTCAGACGCGACAGCACCAGATTGTTCGCGGTCACGAAACCGAGCAGCGACAGCGACAACACGTTCCAGAACAGCGCCATCTGCAGCGTCGGCGCGTACGCGCCGAGCAGTACGCTGCAGCCGCCGACGAAGCCTGTCACGGTGAAGATCTTGCGCACCAGGATCGGATCCTTGCCCCGGGCGATGATCAGATCGGCGGCGGACCCCGCGAGCGCCGCGACGATCGCGATGCCGGCGAAGCTGAAGAATGTGAAGAGCCCCGAGCGCGAAATCGACAATCCGCGTTGCTCGACCAGATAGGCCGGCATCCACGTCATGCAGTAGAACGTGAAATAGCCGTAGCAGAAGTTCGTGATCATGCCGCCCCACACGACCGGGCTCGACAGGATGTTGCCGAAGGTCACCGTGCGAGCGCGGCGGTTCGCGAGCGACAGGTCCGCTTTGGAAGGCAAGTCGTTGCGTACCAGCAGCAGCCACGGCGCGAGCCATAGCAACCCGGCGAGACCGGTCACGATGAACATCAGCTTCCACGAGTACGTGACGATGAACCATGCCGCGATCGGCGCACCCAGCGCGGGGCCGAATTTGTTGCCCATTGCCAGCAGGCCGACGGCGAGGCCGTTCTGCCGTTCGTCGAAGTTATTGCGAATCCATCGATAGCTCGCGGGAATCACGATCGCCTCGGCGACGCCGATGATCAGCCGCATCAGGACGAGTGCGCCGAGTGTGGTCACGAGGCCCATCAGCGTCGTCGCGATGCACCACAGCGCGAAGCTGATCGCATATGGCCATTTGACGCCGTAACGGTCGGCTACCCAACCCATCGGCACCTGGAACAGCCCATACGACCAGAAGAAGGCGGCGTTGATCCAGCCGCGATCGACGTCCGTCAGCGCGAAGTGTCGAATGAAGTTCTCGTCGGCCAGCGTCGACGAAATGCTGGTGCGATCGACAAACGAAATCAGCACACCGATCGCAAGAAGCGCGAGAACGGCCCAGCGGCTCGCGATTCTTCGTCGTTCAGGTTTGACTGTCTCCATCTGCTTGTTCTCTTCAGTTTGATTGAATGCTGCGTGCAGGCCGCCGCGAAAGCGATTCACACTCGCGGACGGCCGGCCCGGGTGGCGCCGAACTTCAGGCGAGCGCCGGATAAAGCTGCTGCGCGGTCTTGCCGAAGATCCACTCGCGGTCCTCATCGCCAAGCGATGCGAGACCGGCCTGCGCGGTCGCGAGAATTTCCGCGAGCGTGCCCGGCGAGGTCGGATAGTTCGAGCCCCACGCCATCCGTTGCGCGCCGAATGCTTCGACCACGCGCGGGAAGAACGTCTCGGCGCTCGCCTGCTCTTTCTTCACGTCGCCGAAGATGCGCGGCGTGAGCTTCAGATAGATGTTCTCCAGCGATGCGAGATCGAACAGGCTCTGCGCCTTCGCATAGGGCGCGCCGTCAGCGACCTCGGGACGGCCGAGGTGATCGAGGACGATGCGCACGTTCGGGAAGCGCCGCGCGAGCGCGTTGACTTGCGGCAAGCCGATCGGGCCGGTCTGGATGCACATCGGCAGGCCGAGCTCGCCGCACAGCTCCCATGCGGGGAACGAGCGCGGATCGTCGAGCTCGCTCGGGTCGAACTCCTTCGTGCTGCCGCCGGTGAACAAGCGCAGACCCGCGAGGCCGCGCTCGACCCATCCGCGGATGCGCGCCGGCGCATCGGGGTCCAGCACATCGACTGAGCCGACCGCAACCAGACGGTCCGCGTATTTCGCGCAGCCATCGACCACATAGCTGTTGTCGAAACCGTACGTGGTCGACGAATGGACCACGGCTGCTTTTGCGACGCCTGCTGCATCCATCGATGCGATCAGCGTCTCGACCGTGGTCGGCCGCTCCTTCGACCACTCCGAACGCTTGCCGAACAGCGGCGCGGGCGGATAGCGGGTTTCGTCGTCGGAGATGATGTGCGGATGAATATCAACGATTGAAGAAGTCATCGATGCCTCGGTATCTTGCTCATTGCGGGCGGCTTGCGCCGTTACTTGCCGCGCGCCTTCAGGCGCGCATCGAGACGCGGATAGACGCGCCGCGCGTTGCCTTCGAAGATCTTGTAGCGATCCTCGTCGCTCAATGCCGCGCAGCCGTCGATATAGCGCTTCGTGTCGTCGAAGTAATGACCGGTCGACGGATCTTTGCCGCGCACCGCGCCGATCATCTCCGAGCCGAACAGCACGTTGTCGGCGGGAATCACCTTGGTCAGCAACACGACGCCCGGCTGGTGATACACGCACGAGTCGAAGAAGATATTGTTCAGCAGACCTTCCAGCGGACGCTCGCGCATTTCGAGCGACATGCCGCGATAACGGCCCCAGTGATACGGCACCGCGCCGCCGCCGTGCGGAATCACGAGACGCAGCGTCGGGAAGTCCTTGAACAGATCCGACTGCAGGATCTGCATGAACACCGACGTGTCCGCGTTCAGATAGTGCGCGCCGGTGCCGTGGAAGCACGGGTTGCACGACGCGGCGACGTGAATCATCGCCGGTACGTCGAGCTCGACGAGGGCCTCGTATAGCGGATACCACTCGCGATCGGTCATCGGCTTGCCGGTCCAGTAGCCGCCGCTCGGGTCCGGGTTCAGGTTGCAGCCGACGAAGCCGAGCTGCTCGACGCAGCGGCGCAATTCGGCGACCGAATTCGCCGGCGCGACGCCCGGCGATTGCGGCAACTGGCAGACCGGCGCGAAGTTGTCCGGGTAGAGCTCGGTCACGCGATACACGAGGTCGTTCGAGACTTCGGCCCATTCGAGGCTCGTGCGCTCGTTGCCGAGGTGGTGGCTCATCAGCCCGGCGATCGGCGAGAACAGCGTCAGGTCGCTGCCGCGCTCGCGCTGCAGTTTGAGCTGACCGTTGCCGATCGCTTCGCGAATCTCGTCGTCGCTGACGAAGGCGCCGTCACGCGACGGCGCGTTGGCCGGGTCGTTGGCGAATTCGACCTGTTTGGCGCGCCAGGCGCGAAAGGAAGCCGGGACGGTCGTGAAGTGACCGTGGCAATCGATAATCATGGTGTCTCCGTTCGAATCGTCGGGTCGGCGTTGAGCGCTCGGGCAGTGCCCCGGTAGCGCCCCGGGTGGCTCAGCGGGCTTGCGGGTCGACGAACAGCTCGTCGATCGACATGCGGCGTGGCGTGAGACCCTGCTTGAACGCGGTCGCCTCGAGCGTTTCGATCGTCTTCAGGTTTTCCCGCAGACCATACGGCAGCGGATCGTGACCGACGATCTTGCGCAGTTCGAGATACTTCTTGTCGCTCGCGCTGGTCGCTTCGCTGGCGTCGAGACGTTCGAGCCATTCCTTCTTCGCCTGCGCGAACGCATCGAACAGCGATTTCGAAATCCACGGGTGCTCGGCGAGCGCCGAGTCCTTGACGACAATCGTGCCGTGCATCGGATACACGCCCGTGCGCGCGTAGTACTCGATTTCGAGTTCGGTCGCGTTCGGCAGCAGATCGGGATAGTCGGCCTCGACTTCCTGCCAGCCGCCCGTCGGCGCGCCGGTGCGGCCGATGCCGGCGGCTGCCGCGAAACCCGCGGACAGTTCGCCCGACGCCATCATCTCCGCGAGCGAGCTGCCTTGTGGCGCATGCACGACGTTCGACGGCAGCTTCAGTTGCGTCACGTGCTCTTCGTCGTCGACGACCCACGTGACCTTCGACGAATCGAGACCGAACTCATCGATCAGCACCTGGCGGGTCCACACGCCGGTCGTCACCGAATACGCGCGCACGCCGACCTTCTTGCCTTCGAGATCCTTCGGCGTGTTGATGCCCGCGTCGGGACGCACCAGCAGACCGCCGTGATGGAAGCGGCGCACGACGAAGATCGGCAGGCCGACGAACGGCGCGCCATAAGCACGCGCGATGATGTAGGTGGTCGGCGCGAGCTCGCAAACGTCGAATTCGACGTCGCGCACCATGCGACGGAACGCGCCGATTTGCGGCTTGACGGTGACGAACTCGGCGTCGACGCCCTCGATGGGAATGGATCCGTTACGGATGGCCGACGTATGCGGATGCTCAGCGATCGCGATCTTGAGCGGGACTTTCTTGGTCAACATCCTCTCCTGTGGATTAATCGTCGCGGGCTGCGGGACGAAGGTCGCAGCGTGGGACGTGTCGTCTCGATGGCGTAAGAATATGGGAGGATGGGAGAGGCGTCCCTACACAAAAGCTAGTTTCGATGGCACTTTTTGGTGGGGCGGGCCGGCGCGGGAGAAACGAGCGGTGCCGACTGGAATGAAAGGAAGCTGATTGCTCGACGGAGACGCGCTGTCTCGTACGCCGGGTCTCGATAAAAGCTTCGACGTAACGCGCCGCCTACTTGCATTGCTCGGGCGCGAACGCATGGATGCCCACCGGAACCGGATCGAAGCCCAGTTCAGTCGCGACCCACCGGACCGCCGTGGCACGCGCTTCGAACGCATTCACGCCATCGCGGCGCACCTTTCCGTCGACGAGCGGCTCCAGCGTATCGTGCAGCTTGCTCTTCCCCTCGCGCAAAGTCGCGTTGGCGAGACGGCCGAGCGGCAGGTTGCGTTTGCTGCGCGCAATAGCGCTATCCCGGTGCAGCGCGACACCGGTAGCCGCGGACCAGCAGGTATCCGCGTTCAGCCGTGTCAGCGCGCAAAAGCCGGCGATGAGTATGTCGTACAAGTACGGCACTTCGGTCGAACCGGAGAGGGTGGTCGGTATCTGCTTAGGCATTCTAATGGAACATTTGTCAGGTTCTCGCCTACATGCCTGACGCCCTTGATCTGCGTCCAGATGTGCTGCCGAGCCTGTTCATGAGTCGCAAAGTGTTCGCCCAATGGCAGCTCGCTTCGAGCGTCCCGAAAAACGTTTTGTACAGCGCATTGTGTTACGCGCCACCGGCCGTCCCCATCGACAATTGTTAGCGCCCACAGTTGACGCTAGCAGTGCTCACAGAGGCGCTAGCAAGTTCAGTAACGCTGCTAGCGTAGCCGTCCACTTCGTGGAGGCCGCAAAGCTTGAGAGCATGAGATCGACTAAGGCGCCGCACCGAGGTTGATGCTTTTCCGGATAGCGATGTCGGGATCGCTTGCGGCAGGCAATGGTGCACTGTGGAGTATTCGGTTCCTCGGAACGAAAAATTCCCTCTTCCACCGCGGGCCTACGCGGCAATATCGTTGAGCAGTTGGCGACTCTCGTTTCGGCTAGTTCCGAGTAAGCGCGCCATTTCCGTCCGGCCTTAGCATGAATACTGTCTCCACAGCCAGAGCGTCAGTCTCTCCGAAGGGATCCACGCCCACCTCAATACGCAGGACGGACGCGCTAGCAGCATTAAAAGACATGAAATGGACGCTAGCAACGTTAGTGAACAGCGTTCCTCTATGTCGTTGCGTCGGAACAACAATGCGAAAACGCTGCTTTTTTCACGTTTCTGCCGGGATTTACGACGTTTTTCGAGAAATTTTGCGCTAGCAGAGTTACTGACATGGCTAGCGGCAATTGTGAACGCCAACATGATTCGCGGAAACACGGCGTAAGCAGCGAAGCCAAGAGAAATCACAGCCAGCACGGATGACGCCAGCGCAAGCGATCTGCTGTACGAACTTGGACCGCCAGCGAGTTTCGCGCTTGTCCAGATAAACGTCAGAAGCGCGCCATTGAGGGCAACCAGAAAGCCTGCTTTGGTGTCGAGAACGGACACCCATCTTCGCGTGACCTCGGTCACGGCCGAAAACGCCTTAAGTTGATCCGCCTCTGTCATAATCCGCCAATCTGGCCCAAACGTCGGGCTAATCATACCCTTCTTTGAATGAAAAGTTCCGGTTGCGAAATTTCGTTCGACAGGCGACGCGGCATTGTCGATTCGGACCGCGCTAACCTTTCACCGCCATATCAACGCGGCCGTATCCCAGTTCGCCATTAGCCATCCGGGTTACCTGAATCGTGATCTTTGACAGGTGGGTCGCCGGCGTCGCAATCCATCTCATGACCCGTACCTTCTCATCCCCGCCGGGAATATCTTCTTCCGTCTCGTACTGCTTCAACAGGTCTTGAACAACGCCTGCGGCGAGATCGGGGACGCTCAAGAGATCGTCCAGATGAGATTTCTTGTCAAATGACTTGCCAAATCCCACGGCGGAGAGGTCGTGCGGTAGATACATGCCCAAGACGTGCCCGAGTATCTGCTGCGTATGCTTGAAGTCCCTCTTCTTCCCGTCCTCGTTGATTAGGTCTTTGTCGCTGTACCAGAGTAGACTCTGGTTCTCGTGTGTAAGCAACGCCGCGAACGCCGCGATGATGTTTGTCACCCGGAGAACCTTTTCCGCTGCGGGCCCGGCCCATTCGCCGAGGCCTTTCTCTCGAAGCTCCTCCACCATGATCGGCTGAGCCTGTCGCTTATCCGGCCCAAATACAGTCTGGATTCGCTTGTCGACGGCGAGAGTGATAAGCGCACCGTGGATGAAGCTGTCGATCAACTCGAGGTATTCGGGAAGCGCGCGTGCTTTTGCCCCCGACGCGAGTTTCTTGTACGCAAACTCGCTGTAGTGCTCGAGAAGACCGTGCTTCTTTCGCAGCGCCCTCACCTTCTCTTCGAACGGTCCGATCTTGTCGTACGCCAGGAGCAGAAACGAGTACGTATAGAAGAGAGCGCTTTGATGCTCCCCGCCGAAGTCCGACATGATCGCTATCCTGGTGTCGTTAGAAAAATCCGGCAATTCCGTGATTTTTTCCTGAACGATCCAGTTCAAGAGATGCGAGAAGTACGGGTATTCCTCAGAGACCTTCGATAGTTTGAATGGGCCGCTCTTCTTGATTTTCTTGGGGTGCGGGTCAGCACGACGGAAAATTTCGAAGTACCGGACAGTCCTGTTTCGGCCAGCTCCATCGCTGCTCCGATGCTTGTTTTTTTAAACGGCAGTTTCATCGATTTCGCGCGCACAGAATAGGGAGTCCATGTCCCCTTAACCGCGCGCAGTGTATCGCATTCTTAACGCACGGTTCGATCATCAAATCGGCGCCTGAGGGCAACTTGTTACGCGGCATCGCGTCGTCATACATCGCGGAAAAATCGCGTTACCCGAATACAAAAAGGTACTCGACCACTCTGTCCGCCCGGCCGGTTCACTCCTCCGCCGGTCACTCGACCGGCTTTTCCCCACCTTGAACCCACTTTTCAATCTGACGTAACTCTTCGGCCTTCGTTATCCGAGCATGATGCGCTTTCAAGTCGGGCATTTCCCGCTCGAACTGCGCTTCCAACTCGGGTATGAAACTCACATCCAAGGGCGCTTTTTCGTAGGCTTCTCGGCGCTGCTGAATTAGCTTCGCGAATTCATTTCGCGACGCTTCCAGCTGCGCTGTTCCTCTCTCTCCCGCGTCAATTTCCTTCCGTATCTTTTCAGCGATAGCGAGCACTTCCAAGCCGTAGAACGCCAGACGCTCCAGCTCGGATTCATATTGTTCTGCCGTATCTGCCCACTCACCGCTGCGGACGATCCATTCACCCGCGTCGCTATATTCGCGAGTCAATGCTTTTAGCGGCGCGACGAACCGAACTGGCAGCTCTGTCCACCGCGGCTCCGGGTCAAACTTGAGCGGAACGGAGCGCTGCACGTTCGAGAATGGGTCATCTTCGCGAGCGTAGAAGTTGTTCAGCCCGTCGTGGATGTCATACATGAAGCTGGCACAGCGGTTCGCGAACGATTCGAGCTGATCCATGATCTCCATTTTGACGTGATCGACGCGCTGCTTCTCCTTTTCATTCTCGCGTCTACTGTCCAACCACTTCGAAAACGCATTCCAGCCGACATTGACGACGGCGCTAACAAGTGCGCTCGACGCCACGACTGTCACCCAATTGATGCTCGTTGTTGGTTCGGCGGCTACTGGCATGCGATCCCCTCGTTTTTCGCAAGTTTAATTTACCCGGCTACCGGCCAGGCACTTTCACAACGCCATGAAGTCACTCCGGGCTGATGGAGCGCCGGCAATTGACCTGACAGCGCGTCACGCTGTGAGCGGTGAAGTTTACCGGTGGGAGGGAGCGCACAGTCGCGGGTGGAACGCATATCGCGACGCTTCTAACGCGGGGACCGCGCCGCTGCGCGACGATATTGCCCGCACATCGGTGGTAACGCGCTCCCCTACTGTCCTTTGTCACCGGTGGTCAGATCCAGCCCGATGTCCACGACCGTCGCAGCGGACTATCGGCTGTTTATCGACTGCGTGAAGGCCCGTCGCGGTTTCCGGAGCGAGGCAGAGAAACTGACCAGAACGGCCTGCGGGTATCGTCACGCGCTCGCGGTGGCGGACCAGACACGGCTCAGTCATAGACAGAGTAAGCGCGGCGCTCACGTTGATCGACGGGCCGCCAGTGGGCGGTAGCAACAGATTTACTTGAAAACTAGTAACAAAATCAGTTGGGTGAGCAACCGCCGGGGCAAAGTGTCCAGAAATGAAGGGGCGGATAACTCCAATTGTACTAAACCGCTGAAGCGGTATTGGCAGAGAGGCGCATGTGCGTGGCTGGCGTTCAGTGAGGACTGTTGCCGACAGCAGGACCACAACGAGATCGTGAACAGGCCACGAGGAGCAGGATGGAGGTGCCCGACCGGGCATGCCATCTACTGCCTCCTGGAGGTCCGCCATGACACCGCTCCGCGAACGCATGCTGCACGACATGCAGATTCGCAACCTCGCGCTTAACACGCAGAAGTCCTATCTCAAGCAGGTTTCGAGTTTTGCGCGGTACTTCCGCCGCTCGCCTGAGATGCTTGGCCCTGACGACATCCGCGTGTGGATCATCCATCTGACCAACGAACGCAAGCTCGCACCGAGCAGCGTTCAACTGGCCGTGGGCGCACTACGCTTCCTCTACCGCATCACGCTCAGGCGGGAATGGAGCGACGACGACTTTCCGCTGCCCAAACGAACCGTGAAGCTGCCGGTCATCCTGAGCTACGAGGAGGTTACCCGCTTCTTCGAGTCGATTCCCAGCCTGAAGCAACGCGTGACGCTGATGACCGCCTACGCGGCCGGTCTGCGCGTATCGGAACTCGTGCACCTGAAGGTGACTGACATCGACAGCCAGCGCATGATGATCCGTATACGTCAGGGTAAAGGCCGCAAGGACCGCTACGTCATGCTATCGCCGCGGCTGCTCGAGATCTTGCGCACCTACTGGCACGAGGCTCGCCCCCGTGACTGGCTCTTCCCCGGCCAGATTCCCGGGCGCCCCATCACACGCCATGCCCTGGTCAACGCATGTGTGGCCGGCCGCGAGCGCAGCGGCATCACGAAACCCGTAACACCGCATTCGCTGCGCCATGCCTTTGCCACTCATCTGCTGGAAAGCGGCACCAACGTACGCACCATCCAGCTGCTGATGGGACACCGCGCCCTCTCGACAACCGCACGCTACCTGAAGGTCTCGACCAGCACCGTATGCGCGACCACCAGCCCCTTCGACCTGCTCCCGCACCCTGAACCCCTTCCGAGCCCGCCTGCTGCCCCCGCGTATTTCTGAAGCCACGGCGTGCGCACGCCACTCGAGGTGGCGGACATCTTCCGTCACTGCGGAGAGCGGTACCGGCAGACCCATGCCGATGGGCTCGGCCGTGCACAACGGCGCGCGATGAGCGCGATTGAGCTGTGTCGTACCGCCGCGCTCGGCGGGCATGTCGAGCAGTGCGATGCCTGCGGTCATCGGCGCATCGCCTTCAACTCATGCCGCCACCGCTGCTGTCCGAAGTGCCAGTCGCTTGCCCGCGCGCAATGGCTCGAACGTCGGCAGGCCGAACTGCTTCCCGAGGTCCAGTATTTCCATGTGGTTTTCACGCTACCGGAGCCCATCGCCACGCTCGCGTACCAGAACAAACGCGCACTCTATGACATGCTGTTTCGCACCAGCGCTGACACGCTACGTACGATCGCTAACGATCCAAAACACCTGGGCGCTGCAACTGGCTTCTTCTCGATCCTGCACACCTGGGGGCAGAACCTGCAGCATCATCCGCATGTACACTGCGTCGTGCCGGGTGGTGGCATCGCCCCGGACGGCGAGAACTGGATTGCCTGTCGTCCCGGCTTCTTCCTGCCCGTCCGGGTGCTTTCACGCCTGTTCCGGCGTCTGTTCCTCCAGGAACTGCGCCGTGCCTTTGCCACTGGCCTGCTGCATTTCTTCGGCCAGCTCCAGCCCCTCGCGGATCCCCAGGCGTTCGAGGCGTGGCTTGCACCCGCCGCACAGGTCGAATGGGTCGTCTATGCGAAACCGCCCTTTGGCGGTGCCAGACAGGTGCTCGACTATCTGGGTCGCTATACCCATCGCGTGGCGATTTCGAACCAGCGCCTCCTGCACTTCGATGGTCATGCCGTTACCTTCCAGTGGAAGGACTACCGGCATGACGCAGCAAACAGAACCATGACGCTTGCCGCCGACGAATTCATTCGCCGCTTCCTGCTACACGTGCTGCCCCACGGCTTCAAGCACATTCGCAATTACGGGTGGCTCGCCAACCGTTGCCGCGCTGCCAATCTCGCCACCTGCCGCCGCCTGCTCGGTGTCGCCGCCCCCGCTGACCACGCACCCTCGACATCCGAAGACTACCGCGACTGTTACCTCCGGCTCACCGGCCGCTCGCTACGCGACTGTCCCGCATGCGGCCGGGGACACATGGTGTGCATCGAAACCTTCATGCCTGGCGCGATGCCACGTTCTCCGCCATGAGCCCTCGCCACGCTCACTTCGCCCGTCCGGCACGATTCCTCAATCACGCTCGCCTGCTTCACGCTCGCGACGCGACCAGCGACGCCACATCGAAGCCAGCGCCCCGGGCAAAACTCTTTTCCATCCCTGATCTTTCCGGTCACATCCACGCCGATGCGTCGCTTCTGTCAGTTGACCCGGACCGCTGCCTCCCATCCATTCTGAACGAGCCCGCTTTCACACCCCACGATCAATTCAATGCCCATATACACGCTAGCATCCGTGGAGCGGTTTAGCACAAACGGTTTTTTGTTTACCGGTTGCGGGCTGATCGCGGCGCTCCTCTTCACACGCATAAAGCCGCAACCGCCAAACAAAAAACGCTCTGCTCTATCCGACCCTTCATTTCTTTGGTTCCATCTATACAGCACACTGGGGCCAACTTGGCGCGGTCCTACCCCGCGCTCAGGAGAACCTGTTGCCTCTCGCCACAGCACTTGCTGGCACGTCCGAGTCCAGCCGACGCACGTCACCGTTCCCCCTGAACAACAATCGCGGTTTATCGTCGCCCTCTTTCAATGACCGTCTATGTTCAAGGAAGCGCTACTGTCCCTCGATTCGCGGTTTAATCAAAAGCCTAGATGTGGGAGGGCTGTGCCAGGCCAGGCGTATCCATTTGCGTGCTCCGTCGGAGAAAACGAGTGTGCAACTCCGGTTTAGCGCCGGTCGGGCTTACTGCTACTGCCCTCCCATGTAGCATCTGGTTAGGAACTGTTGCATTCGTGGCATGGCCATCTATTCTTCGAAAGATCGGGGTCTGAATCTCGCCCTTTGCCACCATTCCTTTTCTACTGAACGGCACAAGCAATACGATCGAATTAAATATCCGGGAGAATATTCCATGGAAATTCTAAAACTTGTGATTATCCTTGGCTCCATTTTTGGAATGGCCAAGGGTATCCAGTTCTTCAGCCGCCATTGTCGGCACCGATTTGGCTACCGCTTTTTCACCGCACGCGGATTCTGGCTTGCTGCCATTGGCATCAATCTGCTCTGGTGGGGATACGTCGCGTGGGGTGCAGCCTTCCTCCATCATGAACCGACGTCGGGCGGCGTCGTCCTCATGGCACTGGGCCTGGCAGCAGTCGCCTGGTTGATCTACGAAAACATCCGGGACACGAACCTACCGTATGGCGCGGGTGGATCGGTCCTCCAGCTCGCGCTGTTTTTCCCGGTGGCGCTCTACGGTGTTCCCCTTCTCGTGATCGCCCTGCTGCTTTTGCTCTTCGCGACATTCAAAGGAACGCCGGCGTGGCTCATCGATCGATGAGCGATCCCGGTCGAGCGAGACTGCATGCCCGACCTTCCTCGCGACCAGCAGCCTCTACACTGTCTGCTCACCCTGTAAAAACAGCCCCGTTGGCCTCATCCGCCCTGCTCCAACTGTAGAAGATCAGTTCCCCACGCGGTCCAAGGGCCTCCGCACCGCCGACCATGTACTGAATTTCCACACGCTCAAAAATCATCGTTGACGTCGTTCAATACCTCGCCCGCTGCCAGCGGCCGCATGAAGAATAGCGCCGCGGCGGCGGCAAAGACCTCGACATAGCAGGTATTCGGGGGAAACCGGGGAATCAGGATATCGGCCCGACGACGTATGCCGCCGATCCGCGACATGATATGTGCAGCCGTTAAGCCTTCCCGACATCAACGGTCCACGACCGGCTCGTCGACATCCGGACGATCTGTGGTGTCCGACACCTGACGACCCGATTGCTCGCGTCGGGTATCCAGCCCGAGCCCCAGCATCGGCCGGTCTCGCTGCACTGGCATGCCGCCAACGAAATAAGCCATTTCAACGGCCATTGCACGATCCTCACGCGCACGCGACCTCGCCATCGCGTAGGCTATTTCTCGCCAGCCGGCAAATACACCACCATGGGCGATCCAGCCCGCGTCGCGTTGCGCATCAGTCGGCCACGGCTTCCAGTATCGCGGCGTTTCACCGCGCGCGATCATATGAACGACGGCAGGCTTCGGATACCGCAGCGTCACACCACGCGCGCGCCGAGGCGTCGCATTCGCCTCGACACCGTGCTCACGCAACATTTCCGCAAAACGCTCGCGCCAGCGCTGGAGATCCTTGTGACGCGGATTCAGGCGACGACCATCCGGGCCGCGCACCTGCACGCTCAGATGCACGTGTGGATGTGCCTCGTCGTCGTGCGCGGCGAATACGTATGCGCGACCATCGCCGAACTCAAGCGCCGCGAAGTCACGAGCCGCATCGCGCACCGCCTGCCGGTCCGTCCCCGGCGGCATCGACAGCAGGATGTTGAATACCTCCCGCCGCGTGCTGGTCTCCGGAATACTCCATCCGCCAAGCTCCCAAGTCTTCGTGAGATCGCGCAGGGCATCCTTCCCCGCAATACGCTCGCCGCTCTGATCTTCCAGCTCGATCCTGCCATTACGCGAGATATAGCGCAGATGCCGACGCACGGCACCCATGCCCTGCGCACTTGCCGCCTTGTTGGTGATCTTGACCATGACCTCCGGGGTGCGCCTGAGCGTGCGGGCAATCTGCGCGCGCAGGCGGGCGGCCCCGTCCCGAATGTCCACACGCGAGAGCCGCGACGCACGTGCGTGCCGCAACGGCTCCTGAAACAACCGATCGCCCCAGTTCACGAGCATCGCATCGATGTAGATTTTTGGGTAAGACATGTCAGCGACTCCATCGATCAAGGTTCGCACGCATGACGGCCGCCGTTGCACGCAGGTGGTCCTCGATGTGTCTTCGCATCTCCGACCAATCGATCATCAAATTCCGATGCGAGAATTCCGTCCCGCTGGCACGCGCCAGTTGGCCCAACAAGCGGCTGATCCCGGCAAGCTGCTGGCTGGATACCGCCAGTGCGCGCATCTCGCGCTCGCCCAACTGCGGCTCCTTCGTCAATTGCGCACGGATGAGTGACACGATCCATCGATTCCCACTGAGGCCCAACGTAGCCGCGAGGTGTTTGATCGCGCCCAGTTCCGCCGCGGTCAGCCGGATTTCGATGCGACTGCGCGACTCCCCAACGACCGGCGGGGGCAGGCCCGGCAGGATCGCGCCGGACTCCTCATCAGCATCCTCACGGACAGCAACCGCGATCAATTGCCGCACGCCTTCGGCCGCTGTCAAACCGCGGCGTGTGCACCAGTCGTCCCAGCGCCACCTGACGGCCCCGAGTTCGACACACAAACGCTCGCGCATGACCACGACTCACCTCAGCGTGACGGCGACGAGGATGACGGTTCAACGGGTGTCCGGTCGATCTCGCGGACAGGCGTGCGTTCCGGCGTGGAACGCTTACGACGATCCCGGCCCGATGGTTCGGCCGGATCAAACACCTTCGGTATCGGAACCGGAATGCCTTCATGCTGGAACGCTACGAGCATGCGCTCCGCGCGCTGCTGCACGCGGGCAACAGAACGTTCGCTGAAGCCCTGCTCACGCATGGCGGCCATCAGCACGGCGAGATGCAAGGCACGTTCGCTTTCCGGATATCCCGCGTCACGACGGCGAGACTGTTCCTCCACAGCAACACGCCCGGCATCCGGACCGTCGGATCGTGGCGGCGAAACGGAGGCTGCCCGATCCCGCGGCGCGACCTCCACCTGCCATGTATTGCGATAGACGTCCTTCTCCTCTTCGCCAATCACTTTGCCTTCCTCATCAAGGATCGGCACCCGCAAAGTAACGAGGCGTTTGCCGAGATTTTCGAGGGTCACCTGCTGCCCGGTCTGGACATTCGCTTCGCGCACTGCCCGTTCGAGATCGACGCCCCACACCACCTGATCGATGCCGGCCTTGTCGCGAAACACGACGTAGTACGAGTCACTACGCGCGGGATTGTGCTGGTACGGAGCACTCCCATGCTCACGCAATTCGCCGACGTACCGTCGAGGGGCATCGGCCTCGTCGTTGGCGGCGTTCCGGTTTGCTTCAGGGATGGGGTTGATGGTGTCGCCTGTGTCGATCCGAGGCGTCGACGAAGCCACGGCAGGACCGCAACCCTGCACACCTGCGGTAGCCGTCGTGCCGACCTCCGGCACCGCCGCGACACGATTGTCCAGCCGCGCCTGCCGGGCATCCGCCAGACGCGCCAGGTCTGCGGCTTTCGGCTCGTAGCCGCTCACCTCGATACCGAGCAGCGTGCCCTGCAACCACGCCTCGCTGCGAAATGCCTCGTGTCCCGACACGCGAATGCGCCGCCACGATTTCGCCTGCGCCATGTCGATCATCGACTCGACCACGTCGGGCCGGTTGTGTTCGGTAACGAGGTACGGCCCCAGATCCTCGAACGCAAGCTGATACGGCGCATCCTTCAGGAAATACTGGTTGCCCGCGCGCAGGTAGCGCTTGCGCACACGTTCGGGTGGCTGATTGAGCGGCGCACGGACCCGATCCATCCCGGCCATCGCCTCTCCCGATGATCGGGTATCGACCTGCTGCGGCGTAACGGCATCGTCACGGATCGCCTGATCGCGCAACCGTGCCCGGGCAGCATCGAACTCGCGCCGGCGTCGCGCGGATACGGCGTCCATTGCGGCCGAGTCCAGCCTGTCCCGACGTTGATCCGGGACAGCCGGCGCGCCGCTGTCGCCCGGCACGTCCGGTTCGATCAGGTTGATAACCGGATCGGCCTCGTGAGCGGAAGTTGTCTGAGCCATATCACCACCTCGCATCATCAGGATCGGCCTTGCACGTGAGCACTACGCTGCCGTGCCTCATCGGTCGGGCGTCGAATCAGCCTCACGCGACTCGTTCTGTTCCCGGGATTTCTCCAGCGCGGCCGTCCGCGCCTCCCGGATACGTGCCCACGATCTCGCCTGCAACTGGTCGAGCATTCCTTCCAGATTCGGGCTGTAATTCAATTCGCGGGCGGACTTCTTCAGCGAGCCGACGGCACGTTCCAGTAGTTCGCGCGCACGGTCCCACGGATAGACCCGGGCCTCGCCGCCGTCATAACCGACCTGCAATTCCGAACCGTTCAGCCGCGCGTTTTCGTCCATCCACTTCAGACGCTCGGACACGAAGGTCATCTGATCCTTGCGGTGGAATACGACGCTGCGCGTCGCGACCTCCTGGATCAGATAGTGTTCCGTGTTGAACACCTCGCCGCGATAAGGGCCACCGTTCTCGCGCGGCGTCCCCATCCTAAGCGGCGAGCCGAACCGGTGCTCGGCCAATGCCCTGACCTCGTTTGACACGTCACCCACGCCAAACAGCGGCTCGCCGACCGGTGGGCGCGCCGACGCAAACCGCGGCGGATCCGGAACCGGCGCAGCAGCCGGCGACGACGCAGTCGCATCCACCGAGGAGGGCGCCGAGCAGGATGCCCCGCCCGTTGCTGGCACCTCCGGCGCCGCCTGTTTCGGCGCACTAAGCTTCGAGGACCGGCGACGGGGCTTCCCTTCCTCGTCGGCCAGCAGCCTTTCCTTGACGTTGCTCATCATCCTGCCCTCCTCGCGCTCATCCACCTCAACCACTGTCATGCCGGATGCGGTGGAGACACCCGGCTGACCCTCCGCCTTCACGACAGAGCGGATCACGGCGCGCAGATGTGCGCCGACGGCATCAAAGCCCGACAACACCGCCATGTCGCTGAAATCGGTCGGCACCTTGTCGTCGATGCGCGCATCAGCGGCAAACGCCGGCCAGGCCACACGGGCGTGAGCCGCTTCCGCAGCCTGCCGCGCCTGCGCCTCGCCACTGCCCAGTTCGCCGAGTACGATCAGGTCTGCATCGGGATATCGCTCGCGAAGGTTCGTTGCCACCATCGACAGATTCCCGCTCGAGAGCGCCGCCACCGCGGACCAGCCTGTCGCGCGCGAAGCGGACAAGGCCGTCGCCATGCCTTCAGCAATGAGGATCCGCGACGATTCATTCGTCCGAACCAGTGTCGGCTCCGTCATCCAGTAGCCGCCCCTCTTCACGCCGCCGGCCAATGACGATTTCCGCCCGTGTTCGTCGATCAGCTCCAGTGTCGAGATCGGTCCGTTCCAGACCGGCACGATCAGCACGCGCCCCGTCAGAAGTTCTTCCTCGCTGGCCGGCGCATAGCCGAGCAGTGCGTGCAGCTCCAGTGCATCCAGCTCGTGCAGCGTGTCCATCGGCTCGAGGTGCTTGCGCACGAGATACGGATGCTCCGGCCCGACCGGCCTCGCCCACTGCCAGATCGACACGGCCTCGCGAGCCACAGCCGCATGGCGCGCCTGCCGTTGCGCCTCCTCGCGCGCGCGTTGCGCCAGCATCTCCGGAGACGGCGCGAGCGCGGCCGTCATGTTGTCCGGATAATTCGTTCGCTTCAGGTCGAAGCCATGCTGGCGCGCCTGCCAGAACAGCGTGGCGAGCGTCTTGCCGCCCGATGCGCTGACCGAGCGCCACGTAGTTCGGGCCGCGCGCTCGTTATAGTTGGCAGCCGTGCGACTCCACGCATCCCAGATCTCAAAACCCTCGTCGCCGAAGCCCTGCTTGAGCGCGAACGCCATGTCGACCCAGGTCTCATAGTCGTCAGCGGGTATCACGGCAAGCGCGGCACGCGCACGGTCCGTCTCATCCACGAAGGGGGTCGTCATTGCAGCGCTCCCATGGCTCGTGAGCCGTCCGCGGCTGCTCGCCGCTCCGGCTCAACAAAATCGAGTTCCGCCACATTGAGATCGTCGACGCTCAGGTGACGTCTCGCCTGCACCACCTGGCGGGCCGGGACACCCAGCAGCATGAAATGCCGTTCCACGTAGGCCACGGTCTCCTCCTCGCTGATGTCGGCGAGGTTCGGCGGCAGGTCACGCGGATCCCATGCTTGCAGCACTTCCAGGTATTCGGATGGCAGATGGATCAGCCCCGCGCCGTCCTGTTCGATCTCGTTGGGATGCAGATCGCGCAGCCGGCGCTCGACCACAGCGCTGAAATGGGCCAGATTCAGTGCGGGCACGGAGGGCGCGGCCATGACGCGCGACGCAAACTCGGGATCGCGCCAGTAGCAGATCTTGTCGGCCAGGATCGGCCTGGTGTTTTCGAGGACGACGATTTCCTTGTCTCGACCGAGTTCCTTCAGCTCCTGCGGCAACAGCAACGGCCGGCGCTGCTCTGACACGCTTTCGCTCGGGCCGCCCCGGCTCCCGAAGAATCCGCTCGGGCGGCTCACGCTGCGCGACTGGTCCGTGAAGGTGCCGAGCATTTCCGAGTAGTCGTTCGCGTCCTTCTGCTCGCGCGGAGCATAGAGGATCTGCATCGCGTGGTTCGTGATGAACGTGCGCGCATCGGCTCGGCCGTACACCGACTCGAGTTGGGCAATCGACTGGACGATCGAAAGTAGACGCAAGTTGTAGCCCGCCATATAGGCAACCGCGCGCGCGATGATGTGAATCTTTCCGATCGAGGTCATCTCGTCAAGCAGCACAAGACACTGGAACCTGAGCGTGGGATCGGCTTCGGGCAACTGCTTCGTGTTCAGGTTGACCAACTGCGAGAACACGAGATTGACGAGCAGCGCCGCCTCCGACAGATGGTCGGGCGTGATGCCGATATAGACCGACATCCGGCGGCGACGGACATCGCGCAGGTCGAAGTCGTTTGCACTGGTTGCCGCGTCGACGATCGTATTGGCCCAGATCGTGAGCGGCGCGTTGAAGGATGCCAGAACACTCGCGAGCACCTTGTCGTCGTTCGACAGGAAGCGATTCAACGCATCGACACATTGCCCCGAGAGCAAGTCGCGATGCTGGACCAGCGCGCGCTGCAGCCAGGTTTTCACCGGCATGCCATTGCCTGATGACTGCCGTAACACTTCGCCCATCGTGACCGGGTAGTCGGGAATCGACGTCCCCCGACCGGCCCGGCGCGCGTCACGCCATTCGCACAACAGAAGCACGATGCCGAGGAACAGGTTTCGCGCCTGGTCCTTCCAGAAGTCATCGTGGCCACCCGGCGGATAGAGGGCATAGCCGATCGCAAGAATGTCGCCCACCCGGAACCGGCCGTCCGAGATCGCCGACAGGGGATTGTAGCGATGCGTGCGGCCGTCTTCGGCGAACGGATTGAACAGGTAGACATCCTGTCCATGCGCACGCCTGAAGCCAGCCGTGGCCGCATAGTTTTCCTGCTTGATGTCGAGCACCACCACCGAATCGGGGAAATCGAGCAGATTCGGGATCACGATGCCTACACCTTTACCCGAGCGGGCGGGCGCTGCCAGCAACACAAACTGTTGACCGGCGAAGCGCAGGTAACGCCCGCGCCATATGCCGACGACAATCGCGGGCGTGGTATCGAGGTGCGTGCGCATCGTCATAGCAGCCCCGCCCGACGGATGTCCGACTCGCTCGCAAAGCGCGCGCTGCCATAGAGACGACGCCGGTTCGTGCTCGCCCACAGCGCATGCAGTCCGAGAACCGGGCCACCGAAGGACAGGAGCACACCAAACAGCGCCGCCCCCGCGAGCTTGCGACCGACGTTCGGCATCATTCCGTGCCGCCAGGCCAGCACAGCATCGAGCCAGCCCCACAGTCCCGCGTGCAGCGGATTGATCCGCAGGCTGGCGTACAGGAAAAACGACGCGAGCCAGAGCGATGCGGCTACGCCACCCATCAGGCAAGCCAGCACGGCCAATGTCATGGCGGCTGTCCTGGTGTGCTGAAGCAAAGAGGAAGACGGGTGGTTCATCGCCGCTCCCTAGACGAACGCGGTGCGCGCCTTGCGCACCGGGTCGAACCAGACTTCCGTCATGCCCCACTGCCTGCGGGTCTGCTCGCCCGCTGCATTGAAGACCGTACGTGCATCCACGTGTGCGACGACATCGATGGTCAGGAACAGCAGGCGCTTTAGCGCGGCATCGTCCCAGGCGGCGGCTTCCGGGTGTTCCTTCGCCATCAGCGCAAAGCGTTCGATCGCCACCGTCGCATTGGGCGCGTGGTAGCTCGTGATCGAACCCGCGTGACCCGTTGTCAGGAGCTTCAGGAAGTCATAGGCTTCGGCGCCGCGCAGCTCGGCAAGCAGCACGCGATCCGGGCGCATGCGCATCGTGCTCGCGATCAGATCGGCGGGCGTCACGCGCGCCTGCCCGTGGCCGCCCTTGCTGTACAGCAGGTGGACGCAGTTCTCGATGTGCCGGATGAACAGCTCGCGGACATCCTCGATTGTCACGATCCGCTCGGTCGCCGGGATCGAGCGGCACAGGGTCTTCATGAAACTGGTCTTGCCGGATCCCGTATTGCCGACGACCGCGATGTTGAGCCGGCCCGTGACCGCCCCGTCGAAGAAGGCGCCCCAGTCGTGCTCTTCCAGGCACCGGACCAGCCTGCGGTCTTCGGCGCGCAATGCGGGTAATGCTGAATCAAGCCCATCCGGACGATGCCAGACCGTCTCGTCGAACAGTCCCTCGTCACGGTACGCATCGAGCGTCTTCTCGCGTGCGGACGGGCGGCGGATAGTCACCGACACCGTTCGCGGCGGCACGACCGGCGGCACCACAATCTGGATGCGCGCGTCCCCCGGCAGCAGCGCCGACAGTATTGGATGCTGGGCCGAGATTTCCTGACTGGTCAGCGTCGCCACCGCCACTGCGAACGACATCAACCGATCGAAATCGAGTTCCTGGCAATCGTGGCCATGCCAGCCGAGCGCATTCTCGGTCAGCACACGTTGCGGCCGGTTGATCACCAGTTCTGTCACATCGGAATCGTCGAGCAGCGGCGCGAATGGACGCATCAGCTCGCACACCGATGCGTCGTCGGGTAGCCGGGCCAGTACCGGGTCGCGAGATGCATCCGGCAGGTGGGTATGCGGCCTCATCGCGTGCCCTCCGGCTCCAGGGCATACACCGATCCGAAGTCCAGATCGCGCGCGACGACTATCGTGAACTCCGCGCCCTGGTTCTGCGTCAGCGTCGGCGGAATATTGATCGTGCTGTCGAGCACGCGCGTGGCCATGTCGTTGCCCTGCTGTTGCGTGTTCTCATACACCACCGACCCGCTGGAGTTGCCGCCGCGGGTCGACAGATAGCCAATCGCGTCCTGGGTGAGGCCGAGCAGCATCGCTGCGCCGATGCGCTGGCGCCAGTGGTTGTCCACGTAACCGTCGATGCCCATGCGCCCGAGCGCGTCCGCCGCGGGCGAGTCGATCTCGACCGTGACGCCGTGGGGCGTCTCGATACGGGCCGACAGCACGAACACCCGCTTCTGGCCTGGCGACAGGTTCGAGCGATATTGGCTGTTGATCTGCGAACCCCGCTCGATCAGCACGACACGGCCATCGTCCGAATACACGTTCTTCGTCACCGTGCACGTCGAGATGCCGGCCTCGGTCGAATCGAACGCCGTATCGCCCGCGCAGTCGATCTTGGCGCCCTGCGCGAGCATAAGACTCCGGTTGCCCAGCGTCTCGGCCCAAACGCGCTGCGTGACTGTTGGCGTCAAACTTTGGGCGAGCGCGCCGCCGGCCGGCCCCTGGGCCAACGCTCCGGCAGCGCCGCTCGCCGCGACCACAACTGAGGAAGCCGCGGCCGCCATCCCTTCTGGCAGCCCACCCGCGGACTCCTGTCCACCGCCCGTTGCGAGCAGCGGCGCATCGAAGTAGCTGCGGGTTGCCACCGCGTGTGTGGCGCGAGCAGGCGCGGCAGCCACGGAGGCACGCGACGCCGGCGTGGAAGGAGCCGCAACCGCGCTCGGCGATACCGGGGCCGAGGCCGCATGATCGACCGACGATGCAGGCAGATCCTTGAACACGTGTCCCTGGGAAGACGTATCGGTTAGCGTGTCGCGCCTTGCCTTCGCCTCGGCATCGTGGCGCGCGAGAAAGCCGTGCACCGTCCAGACGGCGCCGGCGCCGACCATCAGCACGATCACGACCGGCGTCAGCCACCAGGCGCGCGGGCGGCCACCGCGGTATTGACCCAAAGCCGGCATACCGCGATCCGAAGCAACACCCGATGTCCCCTCGTTCTGAGCACTTCGAGGCAGCGAATCGGGCGCATCGTCGGGCTCGATCACATTGCGTGGAGTGTCGTCATTCATCATCGTGACTCCGCAGAACGCGCTTCACCCCATTGACCGTCGTGCCGTCATGAGGTGGCACTCCGTCCATGTCGTAGGCGTCGTTCCAGATGCCCACGATCTCATTGCCGAGCCGCAGCACGAATCGTTTTGCGACCTCGTGCACGACGATCGTGTCGCCTTCGACGTGCCTGTCGACCACGCTTTCCGTGCCGTCATCGGCCACGCGGAAAATCGCCGGCATGCGTCGGTTGTTCGGGATGCGCAGACACGTAAAGCGCCCGTCGTCCCATGCCGCGGTCGGTGCGATGTCGTCGGAGTCCGGCATGACCTGCATCGAGTACCGCGCGTTACGCACGGTGGGCAGCTGCGCCAGGCGCTTCGCGACCCGCGCCGCATCCGAATCCCCCTGCGCCTGCTTCGCCAGCTCATCCGGATAGACGAAGCTCACGCGGTACATCTCACGGTCGTTGCCGAACCTGGCCTTGAGCGGGAGCACCACCAGATCGAAGCTGTAGCTGCGCCGGTCGGTGCGGATCTCGAGGTTCGAGTCGTGCGCGGCGAGTTGCGGCTTCAGGTACACGTCGTGATCGCCCTTGCTCGCGACCACCTGCCAGCCGTCCCGGTCTCCGGGCGCGACGACCAGGATGTGCTCGTATGGATCGAGTGCGATGTGCGTGGCAAAGCCGCGCTGCGCCTCGATGCGCACAACGTCGTCCGCGCGATAGATCACCTGGCGAACGCGCGAGTCGTCGTTCCATCCAGGCACGTCGAACGCGTGTGCCCTAGCCGAGAACAGCACAGCAGCGAGCACCACGGCTAAAGCAGGCGTTCTCATGGCGTGCCCCCGACATTCGAGGTGGAAGCGGTGGCCGGCGGCGTATATTCGGGGTCGCGACTGTAGGCCGTGACCCTGAAACCGAACGGATTGGCAATCGCCACGCTTTCGCGCGTGAATATGGGCGGCCGGTAGGTGTAGGCCAGCGTGATCACGAAACGCTGCGTGGGTTCGGCTTGGGCCTCGCCGTTTTTGAACGATGTGCGCTCGACATGCACGACTGCATGACCGGGTTCGTCGGGCGGCAGCGTGATCGAGAGGAGCCGGATGCGCCGCTCGAGGCCCGGCCCCAGTTGCCGGTCCAGCGCATCGGGGCCACTATAGATGCCGCGGTAATCGTGAGCGACCACGTCGTCGCTCATCGCAAGGACGCTGTCGTAGTCCATCTGCAGCAGCCCCCAGTCGTAGCGCTCGCGTGCGCGCACATAGGTTTCGACCCAGTGCTTGTCCTGGATCTCCTTCGTATGCACGTGGCGAGCATCGAGCACGTCGATCACCTGGGATTCGCCCGTCAGGCGATCGACCTCGATGGGCAGCGGCACCACGCGATAGAACGGCACCATCACCGCCAGCGCAGTGGCGCTGAGCACGGCGACGCCGATCGCCGCGTAGGCGACATGCCACGCGCGCCGTTCGGAACGCTCCTGCAGGTGGGTCAGCGACGCCTCGATGTCGAGCACGCGCCCGTAATCGTGCGACGCACTCATGACCCGTCTCCGGCATCCGGGGACGCGTGCCGATCCGGAACCGCCGGTACCGTGGCTGGTGCTGCAGTTGGCACATCGGGCACCGGCGGCACGCGATCGACCGGCACACGATGCAGCCCGTCCGGCAACACGGGTTTCGTCGGCCCGCTGCTGCAGGCAGCCAGGCTCCAGGCGACGCAGCAAGCCAGTGCCAAAGAGGTCAGCAGGGACATGGTGATCTCCTCAGTTTCCGAACGACGCCGGCACCATGTGGTCCTGCAGCCGGTTGGTCTTGGCTGCCCGGCTGAGCACCAGTTCACTCTGCTGCTCGGTCGTGAGCTTGTCCTCGGTTTCGGCCAGCATCCGGAAGAGCTGCAGCTTCGTCATCTCGTTGCCGACCGCCGTGGACTCGATCTGGATACGCGCCTGCAACTCCGCGATGCCCTTCGGGTCCTGCGTCAGGTCGATCCGCTGGGCGAGGCCCTGGATCTGGTCCAACTCCTGCAGTTCTGTCTGGTAGGCTTGCAGGCCGAAAGCCTTGTCCTGATAGGGCTTGTTGAGCGCGCGTTGGCACACCTGCTGATCGATCCCTGTCTGGTCCTCGCAGTTGTAGATCTGGCTGGCCGAGCGCAGCGCCTGCGCGCTGCCGGTCAGGCCCGTATAGCCGCCGTTCTGGATCGCTGTATAGACGCTCTGCCAGTTCGACGGCAACGAGTTCGCCACGACCGGATCGCTCAGGAGCGCACCGAAGCCGCGCGTGCCGACCGTCGACTGGTAGATCTGGATTTCCTGCTGCACTTCCTGCTTCAGTTGCCCCACCGAGGCAATGGCCTGGATGACGTTCTGCGCGTCATAGACCGGGATGCCCTGTGCGTGCGCACCGAGGCACCCTGCCGCCCACACGCATGCGGCGCTCATCCGTCTGCATCGTCCGTTCATGATCGTCTCCTCCGCTTCAACGTCCTTGCTGACCGAGGTTCGCGCGCGCGACTCTCTGATAGGCCGGGGTCGCACCGCCGCCCCGTGGCCCACCACCTGAGCCCGTCCGATCGCGAATTTTGCCGCCTGGGCGCGGCCCTCGCCCGTTACCGCTGATCGCCCGGCCGATCGCAACCGCCAAACTCCGCGAGGCCAAGCCCGCCACGAATGCGCCAAAGCCCGATAGCGTCGCGCCGCCCGACAGGCCCGCCGCCACGGACGGCAACTGCCAGCCGACCATCGCGAGGAACATGCCGGTCGCGAAGACGCCAATCGCGGCGGCGGCCGCCGCGCTGTCGTCCAGGGAGACGGAAATGGCTTGCACGAGGACCGATGCATCGGCGCCGGGTGCGCTACCCGTCGCATGAAGCGACGTGAGATCCGCCGAGAAAGCGGTGAGCGCCATACCGAGGAAGGCGGCCACGAGGACCTGCAGCAACGCGTAATTGGCGACCTTCGCGGTCCACGCCTCGAAAAACCGCGCGGTCGGCGTGAACGCCGCGCAGGCGATGAAAATGGGCCCAAGCCCAAGCACGAGATCGAGCAGCATCCTCGCCATCACGACCTCGAAGGCCAGGACGATCAGGAAAATCGAGCCCCCGAGCGCGGCCACCAGGCCACACAGAAAATCGCCTATCGCGGCGGCCAAGCCACTCGGGCTGATTCCCTCGTGCGTGGCCTTGTCGAAGTACGCGTCCATCACGAGATCGATCTGCTGGTCGTAACAGTCGAGCGTCTGGTAGATGCCGGTCGCTGCGCCCTGCCCTGTCACACTGCTTCCGTTGATTGAACCGCACCCCGGATTGCCGCCGCCCGTCGTGTTCGCCGCGTTCTGGATGGACTGGGCAAGTCCGGACGTCGCACCGTCGACGGCGGTGACGACCTGCTGTTGGTAGATCCCGGCGCTCAGCGCGAACGCGAGCGTGATGGCCACCTTCAGCCCGCGCCACGCGAACGCCGGCACGGCTTCGTGTGCTTCGCCGCGCACCACCGCGAGACCGTAAGCCAGCACCCAGATCGTGACGGCCGTGGTCACGACCGGCACGAGCGCGCCGGACAGCGCCGACGACACGTTCGTCACGTAGGTCGACATGCCGTTCTCGAGGGTGCCGCCCACGGCGGTAAAGAGGCCGCTCATCGCACACCCCCCAGTCCCGGCGATTGCGACGACTGGCGTGCGCCGGCCCGTTCTGACTGTGCGGCGCGACGCTTCGCGAGCTGCTCGTGGAACACGGGCAACCAGTCTCGCGGTGCGTCGCCGACCTGCGCACGGATCGTGTCGAGCAGTTCTACGTTGTCGCTCGTGCCGGACAACACGTCGAGCACATCGCCAAGGCCCGCGAGATCGAGCCGGCCGATGGCCGAGCGATGGCCCTGCTTGACGAGGAACAGGCGGCTGTTCTCGCCGAGGTTGCGCACGGTGTTGAATTCGGCCTCGGTCAGCTTGAAACCGCGCACGTAATCGTTGTAATCGGCGCGCGGGTTCGGCAGGAAGAAGAACGTCGCGCTCTGCTCGATCAACGCACTCGCAATATCACTGCGCAGCACGTCGGCAGGCGATTGCGTATCGAAAACGCCTAGCCCGTTCTGCTTGCGAATCGTCTTTTGCTTGTTCTTCGCAAAATCCGTGAAGACCGGATCACTGAGCCGCTTCCAGAATTCGGTCATCACGTAGATGAAACGCCGCCCGTCGATCAGGTTCTCGGTCCGGTGCAGCAGGTACATTGTGACGGGCGTGGACACCTCGCCATCGTCTAGCAGTTCGGTGTCGTCGAAGCCGAACAGCGTCGCGTGGGCGAGATCGATGCGATCGGTCGGGTTGTCGAGCACCCAGCCCAGGCGCCCGCCCACGCACCATTTCGCGAGCCGCGCATGCAGGCTGTTTTCGCCCACGTTCGGCAGGAGCTGCCGGACCATCGACAGACGACGCAGGGGCTTGTCCATGCGGGCGACTTCGCGCACGGCGCGCGAGATGTCGAGCTCATCTCTCGCAGACAGCGGCTCGCCAATATCGACGAGCTTGCGCACGAGGCGTTCCCAGAAGTCGATGACGGGCTCGCCCGCGACCATCTGGAACGGATTCAGCCCGGTAGGCTCGCCACGACGGAATACCGTATAGGTGCCCTCCATCGCACGAATCGCGATCTCCGTACCACGGTCCTTGTCGAACAGAACCGCGGTGATGCCGTACTTGGTCGCCATCGCCAGCAGGAACAGCTCAAGCACCGTCTTGCCTGCGCCGGCGCGACCGATGATCTGCGCGTTGGCAAGCGCCTTCTCGTCGAGCGAATCCTGTTTGTCGGATGTCGCGTGGAAGTTCAGATAGAGCGGCTGGCCGCCGGGCGTCTTGACGATCGTGATCGCCTCGCCCCACGGATTGCCTTCCCGCTTGCCGGTCGCGAAGTTGTGCAGACTCGACAGGCCGCAGAAGTTGCGCGATGTGAGCTTCGCCTCGCGCGGCCGATAGCGCCAGTTGCACGGTAGCTGCGCAAACCAGGCCGCGTCGGCTACGAGATCGATCAGTGCCGTCTGGAAACCCGCATCGGCCAGTTGCGTGCGGGCCTTCGCGACATGCCTGGGCACCTCGTCCAGCGTGTCGCCAAGCACGGCCAGCGAATAGTGATATTCGCCGAGGACGAAATCGCCGTTGATCAGGTCATCAAGCGCCCGGTCGATTGCCTCGACCTGGGACACGGCGACGTCCTCGCCCGCGATAAGCTGGTTGCGCTGCCGCTCCAGAGCCTCTTTTGCCGTGGGCTTGTCGAGGATCGTGAAGCTCTGCGTCTCGATGTACTCGAAGTCGGCATAGAGCAGTCCATTCAGCATGCCCGGCTCGGTGTCCTCTGGATAATCCTTGAGGTCAAGCATCGCGGCGAAACGCGTCGTCGCCGGCATGCGGATCTCGATTTTCTCGGCGCCGACGAAGAGCCGCGAAGTTGGCAGCGCTTCGCGAATCGGCCCAGCTGGCACTGGCTCGCGCTCCCAGGCCCCGTTGACCAGATAGCCAAGAAATTCCAACGCCGATGAATAGCTGCGCGGAGACGACGTGCAGGGACTGGGTCGGGTATAGACGCCGAGCGCGACCGGATCGTACGGTTTGAGGCTTGATTCGACCTGGGCCGCCAGTTCCGCCATCACCTTCAGCGCGTCGAGCTGGTCGCGCCGAATGTCGTCGCCTGTGCGGCGCGCCGCGCGACTGAAGACGCGTCCGAGCCGGGTGCGGTTCGGCCGGTAGACCACCGTCAGGTACAGCTCGTTGGTCATCATCCGGTAGCCCGCGAAGCTAGCGTAGTAGCGCGTAGCCAACTCCTCGCAGAAGCGGTTGCGGTATTCCGTCGAGAAGCGATCCGACACGCGTCGGCGCAGGCGATGCGACCATAGCGCCACATGACCACCCGCGAGCCCACGCACGAACTGGTTGAACCCATCGTGACGCGCGAGGATATCGGCAGGATCAGATGCCTCGAACGCGATGCCGGCAATCTTCCAGCTCCTCAGGTAGTCGCCTTCCTGCGTTTTGATCACATGGTCGGTCACGTGCGTCGAGTAAGGGATGTAGCCCGCAAGCGGCACTTCCCGGTTCGCGACGAAAACGAGTTGCGGTTTGGCCGGCATATCACGCCCTCCTCTTCAGGAGGACCGGTACGTAGGAATGCATGCCCCAGAAGCGGCGGTTGCCTTGGCGCAGCACCATGCGAGCGCGTAGCGAATACTGCGCGAGGCGCTGATCGTCATAGCGCGTGATCATGCGCATCGCGACGAACACGGGAATCATCAGGAACAGAATCGCAACACCCAACGGGGGGCTGGCGAGTAGTGCCCAGATGGCCGGGATCAGCATGCCACCGCCGATCACCAGAAACGACACGAGCGGCACGCCCCAGAGCATCGCGGGACGCGTGCAGCCTTTGAAGACGGGATCCTTCAGCGAGTGCATGGTTCGGCGCCCCTGGATCAACCTGCCGGAATCAACATGCTAGCGATAACGGTCGCGCAACCGACGAAGAGACCGCCGATAAAGACGTTCGCAATATCACCGAACCGGGCATGCTGGAACATCATCCGGAAGCCCGCCCAGATGATGGAGATCGAGCAGATCACACCACCCACGCCCAGCAACGTCGTCTGGATCGTGCTCAGCAGCGTATTGACCTGGGAAAGCTGTGCCCATGCCGGCGCCGCCAACATCAGGAACGAAGTGGCGATCGCGGTCTCCCACGCAGCCGTTCGGCCGGACAGCCATCGCATCGTCCACATGCCGAATTTTCGTGATTTACAAAGTATTCCTAAGTACATGACCGGCTCCTGTTCAATCGATCACTATCTGACTCTTCAGAACGACGGGTTAGAACACCACGGCACTGCTGTCCGGCTCATGCCGCTGATCCTTCGCGGGTGATGTGTCAGTCTCTCCATTGCGGGCGTGCCGCGATGGCTGTCGAATGACAGAGAGGGAGCGAGCTGGGCGAACCGGCGTCGCAGAGTCGACAGGCACGACCGGGAGGGGGAGGATCGCCGGTACGCCCGGCGGCAATGGCAACCGATCCGCCGCGTTGTCCACGACGCGCTGTACATACCCCGTCCGGTAGCCGGTCGAAAAATTGCCACTCACATAGCAGGACAGGCTCGCGCGTAGCGCGGTCTGCAAATCAGACTGGGAATCGGCGTCTGCATAGCCCTGCCGGTTCCGCGCCGCGACGAAGCAGCCTTGCAGGATCGCGGCGCCCGCCGCCAGGTTGCGGCACGGCTCGAAAGCGTTCCCGGCAGTCAGGCCATATGCCCGCCAGTTCGCGCGATTCACCTGCGCGAGTCCGACGCTGAAGTTCCAGCTCGTCGCCTCCAGCGCGCGCACCGTTGCCATCGCTTCGGCGGCATTCGATGGCTGCCGCAGTAGCCGGCCATGCACCACGCCGATCGCATAGGGATTGAATCCGGACTCAGTGTGCACGATCGCGGCCATCGTGACCGGCGCGATCTGCGGCGCGCATTGCTGCGCGAGTGCCATAAAGTCGAGAGACATGATCAGTTTCCCCCGCCGAAGCGATCCCACTGCTCGTCGACGCGCTGCAGGAAGAGCGCCGCGGACCGTGTAGGGTCATAAGGCGCTTGCGTACTGCCTGCCCCATAGAATTCAGTGATCGTTGGTCCCTGTCCGCCGACGTCCCACCAGACGCGCGTATAGAGCTGGCCGTCAATCGTGACGTTGATGGCACCGGTTGCGCGACACAGCAGTTCGCTCTGCTCCGGACCGCCCCAAACCAGCAGATCTTCGCGACAATAACCGCCGCTCGCGAACTTGCTGGTGGCAGACGTACCGTGCGCCCCGCCCGCACCGAAATCACAGGTCGGAAATGGGTCGCCGTGCCGTAGCGCGCGCCATAGCTTCTCGATCGGCGGCACGCATTCGCCATACTGCTCGGGGCCGCCGGGGTTCGACAGGCAGAGCATGACCTGGCAGCCCCAGTCGTCCGCATGTGCCACGCCCGGCGCGAAAAACGAGGTGCCGGCGAGCAGTGCCAGCGCAAGCGACCAGCGCCGCGCAATACCTCGCATCGTGCGCAGTTCACAACACCAGAGAACGAAACGATCCATCTTCATGATCCACCTTCCATCGATTCAATCCGTTGCGCACCGATGTACCGGAACGGATGTGTGCGGAAAAAGAAACCCGCGAGGCCGGGGAGGCACGCCGCGAGTTCAAGGGGGATCAGCAGAAAAAAAGCCTGCGACCATGAGGTTCACAGGCTTGGCTCGCATTGCGACCACTACGCCCACACACATACGTCGGGACATCGGGGCCGCTGGCGCGTACTCGGTCGCGCATTTGCGCGTCGACCGGAAACAGGTTGTTGACTGCACTCTAGGTGTGATTTTGCGGTGAGGCAAGTGTCAAAATTCCCCGGTATTTCCGTTCTAACGTCCGTCAGTTTCCGGGGGTATCCGGCAAATTCCGGAAATATCTTTTACGGCCGTTTGGTCTCCAGCAGTCGGGCGAGCGCGTGCTCGGCGGCAGCGAGCTCCAGCTCGTAACGACTGCGCGGATGGCGCGGAATCCTGAGGCGGCGACAGGCCACTTCGCGACCGGCGTGCCACAGGAACACCACACGAAGCAGTTCCCTGTGACGAGGATCGAGACATCGCCAAGCTGCCTCGATCCTGGCTGCGTCGATCGGATCGTAGGCGCCACGTGGCGCATTGGCCCAGTTATCGAGACGGAACTCCAGGGACGCACGGGATGGATCAATCATCATCGTGCTCCCCGTCGGATGAACTGGCCGCGCGATAGCCGGCCGGATCGACCAGGAATAGTTCGATATCCGACGCTCGCCATCCGACCATTCGGCCGCCCAGCGATAAGGGCCTCGGGAACGTTCCGTCCTTGATGCGCTGATAGATGGTGGAACGGGACAGGCCAACGACCTGCTCGACCTGCTTGCGGCGCAGGATCGCGCCTGCCACACGTATCGAATCCGACATGACTTCCGTCCTCCTGGCTTTGTGCGGATCAGCCCGGCACAGATCCGATTCAAGCAACAGGAAGCACAGACGGGGAAGTCCGTCTTACCGTCAGGACACTCCGTCAGGAGCGCGACCTCGGGTATCGCCTGCCCGTCTCCTTCAGCCAGTCAGGTCGGATTGCTGACGCATAGGTCTGCGCGCTTCGAGACGCCTCGCCGTCGGGTTGAGCTTTCAGATTCAACCGTTCGTCGATGGCCCGCGCTACGACGGACGACTTGGGCGGATTGTTCTCGTCATAGTCGGACCAGAAAATCTGCATGACATCAAACATTCCGGAAAGAATCTCGGTAATAAACGGCAGCCGAACGGTGATCCCGTAAGAATGCTCCGACTGCTCCTCGCAGGCGCATTGCAACGCCCTCCATGACGGGGCCATCGCACGCAACGACTCGAGCTCCTGCTCCTGTCGCTCTTCTATCGCATGATGCACGGCCACCGTACGAAGCAACGCCTTTCCCATATCGCACAGTTGTCGCTCCTTCCCTCTCAATTGCTCCGTTAGGCGGCGAACGTCAGCCTCGGCCTGGTCGACGCGCCTCTGCAGTGAATTTGGAGCAAGCGCTACGGTGCTATCGTCGCGTGCTCCTGCTGGCTGACATGGGTTCTCTGAGTGATCCATGATCGTCCTCATCGCCTGCAGCGTTCTGCCGCATCAGTTCCCCGTTACTTGCCACAAATCAAACCGGACGGCGACATCGATCGTCCGGCCGATCCAAATGTGCAGCACGGTCCCTTAGCGTTGACCTGCAATTCCCGCACTTCCCTCATTCGATTACTACAGCGCCCCGTTGGGGCGGCGTATCCTGAAGTCAGACATGACACTCTGACGGCCGGTAGTAGTAGAACGGTCGTACGAGCCGGCCTGGCAGCACCTGTTGTCGGACGCAGCGCGGCAAGAAAAAGTCTAGTTCGCTGGCTGAGGGATCGGGACCATACCAAACTACATTGACTTTTAACCGTCAATGTGATAACTGAGGCAAAACATGTACGACGTGGATGCTTTGAAGAAGTTTGACCTGGTGATTGATGCGAGGAGCCCGCGTGAGTTCGCCGAAGACCATTTGCCAGGCGCGATAAACCTGCCCGTTGTATTCGATGATGAGTACGCCGAAGTCGGTACTACGCATCGAACCGATCCTATGCGCGCGTATCAGATCGGCGTCGCCTATTCTTTAAAAAACATTGCGCGTCACCTCGAGCTTCCGTATTTTCGGCCAAGTCGAAAAATGTCAATTCTGGTTTATTGCTTCCGGGGTGGGAAACGAAGCAAGCTTTGGGCAGACACGTTAGAAACAATTGGCTACAAGGTCGAACGGCTCCCGAAGGGTTGGAAAGGATATCGGAGCTGGGTTCGTGAAACTCTTGAAGAGATCCCTACCCGCTTGCAGTTCAATGTGCTTTCCGGTCCCACAGGATGCGGGAAGACGCGTTTGTTGATTGCTTTGAGAGAGTCTGGTGCACAGATCATCGACCTCGAAGCTCTCGCCTCGCACCGAGGATCGATCATTGGGGCAATTCCCGGACGACAACAACCCACTCAGAAGCTATTCGACAGCATGTTGCTTGCCGAGCTTTATCGGCTGGACTCTTCGAAACGCGTCTGGATTGAAGGTGAGAGCAAACGTATTGGGCAGGTCCAATTGCCTACTGCGCTGTTCGATCGAATGCATGAGGGACGTTTGTTTTCAGTCAAAACGCCAATGCACGAGCGAATCGAAATGTGGCGTCGCGAGTATCCCCACTTTGAAAAAGACCCCGAGGGTCTAGTCGCCCGCCTAAGCTATCTAAAAGCCCTTATAAGCGGCGTAACCCTACAAAAATGGGTGTCGCTAGCTGAGCGACATGACATCGTCGCCTTGTTCGAGAGCATCATGCTCGATTATTATGATCCTGCATACTCGCGCTCCACGAAAAAAAACTACTCGCGTAGCGGCTGTCCTATAGAGGTCGAACTTGAGACATTAGATTCATCATATCTTGCTACGGTCGCAAAGCGTTTGATTTCTGAGAGCGAGACGCCGACGTCATTGACGCGTGAGTAAGATCTTTGCGCGTCGATCCATTAGGTAGTACCAAGCCGGCGGAAACAGCGCTAACCAAAGCATCTGAAAGTAGCCTGCGGGCATAGCGACGCCTTGCGAACTGAGATTCAAATATCTCACTTCACTTTCGCGATGGTGAGCGTTGTGAAATCCGTTATTGACAAGCAGACAGTTCGACAGCCAGAAGTCGACGTCCCAAGCTGTTATCGCGGGATGGGAGGAATCCGCGGCGATACCGTAATGCTGTATATACCCCACTGTTTCGACAACAAAGATGCTAACAATGGAATAGCCAATATAGAAGATTGCAACCCGACCTTGCAGAACCGCTGCTATGACCAATAGAGAGGAGGAGAAAATTAGATTTCTAAACAAACTCAACGGTACCTTCCCATCACGATATGACTGCGGAGAGAGTGAAGAGGTAAAGGCAGCCGTGTAGGATCTACCGGCATGGCGCCACGCCGACGTTCCCAACTGCGCCGCCGAACCGAACTTCGGATTTCCCACGTGTTGATGATGTAGTTGATGTGCGAATCGATAGTGCGGATAGCCGGCGACGGCGAATGCGATGTCACTTGTCTCCCTCCAGAATCTATTCGGTCGATGCGCAAGTTCATGAAGGTGCGCCATCGCGGTCGCGCTGAGTAATCCGCAAGCTGTCGCAAGTCCGATCAACTCTATCCAAGACGACATGCTTGCGCGCCATGCGCCGACTCCCATCGCGACCATCCACGCGACCGCGAACCAACACGGCACCTGATCCTCAATTTTTTTATCGAAGACTTTCCCCGCTCCCGGAGCACCACGACCTATCGCCGCGTCCAGCATAGGAACAAGAAGAAGGACGATCATCGCGAACACCCACGGTTGTTCGATAAGGAACAGACCAGCCGCGGCTATCGGCAAAGTTAGTGATAACCAAAATGCGCTATACGAGTTACGCCAGAAGGTCATTTACCTGAGCGAACTTAACCGCTTCCGAAATATGAGAAACCCCAATCTTGTCTTTTATCTTTTTAAAATTTCCGTAGACCGTCTGAATAGAAACATCTAATTCGCGAGCAATATCTTCAGCAGTAAATCCCATCTTCAAGTAGCCCATTACACGAAGATCCATTTCGGTAATTCCATGCGCCTCAACTAGCTCGCGCTTTGAGACTCGATTGAACCAATCCAGTAGCTCCAAGGCGAGCGCCCTGAAGTACAACCGATGTGCAGCGAGCTTTTTTTCCCCGATTTCCTGGCTATCGTCGGAACCGATGTACAGAACGCCCAGACGGTCTGAAACGCTCGTGTGGACGGGAACGACCATTCCACTTCTGAAGCCATGTTCACTCGCGGCTGCAAGCATTTCACACTGGCCTTGCGTCTCAAGCGCAATCTCCGAACCTGTGATTGGGGCAGTGTTGCTTCGCGCGTACTCCAAAAATGGATCGGTCATATACCACTTATTGGTGTTGTACATCTGGCACCATTCGGGGCTGCAGCCGATCAAAAAACGATGCGTAGGACGGGCCGCCGTCGACACTCCGGGGTAAATGGCGACGAAGACGTACGAGTCTCCGCCCAGTGCGCTGACTATGGCCTTCACGTAATCGGCCAATTCGCAATCGCCGCTGGCGGTGATGAGCCTTTCAAAAAGGACGCTTAGGTCGGGGGGCGTCAGTTGGGTGGCCATCTCTTCCCGATCTCTCCAGCTATCCGAGCGTGCGACTTTCTAGAAGTTGACGCCGAACCTCGTAATACAACGGGGCGAGTTCTTTCGAATAGTTATCTGCAACGGCGAATCGTTGGACATCGTACGGAACCGTTATGGGAAGCACCTGGACGAATGTCGATTGATCTCTTTCAATCAGTCGTCGCTCCAGAACGAACCCCGGGGGAGCCCTAAAAAGACTGAGCACAACCCGCTCTCCGCCGATAAGGAGCCCGCGCTCAAAAATAAGGCTCTTCATCATCGACTCCGTCACGGAGATTGCGATGACCACAGGAGGAGCAGGCAATCCCTTCAGCATCGATTTCTGACGTACTAGAGATAAAGTCCTCGGACCCACACGCATCACACTCCACGATCAAACCGTTAAACACGGCGCCGCAGCACTGACAAGTGAGGCGGTGAACCTCACCTGCGGCGAGGATTTCCCAGCAGTCTTCCATCGGAACACTGCATTTGGGACAGAGAAAACCCAGTTCGCATGTAGCGCTTGCCATGACTGAAAGCCACCCGAAAGAAAAAGCCGCATGAAACATTACTTCCAGCTTAGTTTGCTCGGTTTCATCTGCCCAATAGCGGGAGCCAATAATGTATCGACTCCTCATAATGCGAATTTCTCGAACGATGGGGTGGTCTGGCTTAATGGTTGCTTGAACGGGTGCGGACGACTCAGCAACACCTGATTGTGATCAATTGGGGGCGACTCGCAGTTTGTACGAGGCGCAATGCCGCAGGAGCGAGCCGCCAAAAGGCCGTCTTAGCTCACTGGTTCGCTTTTCGGAGAATCTAGGGTAGCGTCGGCCCGAGCGAATATTGGTCCCACGAGAGCCCCAACGCGCCGCTAACGTCCAAGTTTTTTGCGTATACAGGTACGTATACCGCTGTTATTTGAATCATTTTTCTTGTTATTTTTCAATTGGTTATGCGTTTAATTCGAGTCTTCTCCTGGCACCACAAGTTGTTCCGGCGTAAGCCGATGTAGTTCGAGAAACCCCGTAAGATCAAAGTCTTACGGGGTTTTTTGTTTTTCACGGCTGGTCTGCGCGGAGCGCGAGACCACACTCTCAGCCCTACCTGCGTTGCGGCACTTCTCGCCACGAAAGCCCGTCAACCTCAATCCTTCCGCATGCGAACAACCAACGCGAGCAAGCGGGTGCGCATTTCCTCGGCCGGCAAGTGCGTGGGCCAGCCGTGACCAGGAAGCAACCAGTCGAAGCGATACGCGGCTAGCTTGCCAAGCGATTCGGTGAGCTCAGACCATGAATACCAGCACGCGTCCCTGAACGCGACGAGGTCCCGCGCGCGCGGGCTCCATGCAAGCGAATCACCCGCGAACAACACACTGTCGTCGAGCAGGTACACGACGCTCCCGCGCGTGTGCCCGGGCACAGGAATCGCGCGCACGCCGGCGGCTATATCCGTCGCCGATGCATCGTCGAGCAAGTCCGTTGCGTAAGGCGCAGCCGACATGTCTTCCCGGTGAATCCAGACGCGCGCGCCGAAATGACGGGCGTATTTATCCGCGTCCGCGACGTCGTCACGATGCGACAGAAGGATATGCGCGATACCACCGTTGTCGTCGAACCATTTCACGAGTTCCGCCGCGTAGCGCGGTGAGTCGATCAGCAGATTGCCGTCCGGGCGCCTCGCAAAGTAAGAGTGCGCGCCAAACGACGACCGCGCGTTAAATCCGCAGCGCCACACCGCCGACGTGATCGGCTGTGGAAAGATCACGGCACCCGGACGAGGCTGCTTCGTTTCACTCCGTACCGAGGCCGTAGGACACACGAGCACCGCGCGCCAGGCGTCGACGTGCTCTTCGGGCGTAACCGGCTGCCGCAAGAAGACACTCTTGTCGTTTCGTTCGACGATCAGCCCCGGCGCGACGTGACGCGATGCACCGCAATTGATGCACGCTGTGTCGATGTACCACTCGCCTGGGACGGAATCGGCGTTGCGTGTCGGCTTCATTCGATGCTCCTGTCGTCCGGTCGGCAAATCAGGATCCACATACGTTTTCGCCCTGGCGCCCGCGCACGGGAGAAAGGGCGGCTCCATCACCGGTTGTGAGCAAGTTTGCTCCCACAAGCCTTTCCTTGCACACCGCCATCGCCAAACTCCGCCCTCGATTTTGCATAAGCCAAGGGATCGGCCACACCCGCGCGGTCTGATCCGCGGACGCGGTCACCACCCGCTCGCCATCCGGGCTGAAGGCGGCGGAGCTCACGGCTCCGTGATGCCCGGTGAGTTGCGCGATCACCTGGCCAGTCGCCACGTCCCACACTCGCGCGGTCCCATCCGCGGACGCGGTCACTACCCGCTGGCCGTCCGGGCTGAAGGCGGCGGAACCCACCGCCCCCTGATGCCCGCTGAACTGGCCGATCTGTTTGCCCGTCGCCGCGTCCCACACTCGCGCGGTCCCATCCGCGGACGCGGTCAGCACGCGCCGGCCGTCCGGGCTGAAGACGGCGGAAAAAACCGTCCCGCGATGCCCGCTGAGCACCAGGATCTGTTTGCCCGTGGCCGCGTCCCACACCCGCGCGGTCCCATCCCAGGACGCAGTCACCACCCGCTGGCCGTCCGGACTATAGGCGACGGAATCTGCCGGCTCCTGATGCCCGCTGAGCACCAGGATCTGTTTGCCCGTGGCCGCGTCCCACACCCGCGCGGTCCCATCCGCGGACGCGGTCACCACCCGCCGGCCGTCCGGGCTGAAGACGACGGAAAAAACTGCCCCGTGATGCCCGCTGAGCTGGGCGATCTGTCTGCCCGCGGCCGCATCCCACATCCACGCGGTCTGATCCGCGGACGCGGTCACTATCCGCTGGCCGTCAGGGCTGAACGCAGCGGAGTCTACCCAACCCTGATGCCCGCTGAGCAGCGCAATCTGCTTGCCCGTGGCGACGTCCCACACCCGCGCGGTCCTATCACGGGACGCAGTCACCACACGCTGACCGTCCGGACTGAAGGCGGCGAAAACAACCGGCTCCTGATGCCCGCTGAGCAGCAAGATCCCCTTGCCCGCGTCCCACGCGCGCGCGGTCCTGTCACGCGATGCAGTCAACACCCGCTGACCGTCCTGGCTGAACACGGCGACGTTTACCGGCCCCTGGTGTCCGATCAGCTGCACGATCGTCTGTCCGGTCGCCGCATCCCACACCCGCGCGGTCTTGTCATCGGAGGCGGTCACCACGCGCAGGCCGTCCGGGCTGAAGACGGCGGAGCTTATCGGTCCCTGATGTCCGTTGAACTGCGTGATCGCGTGGCCGGTCGCCGCATCCCACACTCGCGCGGTTTTGTCATCGGACGCAGTCGCCACGCGCCGGCCGTCCGGGCTGAAGGCCGCGGAGAAAACCGGTCCCTGATGCCCTGTGAGCTGCGCGATCACGTGACCGGTCGCGGCATCCCATACCCGCGCGGTCTTGTCATCGGACGCGGTCACCACGCGCCGGCCATCCGGGCTGAAGGCCGCTGAGCTCACCAGGTCCCGATGCCCGCTGAGCTGCGCGATCACGTGACCGGTCGCTGCATCCCACACCCGCGCGGTCCTGTCCGCGGACGCGGTCACCACGCGCCGGCCGTCCGGGCTGAAGACCGCGGAGAAAACCGGCCCCTGATGCCCGTTGAGCTGCACGATCTGTTTGCCCGTAGCTGCGTCCCAAACCCGCGCGGTCCTGTCCGCGGACGCGGTCACCACGCGCCGGCCGTCCGGGCCGAAGGCGGCGGAATAAACCAGGTCCCGATGCCCGCGGAGCTGCGCGATCTGTTTGCCCGTCGCCGCGTCCCAGACCCGCGCGGTCCTGTCCGCGGACGCGGTCACCACGCGCCGGCCGTCCGGGCCGAAGACGGCGGAATAAATCAGACCCTGATGTCCGCTGAGTTGCACGATCTGTTTGCCGGTAGCCGCGTCCCACACCCGCGCGGTCCCATCCCAGGACGCGGTCACCACCCGCTTGCCTTCGGGGCTGAACGCGGCGGAATCGACCGCATCCTGATGCCCACCGAGCACCGCAATTTGCATCGATGCCTGCGCGCCGCGCATGAGCTCCAGCTCCGCGTCAACCGATCCCGGCGAAAGCCAACTCTTGCGCATCGCCAGTATCGCGAAGCGCATTGCGCGATCGTAAATTCCCGCGTCGTTCGCCATCGTCGCGGCCGACACCAGCACAACAGAAGTCTGGCGCGCGACCGTCCGGGTCTGGTGAATGATCCACCCTGCTGTCGCAATCAGAATGAACGCGATTACGCCCATCAGTACCTGGATGACTCGCTGCGTAGACGCTGTCCGTGTGTGAGCGATCCGCTGCAACTGCGACTCGCGCTCCGCGCGTGCGCCCTCCTCGCGCCCGCGACAAGCCCGCAAATAGGAAAGGCCATCCGCGCCCAGCATTCGTTCGAAGTCCGACCGCTGCAGGATGGCTTCCGCGCTCGCCAGCCGCTCGCCGGCGTGGGCTAGCCAGGCCGTCCCCTGCCCGTTCTTTTGCCACTCCTGCGCCGCTCGCTGCACGGTGTCGACTGTATTGAGCGCATCTGCGTCCGCGTCGAGCCAGGTGGTAAGGACAGGCCACTGCCGTAACAGCGCCTCGTGCGCGATTTCAACGATGGTGATTTCCTCATCGCCAGCTTCGGCCTTGCGTCGGTCTTCCAATAGCAATCGATACCGGATGAGACGCTTCAGCACGGCATGGGCGGACTCGGGAAGCTCATCCCAGCGTGCCACACGGCGCTTGCGCTGTTGCGTCAGCGGTTCGACGTGCGCGAGCCATGGGATCAAGCCATCGCGCAGTAGACGCTCGCGCTCAGCCTTATCTGCTGGAACAGCAGGCGCCCGTCCGGGATCGGCAAATGCCGATTCGACCGCGGCCTCGATGGAACCGCGCATACCCCCTATCGCCTGATAGTCGGCCAGGCTGAAGCTTCCTGTGGCGCCATAGTCGGTAAATAGCCGCTCGAGCGAAAAGGCCAGCAAGGGCAATGCGTCTGTCCCTTCAGTATCGTGAAGAAGCCGCTCGATCAGCGCTGGCTGGATCGTCAGCTCACGCCCGGCGGCGGTAGCCCGCGCGGCAGGACCCTCGATCACCGCCTTGAATTCCGCGCGCTCGAATGGAGGGAGGCTGAAGACGCGCGGTGGTATGCCGCGCAGCGTTGGCGCGCTCTGCAATGGCTCGTAAGCGTCTGTGCGGATCGCCACGACCGCAAGCGCACGCTGCCGTTTGCCGATCGCCTGAATCGCCCCGTTTTCCGCCGTCGCGAGCGTCCTCGCAAGCAAGGACAGGAAGTGCGAAGACTGCTCTTCGCCTTCTGCGCTGAACAATTCCTCGCCCTGGTCGATACAGATCAGAACGGTCGGCGCCACGGCATCTGATCCGAGCCGCGAGCAGTGCAGCGTTTGAAGCTGGCCAAGCAGTTTCTCAAATCCATCAGGAGTCTGAACTGCCTGGCGGATCTCGGCGCGCGTCCTGGGTGCAGCGAGTTCCTGAAAGGCGAGCTCGATACTGACGACTAGTCCCGTGGCACCGGTAAGAACAGCGCACTCTGGCCGGATCACAGGCAGCGGCAAAAAGTTTCGGTCATCGCACTTCAGACGCGGCCACAGGCCCGCCCGCAGGAAGGACGACTTGCCCGCTCCGGACGCGCCGAGGATCACCAACATCCGCTCGCCCCCCTGCTCACGGACGCTGCGTAGCGTATCGAGCCCGCGCAAGACCGCCGTGTCCCGGCCAAAGAACACGGCCGCATCCTCGGCCTCCAGCGCTCTCAGTCCTGGATAAGGGGGCCGCTTGGCATCGTTAGCCGGCGGCCACGGAAAGCCCGACGGGGAGGACCCGGCCTGTCGCAGCCCAAACTCGAGCCGGGCAAGCCCCGCTTTGGCGAAAGAGACTTCAGTTGCCGGAACAAGCGGCTCATGCGAGACCCGGAAGCTCTGGCGTTGAGTCCCAGTGGCGAGATCACAGAGCCGCCATCGCACCGTCAACTCTTTCGGCAAGGCGTCGAGCGGCATCGCCTCGACGAGCACACCGAAGATTGTCTTGCCCAGAAACCTGGCAAGGGTTAACTGGGCCAGGCACGAGCGAGAGTCGCACCACGCGGGCGAAATCAGAAACAGCACGGCCTCGCAGCGGTCGGCCGCAGACTTGAGCGCCTCCTGCCAGCGTTCGTCATGAACCAAATCCTCGACCGGCTCGAGGTCAACGAAGTAGTCATCCCAGCCGTTATCGGCAAGCCAGTGTCCGACCGCGAGCGCGAGAGCGTTATTTGCGCTGGCGTGGCTGATGAAGATCCTGGGCATCGCGCTGCGAACTTCAGTCTCTCAGTTGACTGCACTCGGAAAGAACACCATCCACCTCATTTGCTTGAGTCTGGCATCCCGCGCGCTGAATTGATTGCGTCAATGCTTTACAGTTCGCGCCTGGCGGACACGATGAGAGCGTCCAGCTTGTCCGCGGTCCTGCATTCATCAAGCGGCGTGTAGACGGTGAGCTTGCGATCGGAGCCGTCCAGCAGCGCGAAACTGGTGTATTCGAAGACCATCAGGCCTTTGCGCGGATGCCTGATGCGCTTGATGTTCGATAACGGATTGAGCACCTCATGCCTGCGCCACCACGCATTGAATTCGTCGCTCCTGTGTCGCAGCGTCGATATCAGCCGTTCAAAATCAGGATCACCCACATAGCGTGCACTGTCGTTGCGGAACATCGCTAGCGACGCACGCGCCACGTCCTCCCAGTCAACGAGCAAACGGCGATGCCGCGCATTCGCGAAGACCATGAACATCAGATTGCGCTCATCCACCGAAAGCTGACCGTAGTCACCGAACACCAAGGTGGCGGCCCGATTCCAGCCCAGGATATCCCAGCGACGGCCAGTGACGTAAGCGGGCTGGCCTGACAGACTGGCGAGCATCCGTTGCACCGGCTCTTCGAGCTTTTCTGGATTCGTCGACTGGAGTTCCGGCGACGGACGATCGCTCAGTACGAACAGATGCCGCCGCTCAACGGCGTCCAGCCGCAACGCATTCGCGATTGCGATCAGCACCTCTTCGGACGCGCGGACGTCGCGCCCCTGTTCGAGCCAGGTGTACCACGTGATGCCGACGTCCGCGAGCATCGCGACTTCTTCGCGGCGCAGCCCCGGCGTGCGTCGTCGAAACCCGTCAGGCAATCCGACCGCGGCTGGACTCAGGTGCTCGCGCCGCGACCTCAGAAATGCACCCAGCTCGCAACGGCGCCGTTCGGCGGCGACGGTTCTGACGTTCATCGTCATCGTGGTAGCTCCCTATACCAGTATCGATCCAGCACTGTTTGTCGCGCGGCAAAGCGCACAGGATGAAGACCAAACCAACTTTCAGTCTATTCAATCATGAACATGACGAACAAGCTTGTGCTGGTTACCGGCTCGACCGACGGACTCGGACGCTGCGTCGCGAAGCGACTCGCAGCCCAGGGCGCGCATGTGCTCATTCACGGGCGAAATATGGAAAGGGGCGAACACGTCGTTCGCGAGATAGCGGATGCGGGAGGCAAAGCTACTTTTTATCCGGCTGATTTGTCTACGTTCGCGGAAGTTAGATCGCTGGCGAGCGCGATCGGACGCGCGCACGATCGACTCGACCTGCTCATCAACAACGCCGGCATCGACACCGGTCCGCGTGGCTCGACCCGGCTAGTCACGGCGGATGGAATCGAATTGCGGTTTGCCGTGAACTACCTCGCGGGCTTTGCCCTGACCAGGCTTCTGCTGCCTCTTTTGCTGAAGGGCTCGAGATCGCGGATTGTCAATGTCGCTTCCGTGGGACAACGCCCGATCGATTTCGACGACGTGATGTTGAGCCGCGGCTATAGCGGTACCGCGGCCTACTGCCAGAGCAAGCTCGCGCAAATCATGTTCACCTTCGATCTGGCCGACGAACTGGCGCAGACCAGCGTGACGGCAAATTGTCTGCATCCGGCCACATTCATGGATACAACCATGGTGAGGAATGGCGGAATCACACCGCTCAGCACGGTCGCGGAAGGCGCCGACGCGGTTCTTCATCTTGCGGCGACAACCGCAATGGAAGGCCGTACCGGCCTCTATTTCGACGGCACGAGGCTCGCCAGAGCTCATCCCGACGCCTACGACCCCACGCTTCGCAAGCGACTGCGTCAGCTCAGCTTTCAGTTGACGGACCCGTCGCTGGCACATTGACACATCGAATTTCGATGTCGGCCCCGCCTGGGTTCCGGATACCCGGCATGTTTCAAAGAGCGGAAACTTCAACCATGTCACAACATGTCTTCATTGTCGGCGGCTCCTCCGGCATTGGCTTCGCGACAGCTAGCCGGCTATTGGATCGGAGATACACGGTTACGATTGCAGGGAGAGATTCCGCGAAACTGGCCAAAGCGAAGGCAGCATTGCACGGCGCTGCAAATACGGTGAGATTCGATGCATCCGATGCATCGACCATCGCCGGCACGTTTGCCGAGATTGGCGCAATCGATCACCTGGTTCTCGCGCTCGGCAGTGGCAAGGGTGGCGGCCCGTTTTCAGCCGTCAGTCTCGATGCGGTGCGTATGGGATTCGATGAGAAAGTGTTTCCTCATTTCGCGTGTGCCCAGGCGGCGTTTGCGTCGATTGCGAAAACCGGAAGTATCACTTTTCTCTCTGCCGTGTCGGCACACTCGGCCATACCCGGAACAGCGGGCCTCGGCGCAGCGAACGCGGCGATTGCCGCGATCGTGCCGATCCTGGCGGCAGAGCTACGCCCGTTGCGGATTAACGCGGTTTCGCCTGGCGTCATTGATACGCCGTGGTGGGACTTCCTGCCGGAGAAAGACAAGCAATCCGCTTTTGCCGGTTATGCGGCGAGAACGCCAGTAGGACGAATTGGCCAGCCAGACGACGTCGCCATGGCGATCGAATTTCTGATTTCGAACTCCTTCATGACTGGGCAAACCATCATATGCGACGGCGGAATTGGTCTGGATGCGACTGGCCAGACCGTACCGCTGACCGATCCTCGCTGACGATCTGCATCAGGCGTCACCGGTGGGAACGATTCCCGCCGCCTCGACCATCAGGATCACCGTTTTCTCAGGCGCTCGAGGGCGATGCAGCAGGCCTTTTTGCACGACAAACGCCTGTCCCTGGCCTAGATCGACGACCCGATCCTCAAGGTCTATCAGGAAACGTCCGCTAACAACATAAAAGAATTCGTCCTCCGCGTCATGTTTGTGCCAATGATATTCGCCCTGCACGACACCCAGCCGGACTACCGACTGGTTCACCTGACACAGCGTCTGGTTGTACCAGGGATGGCCGTTTGCCGCCACGAGGGCAGGCACGTCGATGACTTCGCCGAAGGAGTAGAGAACGTTAAGGCGGGTCAGATATGGAAAGGGATCGGTGCTCACATCAGTCTCCATGAACGTTAGTTCGTGTCGAAGATGCGAGCCACTGTAGGCCTTGCCAGTTCTGTTGGTCTTGTACCGGACCGTCAATCTTTGGTACAGGAGCGATCTTCGAGCAACTGCGCGCGGTACGCGCCCGGTGTCAGCCCCATCCTGCGCCGAAACACGCGCGTAAAGTGGCTTTGATCGGCGAAACCGGCGGCCTGAGCAATCGCTTTGAGCGAATGGCGTCCACTGGTCAATCGAGCGCACGCGAAATCGAGCCGAAGCTGGCGCACGTAGTCTCCGACGGTACAGCCATAGTGCTTGCGGAATTCCCGCGCGAGGTGGTCGGCGGAAACATGGCTATCCGAAGCGATTTCGTCCAACGTCAATGCCTCACGAAAACGATCGTGCAGTAGTGCTTCCACGCGAGCGAGCCATCGACGCGAACCGCCAACCGTCGCCGCGCGCGGGGCGGCCCGCTCGCATGCTGCAAGAAGTTCGAGTACCAACCCTTCGACTGCCAGCGACGTAGCCGAATCCTGCTCATGGCACTCGCGGACCAGACGGCGCATGAACGACAGCGGAGCTCCGCTGGCAAAGTCATCCGGGCGATCGAGGACTTGGGTCCGACCACCAAGCCGCGCTAGCCACGAGGACGAGAATTCGACATGGAGCGCCTTGCCGCCGGCCCCGTACCAGCAATTTGCGTGCGGTACGCCTGCGGGGAAAAGCGTCAGTGACATCGGCCCGTCTTCGCCACGGCGTGACGGCCAGGATCGTGTACCGCAGCCGTCCAGCACGAAACAGAAAAACGGATTCACATGTTCGTGCTGCGGAATGATGAGATCCGTTGCGAATTGGGTCTCCACGACCGAGATACCATCATCCCTGTATTGCAGGGTGGTAGTGCCGAAGTAGTCGCCCGGCTCAAGTACCCGAAGCATGGGACTGCTCCCAAAGAGACGTTCCAGTCGATATTACACACCTGTTGGGCCCTGCGAGTCACCTCTTGCCACGACGTTTACGACGAGCACTTTATATCAGGAATATTTTTACGTTTAAATTACGATTACATATCGATCGAGAGATAATTTTTGTAAAAATTTATTCGGAATGCACATGGTTCAGACATGTCATTCCACTGACATTCGAAACTGACTAAATGTTGCGGTGCTGAAAGCTCCAGCGCGGCACCGTTTCAATGCTTCCCGCCTGGACGAATCGCTCGCACATATCCTCGACCAGAGGCAACCCACCAGACAAATGATTCCATTCCAATCCAATTTGGCTATTTTGTTTTGATTATCTGGAGAGAAACAAAATGCATCGAAATCTCATTCAATCTGGATTTGCATTAGGACTATTGACAAGCTGCATTGCATTTGCGGCGCCGCAGGGCGACATGGAGCTTCTGCCGACTGGGCAATTCATTTCTCCGCGAGCCATACCAGGTGCCGTGCAGCAGTTGCTCAACCCGCAGCTTTCGGCCAAGCCGACCCAGATCGTCAGCGGTGCGATCAAGTCGCAACTCAGCCCGGACGGCAACACACTGGCCGTGATTACGGCGGGCTATAACACCGTCTACACGGGTGCCAGCAACAGCACGCTGGACAAGACTGACTCGACCCAGTACATCTTCATCTACGACGTGTCGGGCGCCAACAAGGCCGCCCCGAAGCTCGTGCAGGCCATCCACCAGAACAATGCGTTCGATGGCCTCGCATGGAATGGCAACCAGACCCTGTACGGCACCGGTGGCGCGGACGACGCGGTTTATGTCTATAGCCGCCCGTCGGCTCTTCCGTCGGCCCAATGGTCACAAACCGCAGCCATCGCCCTGAACCACAGCAAGGGTGTCGGGTCGGGCGTGAAGCCGAACGCCGGTGGTCTCGCTCTCTCCGGCAATGGCAGGATTCTCGTCGTTGCCAACAACTACAACGACTCGATCACCATCATCGACACGACATCGAACACCGTCATGTCGGAATACGATCTGCGCCCGTTCAATACGTCGGGCACGCAGGGCGTTGCCGGCGGCGAATACCCGTGGGCCGTTGCGCTGAAATCCGACGACACGGCGTTCATCTCGTCGGTGCGCGACCGTGAAGTCGTGGTGCTCAACCTGTCGAACCCGGCCGCGCCGCAATTCATCACTCGCATTCCGGTGAAAGGCAATGCGTACGGAATGACCCTCTCGCCGGATCAGTCCAAGCTCTACGTCGCCGTGGCGAATACCGACCAGGTCGCGGTCATCGATACGGCCAGCCACCGGGTCGAGAAGACGATCGACATCGCTAGCCAGTCCGGCGACGGCAATGATGAGGGCAGCGGCAGCAACAGGAAGTACAGCGGCCGTGACACGGTCAACGTAACCGTATCGCGCGACGGGCGAACCCTGTATGCGGTCAACAACGGCGACAACTCGATCGCCGTGATCTCGCTCGATGGCAACGAGGGCTACCACGTCACCGGCCTGATCCCGACCGCGTATGCGCCCAAGGACGTCACGCTGAGCGCCGACGGCTCGCAGATGTACATCATCAACGGCAAGTCGAACACCGGCCCGAACCCGCTCTACACGTCGGGCACAACGGCCCAGTACCAGTTCGGTCTCGAACAGAGCAGCCTCGTGAGCGCACCGGTCCCGAGGGGCGACGTGCTTGCGCGGCTGACCAGCCAGGTCGATGAGAACAACCACTATTCGGTCAGAGAATCGCAAAGCGATCGCCAGACGATGAATTTCCTGCACGATCACATCAAGCACGTGATCTATGTCGTCAAGGAAAACCGGACGTTCGACCAGATTCTCGGCGACCTCGGCAACGGCTCGAACGGGGATCCGTCGCTGACGATGTATGGCAAGGCCACCACGCCGAACTTCCACAATATCGCTAGCAATTTCGCCACGATCGACAACTTCGCCGATCCGGGCGACGGCTCGATGGATGGCTGGTCGTGGGTGCAGCACGCGCACGTCACGCCGACCGAGGAAGTGTCGCAGCAGGAAAACTACGCTGGCGTGAGCCGCGGCATGTCGTATGAATCCGAAGGCGCCAATCGCGGTCTGCCGGTTGGCCTCGCCACCACCGCGATGCGCGACGGTGCCTCCGGCGGGGCCTACAGCACGGTTACGTCGTCGCTGCCGGGCGGCACTGCCAACGCGCTGCCGGGTATCGCCGATATTTCGGTCCCGGATGCGCCGTTCGGCTACCAGAAGGCGAGCATCTATGACGCGGTGCTGCAAGCGGGCGGTACGGTCCGCAACTACGGCGGCATGGTCAACAACAGCGGCTCGATCGGCACGATCGCGAGCCCCCTCCTCAACCCGTTTGCTGCCGGCAACATTCAGGCGTACCCGCTCAAGCCGTCGCTCGTCACGCTGACGGACCCGTACTACCGCGGCTTCGACCAGGCCTATCCGGACACCTTCCGCGAACTCGAATGGAACCGCGAGTTCCAGCAGTACGTCGCGAACGGCCGTCTGCCGTCGTTTGAATTCGTCCGCATGGGTTCCGATCACACCGGCAGCTATGCGCAGAACGTCGGTCAGATGGGGACGGCTGAACAGGAGCAAGCGGACAACGACTTCGCGGTGGGCAAGCTGATCGAGACGGTCGCACACAGCCCGTACGCGAAAAGCACACTGATCGTGGTGGTCGAGGACGACTCGCAGGCCGGTTCGGATCACGTCGACTCGCACCGCGCGCCGGCCTACGTCGTTGGCGCATACGTGAAGAAGAACGCCGTTGTCAGCACCGCGTACAGCCAGGTGAACGCGATCCGTACCATGGAAGACGTGCTCGGCACCCAGCACATCAATCTGAACACCGCATATGCGCAACCGATGGCCGACGTCTTCGACACTGGCTCGGACGGTTCGTGGACCTACACTGCCGTCGCGTCGACGATCCTGAGGGGTACGAACGTGGGCAACGTTGCCACCGGCCCGGCATCCGCCGGCAACGACGGCAATCAGTACGCACAGGGTCCGGACATTCATCCGCTGCATGACGCGACTTACTGGGCAAGCGTGACGAAGGGCTTCGATTTCTCCAAGGAGGATCGTGTTCCGCCGGAACTCTTCAACCGCGTGCTGTGGACCGGCGTGATGGGCGACAAGCCGTATCCGGCGCCGCATTCGATCTACACGAAGATGTCTGCTGAAGGGACGAAGACGGTCGCCGCTGCCGACGACGATGACGATTGATCGAGGGTTCGCATCGCCCGTCGCGCTGCACACGCAGTAGCTGCCATCGCCGGGGGGCTGTCCAGATGGACAGCCGCCCGCTGTCGTCCACGATCAGAAGTCCGCGTGCAGGCGAACGTACGCGGCTAACGGCGAGCCGAGATAGGCACCGACCACATTGGTGGCGATGAAGTAGCGCTGGTTGGTGACGTTGTCGATGTTCAGATCGGCTCCCCAGTGACGCTCCGCGTAACCGAACTGCAGGTTCGCGATCACGGAGGCCGGTGCCCAGTCGTAGCCGTTGGCAAAGCCGTTCGTCATCCGGCTCATGTAGTCGATGCCGGCACCAGCATGAAAACCTGTCTTGCCGAAGAGGCTGAAGCGGTATGTCGTCCACAGGTTCGCCATAAAGGCCGGCACGCCCTGCGGGGCGGTCCCGACCGCACCGGGAGTGTCCGGACTATAGGTGATGTGCGCCTGCTGTCCGGTAAAGTTCGCGTACACGTGCCAGTTCGACGTGAGATCCGCGTCGAACGAAGCCTCGCCGCCGCGCGTGCGCTGCGAATCGAACGCGAGTTGGTCTTCACCGAACGGGGTCGCCACGTGTTCCCGCTTTACGTCGAACAGCGCGGTGTTGAGCACGTAGCGCCCGTCGTAGAACGACCACTTTATGCCCAGCTCGTATTGCAGCGCTGATTCCGGTGGGCCGATGGAAAAAGCCGTGTTTTCGGAGTTGAAGTTCGCGAGATAGCTGCGCGATACGCCGAAGTACGGCGTCATCCACGGCGTCAGCTTGTACAACATCCCGGCGCTCCAACTGGTCGGGGCATCGTTGCGCGTATACGTGTTGCCGGGAACCAGCGTGATGCCGTCGTTGGCCGTACGATTCGGCTCGCCGGGGACCGGGTTCAGGGTCAGCGACGTACCGAACCAGTCCTTGCGCACGCCTGCGCGGATTTTGAACCTGTCCGTCACGTCCACCTGATCGGTCGCATAAAGGCTGTAGAAGTTCGCGCTCACATGATCGTTCTGGCACGAGTGAGACGGCGCGCACTGGAAGTGCAGGCTTGCGATGGATGTTTCCAGCGGCACCGGCGCGAAGATGTCGCTTATGCCCGGAAGGTCTGCTGTCGTCTTCGCGCTGTTGAGATCCTGGTTCAGGTATTCGAAGCCTGTCAGCAGCGTATGGCGGATGCTGCCGGTCGAGAATTTCCAGACTGGTTCGAACTGGTAGTCGAACGTGTTGAGCGAATCGTCCTGATCGCGCAACTGGCGGCCGACGAATGCGTTGCCCTTGACCTTCGCGTGCGTGCTGTCGCCGTTGCTGTAGAAGTCCAGCGTGTGGTGCATGTATGACAGGCGATTATTGATCGTCAGGTAATCGCTGATGCGCCACTCGTCCGTCAGCGTGGCACGGACGTAGTTGCCGTGCGCGTTCGCGAAGGGCGTCGAATATTTGGCGTTGAACGGGACATTGCGAATCGGCGCACCCTTGTAGTAGATGATCCCGTATGAGTCGGGCGTTGCCATGTACTCCTGCGCGTCGATCGAGAATTCAACCTTGTGGTCGCCGATTTTCCATTGCAGATCGGGCCGGATTTCCCTGTTCCACGATGCCAGGTCGCGGTAGCCGTCCGAGCGGCCGGCGCTGGCGTCGACACGATAGTTCAGTCCGTCGATGCCGGTTGGACCGGTGACGTAGCCACTCGCGTTGACCGTACCGAAAGAGCCGGCCTGGATATCGCCGCCCCAATGGAACTGCGCGGACGGCGTGTAGTGGATCAGGTTGATCGAGCCGCCCGGAGGACCGCTGCCGAGCAGCGCCGAGCCCGGACCTTTGAGCACCTCGATGCGCTCGACGCCCAGCAGCGAATGCATTGGGCCGTTGACCTGGTCGCCGTCCGAAAAACCGTCGTCATAGGTCTGCGCCTGCAGGCCTCGGATCATGAAGTGGTCGGTGAAGCCCTTCGAATCGGTACCGCCGTAGTTCACTCCGGACACGTTGCCTTTGCGGATCGCATCCTGCAACGACATGGCGCCTTGTTCGTCGAGAATGCCGCGCGGAACGACCTCCACGCTCATCGGCAGGTCGCCGAGCGGAGTGCCGGTCTTGCTGACGCCCACGATCTGTTCCGGGTCGTCCACGTTATCGGGAGCGGCCGCTGGTCTCGTCGCATTGACAACGATGGGTCCCAGAGTGACCGGTGCCTCGGTCTGCTGAGTGGCCGCGGGTTCAGTCTGTTGCGCATTCGCCCCGGTGGCGAGCGACAACGTTGCAGCGGAGACGGCGATGGCGATTCGGGATGGCGATGTTCTCATTGACTCCATTCCAATGCAGCGCATTGCATCGGCTTCATGCCGTGGCAAATGAATTCCGAGTGTTCCTGCCCTTCGACCCGCGAAATTTATCGTTTGCGCGTGTCACAGACATGAACGGTCACACGGACAACGAATGCGGAATCGTTGTCGTGTCATCGCGACGCTATCGCTTTCTATCGAGGGGTGACCTACGCGACCTCGCATGGGAAAGCTGCCCATGCAGCTATGCGGATCGCTTATGCAAACAGATCCAGTCCGTTCACCAATCGTTTGGCCAGACGCGGTTGACGCAATTGCTCCAACCACCATTGAAGCGCTCGGCCTTCGTGGTCGCCGCGCCAGGCAACGTAGAGCACGTTGGGTTCACGGGGATCGGCCGTGCCTTTCTCGACGAGTTCGCCTCGCTTGAGCAGCGCCGCAATCCTGCGTCTCGGCAGCCAGCCGACCCCGAGCCCGTCACGCTGAGCCAGAATCTTCGCGCGCATGCTGGGAACGGCCAGCGAAGCCTGGCCGCCAACCACGCCATAGGCGCGGCCCGGCATCATTCTCGACGAATCGGCCACGACGACGGCACGATGGGCCGCGATATCTTCGCGCCTGAGCGGACCTTTGGCCGCTGCCAGCGGATGACGCGGCGCGACCGCGAACACCCACTCCATCACACCCAGCTCGAACCACCGTAGGCCGGGGATCGCCGGGGGTTCGTTCGTCGCCCCGACAACCAGGTCGCCTCGACCTTCGCGCAGCGCCTCCCAGGTGCCGCCGAGCACTTCATGGGTGACCCGGAGTTTTACCCCCGACTGCAACGCGTCGAATGCGCGGACGACTGGCATCACAAGCTCGAACTCGATGATCTCGTCGGTCACGATCCATAACCGGTCCTCCCAGCCGCTCGCGATCTGCCGAACCCGCTGAGTCATGCGAGCCACGTCCTGCATGAGCCGGCCCGCCTCCTCCGCCAGCGCATGCCCAGCCGGAGTAAGCTGCAACCGGTAGCGCCGGCGATCGAACAACAATGCGTCGAAGCGGCTCTCGAGCTGGCGCGCGGCATGCGACACAGTTGACGGCGCCTTGCCCAGTTGCGCGGCCGCGCGCGACAGGCTCCCGGTTTCCCGAATCGCTTCCAGCAATGCAAGCTCTTCCGCCGACAACATGTTCCACTCCGTCGAACGTGTTCATCGGGACGATCGTACGGCAATACCATCCTGATGGTCCATCATGCTGTAACCAACCTGAACGTCTCGCGAACAAGGAGCAACGACATGGGCCTGCTGGTCAATGGTGAATGGCAAGACCGCTGGTACGACACGGCGTCGACGGGCGGTCGCTTTGTCCGTAAGGACGCCGCGTTTCGCAACTGGCTGAGCGCCGACGGCTCGCCGGGGCCCAGCGGGCGTGGCGGCTTTCGCGCTGAAGCTGGCAGATACCACCTGTACGTGAGCCTCGCCTGCCCGTGGGCACATCGCGCGCTGATCGTGCGGGCGCTCAAGGGCTTGAACGAGATGGTCAGTGTGTCGGTGGTCCACTGGCTGATGCTCGAGCGCGGATGGACCTTTGCCGAGGGGCCCGGCACCGTGCCCGATACCGTCAACGGCGCAAGCTTGCTGCATCAGGTCTACACCGCCGCCGACCCGCACTACACCGGACGCGTCACCGTGCCCGTGCTGTGGGACAAACAGCAGAAGACGATCGTCAATAACGAATCGTCGGAAATCATTCGTATGTTGAACTCGGCCTTCGACGCTCTGGGCGCCACGCCTGGCGATTACTATCCGGCGCCATTGCGACGCGAGATCGACGAAATCAACGGCCGTGTGTACGACACGTTGAACAACGGCGTCTACAAGTCCGGCTTCGCAACAACGCAAAGCGCGTACGAGGAAGCCGTCAAGCCGCTGTTCGAAACGCTAGCGTGGCTCGAGGAGCGGCTCTCGACACAACGCTTTCTGACTGGCGACACCTTCACCGAAGCGGACATCCGTCTCTTCACGACGTTGATACGCTTCGACGCCGTTTATGTCGGTCACTTCAAATGCAACCTGCATCGGATCGCCGACTACCCCAACCTTTCCGCCTATACGCGCGATATCTATCAGATGCCGGGCGTCGCGGAAACGGTCAATTTCGAGCACATCAAACGGCACTATTACGAAAGCCATCGTGGGATCAACCCCACGGGCATCGTGCCGCTTGGACCGGTGCTCGACTTCTCCACCCCGCACGATCGCGCGCGCTTCGCGCGTGCAAAGTAGGAAACCTCGGTCATGTACAAGGCTCATCTGATGCTGCCTCCGGTTCGCGGTCTGCGACTCAATAACGTCGCGCTCGCCGTGAGCAACCTGAGCGCGATGGTCGCGTGGTACGAATCCCGGCTCGGTTTCGTCGTGACCGGGCGCGGCCGTTTCGACGCGGGAGGCGCGGACTACGCAATCCTCGAGGCTGCCGGTTTGCGCATTGAACTGGTGGCACGCGCAAGCGCGGTGCAACGTCCGGTGGACCGCACGACCCCGCCGGATCATCTTGCGGTGCTTGGCCTCAAGGCGATGGTGTTCGAAACCGACGACCTGGAGGCGACCACGGCCTTGCTGGAGGAGCATCGGGTGGACATGGTGTGGGCAGACCAGCCGTTGAGCGCCGAGCGGCGCTCAACCATGCTGCGCGATCCGGAGGGAAACCTGATTCACATCTTCGGCCCGCTGTTGGACCGCACTTGAGAGCGCATCAGATTCGATCGCGTCGTTTAAAGCTGACTCATCCCGCCATCAGCGATGATCTCCGTGCCGACGATAAACGCCGATTCGGGTGACGACAGATGCAACACGGTGGCGGCGATTTCCTCAGGCGTGCCGAAGCGTCCCAGCGGAATCTGATTGAGAATTTGAGCGGCAGTCGCTTTCAGGGTATCGGCGTCCAGGCCGAGCTTGCCGTACAGCGGCGTTTGCACTGGCCCGGGGCTCACCACATTCACGCGCACGCCACGCGGCAATAGCTCCGAGGACAAGGTCCTGGCGAGCGAAATCACGGCAGCCTTGCTGGCCGCATAAACGGATGAACCGGGCATGCCGATGTGCGCGTTGATCGAGCCATTGATCACCACCGAAGCACCCTTGTTCAAATGCGGCAGCAGCGACTGGATCTGAAAATAGGCGCCCTTGACGTTGATATTGAAGTTCGCGTCCCAGAGCGCTTCGTCCACGTCAGTGAAGGGCGCGAACTTTGCAGCGCCCGCGTTGATGAAGACCGCATCGAGCTTGATGCCTGCATCGCCGATCGCGATGGCGAGCTCGCGCGCGGCCGCAACCGATCCTGTGTCGTTGCGAACCGCCACCGCGTCGGCGCCAAGCCCTCGTTTCGCCTCTTCGAGCGCCGCGCTGTCACGGCCCGTGATGACGACCCGTGCGCCTTCCGCGGCGAACGCCTTTGCCGCGGCGAGACCGATTCCGCTGCTACCGCCAGTGATCAATACAGATTTGCCATGAAATCGCGTCATAACTTTCTCCAATGAGTCAGGTGAGTTACTGCGATTCAATGATGCGCCGTTTCGATGGAAATGCCGTACGATCCGGGCGATGAAATCGTTCGAGATGATCGAACATCTTTCTCGATCGAATCTGCGTGGGACGCGCACAAGTCCTGGGGCTGGTCAATCCAGCCAGCCGCGCAGCCGCGCATGATCGAGAAAGCGGTAGACGTCGGGCGCAAGTTCGGACGTGCCGAAAAGCCGTTCGAGTTCGCCGATGATGTCGTCGAGCTCGTGTTCTCCGTCGCAACGCGCGAGGATCGCGCCGGCGCTAGCGTTGAGCTTCACCATCCCTTCGGGATAGAGCAGCACGTAGGCGTCCTGCGCCGCTTCCCACTGCAGGCGGAAGACGCTGCTCAGACGGGGGCGCAGCGGCACGCCGCTATTCGAATCACGCTTGTTCATCGCGATCCCAGTGTGTTCATGGTCGTTCGTTGCGTGCGCCGCCCGCGGCGCACTACGTGCAGCGCGGGCGGCACGCCGCGGCCCGCTCAGCGATTGGCGATGTACATCGTGATTTCAAAGCCGAAACGCACTTCGGCATACGACGGGGTGATCCATTGCATGGCATGTCTCCTTGTTTGCGATTGGATGAAAAACCGCACTCGATGCGCGGCCGCTCCCTTCAAAGCAAAGGATATGCCGGTGTCGTCACGCGAGGCGGGGGGCATTCGGGAGACGGGCAGTGTTGATTTTTGGAGCACCACCGTTGCGGGATGCAACAGCGGTGCGACAGCACGTGAGCGAAACAGAAGTGCCGATGCAAGCGGCGCGATGGGCTCAAAAGTCGTCCACCGCACGACCCGGCTCGACCGCGGGCATCTTCCGGTAGATCATGTTGCGCGACACGCCGAGCTCGCGCGCCGCCGCCGACACATTGCCGCCATGCCGCGCGAGCGCCGCGGCAATCACCGACACGGTCACGTCCTGGAGGCGCGCGCACTCCGGCACGGACGCACCGCCCGCGCCTCGCGTATCCGCCGCGCCGCTCGACGCAACGTCACAGCGCAGGTCATCGAAGAAGTCATCGGGCAAATGCTCGCGCCGGATCTCGCCGTCCGCGTCGACCATGGCCGCCGCGGTGCGCAGCAGATTGCCAAGCTGCCTGAAGTTGCCCGGCCATGGACAGCGCTCGAACATCGCCATCACGTCGGGCGCGACGTGAAGCGGGTGCCCGTTCGCGCTGGCGAGCGATTCGCGCAGCAACATCTTCTGGATCACGACCGCGAGATCGGTCCGCTCGCGCAGCCGCGGCAGACGCACCACGAGGCCATTGAGCCGGTAGTAGAGATCCTCGCGGAAGCGGTTTTGCGCGATCATCACGCGCAGGTCCCGGTGCGTCGCGCAGATGATCGCGACGTCCACCGCAATGCTGCGCGTCGAGCCGAGCGGGTTGACGACGCGTTCCTGCAACACGCGCAGCAGCCGCACTTGCAGCGAATACGGCATGTCGCCGATCTCATCGAGAAACAGCGTGCCGCCGTTCGCCTGCAGCAGCTTGCCGATTGCGCCTTTGCGGCGCGCTCCGGTGAATGCGCCTTCCTCGTAGCCGAACAGCTCGGATTCGATCAGCGTCTCGGGGATCGAAGCGCAGTTGACGGCGACGAACGGCCCCGCGTGACGCGGTGAATCGTTGTGAATCGCCTGCGCGAGCAGTTCCTTGCCCGTGCCGGTCTCGCCATTGATCAGGATCGGAATGTCCTTGCCGATCACCCTTTTGACCTTCGCAATGACCGCGGCGACCTGCGGGTCGCCCGTGTCGAGATAGCTCAGACGTGAAAGCCCGGCAGCGGTGGGCGGCGGCTCTTCGCGCGCCGCCGCCCGCGCGCCCTCGTGCATGGCGACCGGGCGGCTGCCTTCGGCCAGCGACGCCCGCCTGAACTGCACGCGCGCGCAGACCACCGCGCCGCTGCTCAGGTTGAGCAGCAGGTGCGGGTCGAGACTCGCGCGCGCACGATCGATCAGTTGCGCGCTGGTGGTCTGGAACAACGATGACAACGTATGCGCGCGCAGCCCGGCGAGCGGCATGCCGAGCTGGAACTGCGCACTGCGGTTGGCCGACAGAAAGCGCCCGTCGCTCGTGAACGCGACGATGCCTTCCATCAGCGTGCCGAGAAACTCCGGACGACTATGGAAGGACACTTGCAGCGTTTCGTGAAAGGTGGTCGTGAACAGATGATTCTCGATCATCTGCACCGACATTTTGGCGAGCGCCATCGTGTGCTGATGATAGCTGCGGTAATCGCCCGTCACGTCGAGTACGCCGATCGCGTCGCCATACGGATCGAGAATCGGCACGCTCGAGCAGGTCAGGAAGCGGTTGGCCGCGAGGTAATGCTGGTCGCCGTGCACGACCATCGCGCAGCGCTCGGCCAGCGCCGTACCGATCGCATTGGTGCCCTGGCGGTCCTCGGCCCAGTTCGCGCCGGGCCGCAGCGCGACTTTCTCCGCGCGCGCGAGGAAGTCGTCGTCGCCGATCGAATGCAGGATCAGTCCTTCGGCATTGGTCAGCACGATCATGCTTTGCGTGTTGGCGATCTGCTCGCGCAGCGTCTCCATCACCGGCATCGCGTGCGCGCACAGCACCCGGTTCTGCTCGCGTTTGAGCACGAGTCCCGCGTTCGAAAGAACCTCGTAATCCGGTCGCGCCGACGCGCACAGACCAAACGTCTCGGACCGTTCGTGTGCTTTCTGAATCGCCGGTGCGGGAAAGTCATTGGACCGGACGGCCGTCTGAGTCACGGCCGGATGAACGTCATCGCGCATTGTCTCCCTCCAGCAGAGCCTGGTACCTTGCCAGACTTTTCTCCGTTTCCTTAAGCAAGCTCCAGGCCATTCATTTCATCGGCGGTCGCGAAGCGAAGAGGCTGTATTACCGCAAATCCCTACGCGTTGCGATATGCGGAGTCACCCCGAGTGGCGCTTGATCCGCGCTGCTGGCGTCGCCCCCGCCCCGAGCGATGCGCGCGAGCGCCGCGATTGTGCTGTTTCTCAACACTCCATCGTCCGGCGTTGTACCGGGACGCAACAGATGGAGCGCCATGCGGGCGAGATGTCCCGCAGCGCGTTTCAGGCGCGCCGCCCTTTCGGACTCGTTCACAAAAATGGCATGCCACTTGCAGTAACGGCATCGCAACCGGATCGCACGGAACGAAGGGGCGACGCCTCTCCCGGCACTGCATCGACAAACACTCAGGAGACGACCATGAAGAACCGTTCGCCCGCCGCTGGCCGGCTGGCTGTCCTTGGAGCGAGCATCGCGATCGCGATGGCACTGAACGTGGCTCCGGTGGGCGCCGCCCCGGACTATCCCGCGGTGACCTACGAGCGCCTCGCTCAAGCGCAAAGCGACCCGGGCTGGCTGACCTATTACCGCAGCTATAGCGGCCAGTCGCATTCCCCTCTGAAGCAGATCGATGCATCGAACGTCGCCGGACTCAAGCAGGCCTGGAGCTATCGCTTCCCCGCGGAACTCAAGCAGGGCTTCGAAGCAACCCCGATCGTCAACGGCGGATACCTTTTTGTCAGTACGCCAAAGGACAACGTCTATGCGTTCGATGTCAAAACCGGCACGCAGCTGTGGAAATACGAGCCGAAGCTCGGCGCGGAATCGTTCAAGACCGCCTGTTGCGACGTCGTGAATCGCGGCGTCGCGCTGTATGGCAAGAACGTCTACGTGGCGATGCTGAGCGGCGAGGTGGCCGCGATCGACGCGCAGAGCGGCAACCTCGTGTGGAAGAAGCAGATGTTCGAGCCGGGTCTCGGCTACGCGTTCTCGCTTGCGCCGCTCGCGCTCGACGGCGCGATCGTCGTCGGCACGTCGGGCGGCGAATATGGGATTCGCGGCTATATCGCCGCGCTCAATCCCGACGACGGCTCGATCATCTGGAAGCGCTATGCGATCCCGAGTGCCGGTGAGAAAGGCAGCGACACATGGCCCGACGGCATGCAGGAACATGGCGGCGGCGCGGCGTGGCTGACCGGCACCTACGACGCAGCCACGCAGACGCTGTACTGGGGTGTCGGCAATCCGGGGCCGTGGCTCGCCGCGCTGCGTCCCGGCGATAACCTGTACTCCGATTCACTGCTCGCGCTCAATCCGAAGAACGGCGAGCTGAAGTGGCACTACCAATACACGAACAACGACACGTGGGACTACGACGGCGTCAACACGCCGGTCCTTGCGAACATCAGCTACAAGGGCAAGCCGTATGACGCGATCATCCATGCCGACCGCAACGGCTTCTTCCACGCGATCGACCGCAAGACCGGCAAGCTGATTTACGCGGAACCGTTCGTCAAGGCGCTGTCGGTGACCGGCTACACCGCCGACGGCAAACCGGTTCAGGACGCCAGCCGGTTTCCGAAGGCCGGCACGACGATCAACACCTGCCCAAGCTTTCTCGGCGGCAAGAACTGGTGGTCGACCTCCTACGATCCCGAGCGGCACATCGCGGTGGTGCCGTCGCTGCATGCGTGCATGAGCCTGTCCGGCAAGTCGGTCAGCTACATGGAGGGCCTGCCCTACCTCGGCGAAGGCTTCGAGATCCAGCCTGAACCGGGCAGCCAGGGTTATGGCGAGCTTCAGGCCATCGACGTCAATACCGGCAAGAAGCTGTGGGGTCACTGGACCAAAATGCCCTGGAACGGCGGCGTCGCCACGACGGCCAGCGGCCTCGCCTTCAGCGGCTCGCTCGACGGCCATCTGTACGCGTTCGACGTGACCACGGGCAAGGTGCTGTGGGAAAGCCCGCAACTCGCGAGCGGCATCGTCGCGCAACCTTCCGTGTTCGAAGTCGATGGCAAGGAATACGTGGCCGTGCTGGCGGGCTACGGCGGTGCGAATCCGATCTGGGGCGGCCCGATGGCCGACGTCGCGAAGGACGTTCCGCGCGGCGGCACGCTGTATGTGTTCGCGCTCGATCGCAGCTGAGCGCAGCCACTGCACCCTCATCGTTCTGCACCTCCGACTCTCGCAGCTGCATCTCTCCGCGCCCGCACGCAGTTCAGGCGGGCGCGGTGTTCCCGCCATCACAGGAACGCACCATCATGAACATTCGACTCACTCAGGTTGCTCTCGCCGGCGCGCTCGTCGCCGGCGCCGCGCAGGTTGCCGTCCACGCGGCCACGCAGACGTCGTCCAGCGTGCGCGTATGCACGATGCCAGGCAGCCCTTCGGCCGAGCTGGACAAGTCCGTTGCACGTGCGGTGTTGAACGCCGCGGGCATCGCCGCGACCTTCGCGTCGCGCGGCATCGATGACGACGGCGGCGACGACGGCATCTCCGCTCGCGAGCTGTCCAAATCGCTGCAGCGCGACTGCGATGTGATCGCGGGCTTTCCGCGTTCGAGCGTGGCCGACGGCTCCGACTCGCAGCTGCTATTTTCCGAGGGCTATCTGCACTCCGGCTATGTCAGCGTCACGCTGCGCGGCACCCATGCGGCCAACCCCAGCGTCGCGGCGCCGGACGGCAAGATCACGATTGCGGCCACCTGGTCGAGCCCGTCGCAACTGATCGCGGTCCAGCAGAAGAACGCGCGCTTCGATCTGGAAACCACCTCCAGGCTGACCGTCGACGCCGTCGCGAAAGGACGCGCGCAACGCGCGATCGTCTGGTACCCGGCCGTGGTCGCATATCGGCGTGCGCACCCGCAGCAGCACTTCGACGTCGCCGCCGCCGAATCGCCTTATGCCGACTGGAAACTCGTGTTCGCATCGGGACCCGGCACGCAGCAGTTGCAAAAGCGCATCGATGAAGCGCTCGTGCGCTTGCGCAGCGATGGCCGGCTCGCGGCGCTGACGCGCAACTGGGCATTACCAGCCACGATCGCGACCGATTCGGCGACCCCTCACGCGAGCCTCGTGCGCAGTGCCGCGCGCTATCTCGACGGCCCGACGCAGCCGTCGCCGCGTGCGGACGTATGGCGCGCGAGCGGCATGCCGGCCGCCGGCGGCTTCATCAAGGTCGCGGCGACGACCGAGGCACCGTCTTTCGATCACGATCAGGTCGCCCACGGCGAACATCTGTATGCCGATTCGTGCGCGAAATGCCACGGCGAGAAGCTCGAAGGCAACACCGCGCCTTCGTTGAGCGGACCGGCCTTCGCGCCAGCGGCGAACTCGCATCTGACGATCGGCGGCATCTATCAGTACATGTCGACCAACATGCCCGCGGATCATCCCGGCAAGATGAGCGACGAGGAGTACGCCGATCTGATGGCCTTCCTGCTCTATACGAATGGCTACGACACCGGCAACGTGAAGCTGACCGCGCAGGCCGCGCAATCCTCGACCACACCGCTGAATGCGGGACCGCGCCACTGACACGTTGCATCGCACTGCATTGCAACGCCACGCCGCTTCGATCGAATGGAATGCGGCGTGGACGACCCATTTCTTTTCTCAGGACACCATCATGGTCTCTCACAATCGCAGACACTTCATTCTTCAGGCCGCGGGCGTGTGCGCCGCGCTCGCCAGCGCCGACCTCGCGCTCGCCGCGCCGCCGCCCGTCGACGAAAACGACGCCACCGCAGGCTCGCTCGGCTATCGTGCGAAAGCGAGCAGCGTCGACACCGCGAAGTTCCCCAAGTACCACGCGGGCCAGACCTGCGCGAACTGTCGCTTCTATACCGGCGCAGCGGGCGAGGCCGCCGGACCGTGCCCGATGTTCCCCGGCAAATCGGTTGCGGCGGACGGCTGGTGTAATGTCTATGCGCCAAGAACCTGAGCGCTGGTAATCTACCGTCCGCCGCGCGTATTCTTAGGCTCTCCAACCAAACAGTGCAAACAGCGCAAACAGCGAGAGCATTTGAACCGGAGAAGATCGATGTCGAGTCCCTGGACGGGCCGGTGCCTATGCGGCGCGGTGCAATACGAAGCTCACGGTGATTCACTCGCGCAACTGATCTGCCATTGCCGCGATTGTCAGCGCGCTTCCGGTTCCGCAGGGTTGCCGGTCGTCGTAGTGACAGCCGCCGGCTTTTCGTTCAAAGGCGACGTCAGGCCTTATACGAAGACCGGCGGCAGCGGCATGCCGACGACGCGCAACTTCTGCGCTCATTGCGGCAGCCTGCTGTTCGGCACGCCGCATCATGCACCGGACATAGTGACCCTCTACGCCGGCACGCTCGATGATCCTGCGCGGTTCGAGCCCGAGTTCGTTCAGTTCGTGTGCGAACGCCATCAACTTGACGCTCACCTGCCTGACATTCCCCACCATCCGCGAAGAGCGCCCTGACCCGCGCAATCAAAGATGCCTTGTTTGCTCGGGCGGATTGCCCCAGTCGTTGTGCAAGCCATCGCGATAGGTCACGGGCGCGTTCAACGCTGCATCGAGATCGAGTTCATCGAGACACATGATGTTGACGTTGATATACGGATACCCCGTGCCGTTCGGCATATCGATGCGGTCGAATACGTGAACCCCGCAGCGCTGGCAGAACGGGTGATGCGCAACCGCATTTTTCCCCTGATATTCGCTGAGCGTGGCTTCATCCGAAAGCAGACGAAAGTCCTCCCGACGAACCTGCACGTGCCAGAACCGCAGCCTGCTGCAATAACTGCAATTGCATTTCGACGTGCCCTTGTCGAAATCGATGCGAGCCTCGAACTTCACGGATTGGCAGTGGCAACTTCCGAGGTACGTGCGCAGCATGGGGTTCTCCGAGGTTGAGGGCAGCTGCAATTATGGACGGCACGACTTCGCGCTGCCAACGCACGAGCCGTCGCAACCCTCGCAGTAATGGCGGTCGCGCACCGCGCGATCCACGCGCCAGACGTTAGCCTCGGCCGGCCGCGCCGTTCCCACCGAGCGGCCGTTTTCCCGCGCATGAAAGTTCGGCTCGCCCGCCTTGCCGCGGCGAATCGCTTCATCGATGCCCGGCTCGCCGAACACCGCCTTCAGTTCGGCCACGAACGCCGCGATCTCGGGCATCGGATGCCCGGCCGGCTTGCGCACTCGCATGTCCATTCATCCGCTCCCGAAAAAGTGCCTATTCGCCATATCTTAAAAACGATGTAGGATACTGTATATCCATACAGGTATTTTCGCAAATGACAACCGCCCTGCCAGCACCGGAAGCCATTCACCCGTCCTTGTGGCGGGCGTCCCAGCTTGGCGCTGGCCGCGGCCGCAGCGTCGATACCGGTTATCCGGCCCTGTCGGCGGAATTGCCCGGCGGCGGCTGGCCGCTCGGCGCGCTGGTCGATCTGCTGGTGCAGCAGGCCGGCGTCGGCGAACTGCGGCTGTTGCAGCCGGCGCTCAGCGCCGTCGGCGAGCGTCCGGTCGCCTTCGTGCAGCCGCCGCATACGCCGGACGGCCTCGGGCTGAACTACATCGGCCTGTCGCTGCAGCAGGTGCTGCGCATCAATGCACCGAAAACCGCCGACGCGCTGTGGTCCGCCGAGCAGATCCTGCGCGCCGGCAGTTGCGGCGCGCTGATCTTCTGGGCGCAGTACGCGCAGGCGTCGTCGCTGCGCCGTCTGCATCTGGCCGCGCAGTCGTCGGAGACGCTGTTCATCATGGTGCGGCCGCTCGCCACCGCGCAGGACGCGTCGCCCGCGCTGCTGCGGCTCGCGCTCAGGCCATCGGCCGAAGGTCTGACCATCGACATCGTGAAACGACGAGGGCCCGCTCGCGCAGAGCCCCTGTCGATTCCCCTTCAACCCACACCCGTTCTGCTTTCCCGACATGCGCGTCTTTCTCGCCGTTCATCTGCCAAAGTTGCCGCTCGAGGTCTTCAGACCGAAGTGGTCGCCTGAGCCCGCGCATGGCTGCGCGGTGCTGGAGAAAGACAAGGTGGTCATGGCCGATCCCGCCGCGCGCTCGGCGGGCGTGCGTGCGGGCATGAAGCGCGGCGGCGTGCTGACGCTGTCGCCGGAAACCGAGATGTATGAGCGCGACAGCGGCCGCGAAGCGGCGGCCCATCGCGAGGTGGGGATCGCGCTGATGCGCTTCTCACCCGAAGTCGCGCTGCTCGATGAGGCGACGGTGGTCGTCGAGATCGGCGCGAGTCTGCGGCTCTTCGGCGGCCTGCTCGCGCTGTGCCGCGACGCGAAGGCCATTCTCAATGCGCTCGGCTTCACCGCGCGCATCAGTGCCGCGCCGACCGGCCAGGGCGCGTGGCTGCTCGCGAAGTTCGGCAACCGCCGCGTGCTGAAGCTCGCGTCGCTCGAACAGCGCCTCTGCGCGCTGCCGATGCTCGCCGTGCCCGAAGTCCGTCCGTTCGCCGACTGGTTCACGGGCCTCGGCTGCGAGCGCATCGCCGATCTGCGCCGCCTGCCCCGCGCCGGCTTGCAGCGCCGCTGCGGCGAACATTTGCTCGACTCGCTCGACCGCGCATTCGGCACCGCGCCCGAACTGTTCGACTGGCTCGAACTGCCGCCCACGTTCTCGGCGCGCATCGAGATGCCGGACCGGCTCGAACACGCGGATGGCGCGGTGTTCGGCGCGCAGCGGCTCGTCGTGCAGCTGTGCGGATGGCTGTGCGCGAAGCAGCTCGCGGTCAGCGGCATTCGCCTGTCGCTCGAACACGAGCGCGGACGCAATGCGATCGAGCCGACCACGATCGACATCGCGCTCGGCGAGCCGACCTGGCGCGAAGAACATCTGATGCGGCTGCTAAAGGAACGGCTGCATCGCATCGAGCTCGCCGCGCCCGTGATTGCGTTGCGGCTCGACGCATCGAACGTCGAATCGGCCGCGCCCGCGTCCGCGACGCTCTTTCCCGAACCGGGCGGCTCGCAGGAAGACCACGAGCGCCTGCTCGAACTGCTGGTCGCGCGGCTCGGCGAAGAGAACGTGCTGAAGCCCGCGCCGAGCGCCGATCATCGCCCGGAGATCGCGAACCGCTGGCTGCCGGTGTCGCAGCCGGTCAAGCTCGGACCGCTGCCGCAGAATCTGCCACGCCCGACGTGGATGCTCGACACGCCCGTTCGTCTGTTGATGCGCCAGCACCGCCCGTTCTATGGCTCGCCGTTGCGCATGGTGTCGCCGGGCGAGCGCATCGAGAGCGGCTGGTTCGACGGCGAACTCGTCACGCGCGACTACTTCGTCGCGCAGGCGGACGACCAGAGCTGCTACTGGATCTACCGCGAGCGCGTGAGCAGCCGCGACGCGGAAGAAGAGCAACGCTGGTTCCTTCATGGCCTGTTCGGCTGACAGGCGCGGCTGATATGCGCGGATGAACGGCCATGGACACCACCTTCACGATGCTGCCGGCATATGCCGAGCTGTTCTGCTTTTCCAACTTCACGTTTTTGCGCGGCGCGTCGCACGCCGAGGAACTGGCCGAGCGTGCCGCGCAACTCGGCTACTCCGCGCTCTCGATCACCGACGAATGCTCGCTCGCGGGAGTCGTGCGCGCGCATGTCGCGGCGAAGGAAGCGAAGCTGCCGTTCATCGTCGGTTCGTATTTCCGGCTCGTCAATGCCGATGGTTCGCCGGCCTTCGGCCTGATCCTGCTCGCCCGCAACCGCAACGGCTACGGCAATCTGTCGGAGCTGATCACGCTCGCGCGCATGCGCGCGCCCAAGGGCGAATACCGGCTAACGCCGCAGGATCTGTCGCGGCCGGAGAAGGAATATCGCCACCTGCTCGGCATGCCCGACTGCCTCGCGATTCTGGTGCCGGATTTCCCGGCCAGCGAAGACGCGCTCGACGCACAGGTCGAATGGCTCGACGAAACCTTCACCGGCCGCGCATGGGTCGGCCTCGTGCTGCATCAACGCGCGATGGACGACATGCATCGCGGCGCGGTCGAATTCGTCGCGAAGAGCCGCGACGTGCCCGTCGTCGCACTCGGCGAAGTCGTGATGCACGTGCGCTCGCGCAAGCCGCTGCAAGACACGATGACCGCGATCCGGGTCGGCAAGCCGGTCCATGAGTGCGGCTACGATCTCGCGCCGAACGCCGAGCAGCATCTGCGCTCGCGGTTGCGGCTCGCCAACCTGTACCCGGAAGACGCGCTCGCCGCGACGGTCGACATCACGAGCCGCTGCACGTTTTCGCTCGACGAGCTGCGCTACGAGTATCCCGACGAGCTGGTGCCGGCCGGCCATACGCCGGCCTCGTATCTTCGCCAGGAGACCTATATCGGCGCGCAGCGGCGTTTTCCGGCGGGGATTCCGCATCCCGTGCAGCAGCAGATCGAGCACGAACTCGAACTGATCGCGGACTTGCAGTACGAGCCGTATTTCCTGACCGTCTACGACATCGTCCGCTTCGCGCGCAGTCAGCACATTCTGTGTCAGGGGCGCGGCTCGGCCGCGAACTCGGCGGTCTGCTACTGCCTCGGCGTGACCGAAGTGGACCCCGCGCGCGGCAACATGCTGTTCGAGCGCTTCATCAGCAAAGAGCGCGGCGAGCCGCCCGATATCGACGTCGACTTCGAGCACCAGCGGCGCGAAGAAGTGATCCAGTACATCTATCGCAAGTACGGCCGCGACCGGGCGGCGATCGCGGCGGCGGTGTCGACCTATCGTCCGCGTGGCGCGCTGCGGGAAACGGGCAAGGCGCTCGGCGTCGATCCGCAGATCGTCGATGCGGTCGCGAAGTCGCATCACTGGTTCGATGGCCGCCAGGATCTGCTCGCGCGCTTCGCGGAATCCGGCCTCGATCCGGACAAGCCGCTGATTCAGGCCTGGGCAAAGCTCGCCTCGCAGCTGCTGAATTTTCCGCGCCATCTGTCGCAGCATTCGGGCGGCTTTGTGATCAGCCGCGGCAAGCTCACGCGGCTCGTGCCGGTGGAAAACGCGGCGATGGCCGAGCGCTCGGTGATCGAGTGGGACAAGGACGACCTCGAATCATTGGGCTTGCTGAAGGTCGACGTGCTCGCGCTGGGAATGCTGTCGGCGATCCGGCGCACGCTCGACTTCGTGTCGGAACAGCGCGGCGAACGCTTCGAAATGCAGGACATTCCGTCTGAAGATCCGGCGACCTACGCGATGATTTCAGCCGCCGATACGGTCGGCGTATTCCAGATCGAATCGCGCGCGCAGATGAGCATGCTGCCGCGCATGCGGCCGAAGACGTTCTACGACCTCGTCATCGAAGTCGCGATCGTGCGGCCGGGTCCGATTCAGGGCGGCGCCGTGCATCCGTACCTGCAGCGCCGCCAGGGCTTCGAGCCCGTCACCTATCCGAGCGACGCGTTGAAGACCGCGCTGGGCCGCACGCTCGGCGTGCCGATCTTCCAGGAGCAGGTGATGCAGGTGGCGATTCTCGCGGCCGGCTTCACCGCCGGCGAAGCCGATCAGCTGCGGCGCGCGATGGCCGCGTGGAAACGCAAAGGCGGGCTCGAAAAATACTATGACCGCATCGTGCTCGGCATGCAGGAGCGCGGCTACGACCAGGCCTTTGCCGAGGCGATCTTCGAGCAGATCAAGGGCTTCGGTGAATATGGCTTCCCCGAAAGTCACGCGGCCAGTTTCGCACTGCTCGTCTATGCGAGCAGCTGGCTCAAGTGTCACGAACCCGAAGCCTTTCTCGCCGCGATGCTGAACAGCCAGCCGATGGGCTTCTATTCGCCGTCGCAACTGGTGCAGGATGCGCAGCGGCACGGCGTCACGGTATTGCCGGTCGACGTGACGGTGAGCGGCTGGGATTCGTCGCTCGAACACCGTGCGGGGGCGACGCGCCCTGCCGTGCGGCTCGGTCTTTCGCTGCTGCGCGGCATGAAGGACGGCGCCGCCGAACGGATCGAGAACGCGCGCGCGGTTCGTCCGTTCGCGAGCGTCAACGATCTCGCGCGCCGCGCGCAGCTCGACCGCAAAGACCTGCATGCGCTCGCGGATGCGAATGCGTTGGCAGCGCTCGCGGGAAACCGCCGCGAAGCGCTGTGGCAGTCGGTCGCCGCGGTGCCGGACAAGGATATGCTCGCGGCCGCCGCGACTCAGGACGAAACGCCCGAACTGGGCGCACCGAGCGAAGCGCACGACATCGTCGCCGACTACCGCTCGCTCGGCCTGACGCTGAACCGCCATCCGCTGGAGCTGCTCAGGCCGCAATTGCTCGCGAACCGGCTGATGCCGGCCTCGACGCTGCGGACCTATCGCGACGGCCGCCTCGCGCGCGCCTGTGGACTGGTGACGGTGCGTCAGCGACCTGGCACGGCCAAGGGCGTCGTATTCGTCACGCTCGAAGACGAGACGGGCAACGTCAACGTGATCATCTGGCCGGGCCTGCTCGAAAAACAGCGCAAGGAAGCGTTGGGCGCCACGCTGCTCGCCGTGTACGGCACGTGGCAGTGTCAGGGAGAAGTCCGGCACCTCGTCGCGCAGCGGCTCGTCGATATGTCCCATCTGCTGGGCAAGTTGCAAACGACGAGCAGAAACTTCTGCTGACGCAAGCGTGCGAATGCGTATCATCGGAACAGCAAACGGAGGGCATCCATGTGCTATTCGGCTCAGATTCTGGCGGACTACCGGCGCTACGTCCGCATGTTCGGCGCGCAGATGAGCATCGAGGAATTCGCGCGGCTTTTCTTCGAACGCGCTGAGGACAATCAGGCCAGGATTCCCAAAGCGATGGAAGACGCCTTCTCGGAACCGCAGTCCGACGCGGAACGGGAAGTCTGGGCGCTGATCGAACGCTTCCGGTCGCAGCAGACCGCAAAGCTCGAACAGGAACTGTTCAAACAGCGCACCCGCTTCGCCGATGCCGAGCGCTCCTTGCAGACCAAAGTCACCAAAGCGGCGACCGAGAGCCAACGGATCGCCAAAGACAAGATCGACCGCACGCTCGAACGCCTCGACGATCTGCGCCGGGTCGATCCCAAAGCAGCCGACTCGCGCATCTTTCCAGGCTACTACGCGCCGGTACTGGTGATGGAAAACGGCCAGCGCGTCGTCAAACCGATGCGCTATCAGTGCCGCCTCGCCGGCAAGCCCGCATCGTACGACACCCGCTATCCGGGCACGTACAACGCTCGCCGCGACAGTCTCGAAGGTTTCTGGAAGACACTATTTGGCTACTCACATGGACTCGTGCTGGCCAGTTCGTTCTATGAGAACGTATCGCGCGCGCGGATGGAAGGCCGTGAACTGGCGCCCGGCGACAAAGATGAAAACGTCCGGCTGGAGTTCAGCCCCAATCCGCCCCACGACATGCTGGTCGCATGCCTATGGTCACGCTGGAGCGGCAAAGGCGAGCCCGATCTCTCGTCCTTCGCCGCCATCACCGATGATCCGCCACCCGAGATTGCCGCCGCCGGCCATGATCGCTGCATCATTCCGATCAAGCCCGAGCATATCGACGCATGGTTGAATCCCGATCCGCACGATCTGGCAGCGCTGTACGCGATTCTCGACGATCGGGACCGGCCGTTCTACGAACATCGGATCGCGGCCTGAATACAACATGCGGTTTTCCAGGCCGCGCAATACGGTGCCGGATCATCCTTGCAATCTTCGCGCAGTAACATATTCTGCGTTATGAATCTTCGTCGGCTGGCAAAAAATGCCCGGACGTAGAAGTTCGCTTACAGGTGCGGTCCGGACCTCGTCAATCATCGAAGCGCCTGCGCAGCGCGCCCGACACGCCTGCACCATGCGCATCCCACGCCACGGACCGCGCCGGGGTCGCCGACTGGGTCCGGCCCTTCTGAACCTCACGCGCAGCATGCACCGGGGAAAGCTCCATGGACGACGCTCCCACCACGACCACGCCGCAAAGCACGGATGCGGCGCGCACCGGCCTGAGCGCCGCCGCGCTGCAGCGCGGCGTGCTCGACAATCTGCTGTGTCTGCTCGGCCGCTATCCGGCCATCGCTTCGCCGCACGACTGGTATATGGCGCTCGCCTACAGTGTGCGCGACCGCATGCTGGCGCGCTGGGCCGCCTCCGTCCAGACCTACGCCGTCAACGATGCGCGCGTAGCCTGCTACCTTTCCGCCGAATTCCTGATCGGCCCGCAACTCGGCAACAACCTCGCCAACCTCGACATCGAGGCCAACGCGCGTGAAGCGCTGGCCTCGCTCGGCGTCGACCTGGATACGCTGCTCGAGATCGAGGAGGAGCCGGGGCTCGGCAATGGCGGGCTGGGCCGGCTCGCGGCCTGCTATCTGGATTCGCTCGCGACGCTGGAAATCCCGGCCATCGGCTATGGCATCCGCTACGAGTTCGGCATCTTCGATCAGCAGATTCGCGACGGCTGGCAGGTCGAAACCACCGACAAGTGGCTGCAAAGAGGCAATCCGTGGGAGATCGTGCGCGCCGAGGTGGCGTACTACGTCGGGTTCGGCGGCAGCACGCACAACGAGACCGATGCACGCGGGCATCTGCGTGTGCGCTGGACCCCCACGCGGCAGGTCAAAGGCGTAGCGTGCGACATCCCGATGCCCGGCTATCGCGTGAACACCTGCAACACCTTGCGGCTGTGGAAAAGCGAGGCGGTCGAGTCGTTCGACCTGCAGGACTTCAACGCCGGCGACTATTACGAGGCCGTCAACGAAAAGGTGATCTCCGAGACGCTATCGAAGGTGCTGTATCCGAACGACGAGCCCGAGATCGGCAAGCGCCTGCGTCTCGCGCAGCAATATTTCTTCGTGTCGTGCTCGCTGCAGGACATGCTGCGGCTGCTCGAAATCAAGGGCGAACCGCTCGGACACTTCGCGGATCTGTTCAACGTGCAGCTGAACGATACGCATCCGTCGATCGCGGTCGCCGAGCTGATGCGTCTGCTGGTGGACGACAAGGAGCTGCCGTGGGACGAGGCCTGGGACATCACGCGGCGCGCGCTCGCGTACACCAATCACACGCTGCTGCCCGAAGCGCTCGAAACCTGGGGGCTGCCGCTGATGCGCAACCTGCTGCCGCGCCTGCTCGAAATCATCTACGAGATCAACCGGCGTTTCCTCGACGAAGTCCGGCAACGCTTTCCGGACGATGAAGCGCGCATCGCACGCATGTCGCTGATCGACGAGCGCGGAGACAAGCTCGTGCGCATGGCGCATCTCGCGACGGTCGGCGCCCACGCGATCAACGGCGTGGCCGAACTGCATTCCGGGCTGCTCAAGCAGACCGTGCTGCGGGATTTCGCCGAATTGTGGCCCGAGCGCTTTCACAACGTCACCAACGGCGTCACGCCGCGCCGCTTCCTGCTGCTTTGCAATCCGGGGCTCGCGCGGCTGCTCGACGAGACCATCGGCGCTGGCTGGGTCACGGATCTTTCGCGTTTGTGCAAGCTCGAAGCCTATGCCGACGACGCCGCGTTCCAGCAGCGTTGGCGCAGCGTGAAGCAGTCGAACAAGGAGGTGCTCGCCGAGCATATCCGCCGTGTCACCGGCATCGGCGTCGACACTGCCGCGCTGTTCGACGTGCAGGTCAAGCGCATCCACGAATACAAGCGGCAACATCTGAACGCGTTGCTGATCGTCACACTGTACCGGCGCCTGCTGCGCGATCCGCAACTCGCGCTGACGCCGCGCTGCTTCGTCTTCGGCGGCAAGGCCGCGCCCGGCTATGTGATGGCCAAGCTGATCATCCGTTTGATCAACGGCATCGCCGAAGTCGTGAATAACGACCCGGTCGTGAACGGCCGGCTGAAGGTCGTGTTCTATCCGGACTTCAACGTGAAGAATGCCCACTTCATCTACCCCGCCGCCGATCTGTCCGAGCAGATTTCGACGGCCGGCAAGGAGGCGTCTGGTACCGGCAACATGAAGTTCATGATGAACGGCGCGCTCACGATCGGCACGCTCGACGGCGCCAACGTCGAAATCCGCGAAGAAGTCGGCGACGAAAACTTCTTCCTGTTCGGCCTGACCGCCGACGAAGTGGCAGGCGTGAAGCGCGCGGGTTATCACCCCGCGGACTACGTGAAGGACAACGCGGAACTGGGCGAAGTGCTGCAACTGATCGCCGACGGTCATTTCTCGCGCGGCGACCGTGAGATGTTCCGCCCGCTCGTCGACAATCTGCTGCACTCGGACCCGTTTCTGGTGCTCGCCGACTACGCCGCCTACGTGGCGCGTCAGGACGACGTCAGCGCCGCCTGGCAGGACACGGGGCGCTGGACCCGCATGTCGATCCTGAACACCGCGCGCTCGGGCAAGTTCTCCTCCGACCGGGCCATCGGCGAATACTGCAAGAAGATCTGGAGGATCTGCCCGATAAGGATCACCCTTGACCAATGACCCTGAAACGGCATTGCTGCGTGCTCATGCGGTTCGCCCCGGCTCGCGGTTTCCGACGGGTGTCAGCGTGGTGCCCGGGGGCATCAATTTCTGCATCTTCTGCCGCTACGCGACGCGCGTCGAGCTATTGCTGTACGAGGCCGCCGACAGCCCGGAGCCGTTTCAGATCGTCCCTCTCTGTACCGATGAGAATCGAACCTTCTTCTTCTGGCATGTGATGGTGGAAGGGCTGCCGTTCGGCACGCACTACACGTGGCGAGTGGACGGTCCGCGCGATACGCAGTCTGGCGGCTCCGCGTTCGATCCCGAGCGCGAACTCCTCGATCCGTATGCCCGCGCGGTCAGCGACGTTCTGTGGACACGGCGTCCGGCCGGCGACCCGAACCCCAACGCGCACGCCACGCACCGCGCGATCGTGACGGAACCGCTGCGCGCGCCCCCCAACCGTATCTCGCGCGGCCTCGACAACGCGATCATCTACGAGCTGCACGTGGGCGGCTTCACGCGTCATCCGTCGAGCGGCGTCCAGCATCCCGGCACCTTCGCCGGCCTGATCGAGAAGATTCCGTATCTCGCGCAACTCGGCGTGACCCACGTCGAGCTGCTGCCGGTGATGGCCTTCGACGAGCAGGACGTTCCGCCCGGGGCAGCAGCCCTCGGCCTGATCAACTACTGGGGCTACAGCACGCATAGCTTCTACAGCCCGCATCCTCGCTACTGCCTGGACCCCGCGCGCGCGCCGCAGGAATTTCGCGCGCTCACCGACGCGATGCACGCCGCGGGCATCGGGGTGCTGCTCGACGTCGTGTTCAACCATACGGCGGAAGCGGGCGAGACGGGACCCGTCATCAACTTCAAGGGCCTCGTCAACGATATCTTCTACCACCTCGACGAGGCCGACCGGCGTCGCTATCGGGATTACACCGGCTGCGGGAACACGGTCAATTGCAACCACCCGCTGGTGACGGCGTTCATCGTTCACTGCCTCGAATACTGGGTGGAGGAGCTGGGCGTCGACGGTTTCCGGTTCGATCTGGCGAGTGTGTTCGCGCGCGACCAGCACGGCGAGCTGATGGCCGATCCACCGCTGCCCTGGGCGATGGAGTCTTCGCGTGTGCTCGCGCGCGTGCCGTTGATCGCGGAAGCGTGGGACGCCGCCGGCATGTACCAGGTCGGCGCCTTTCCCGGCATGGCGTGGGCCGAGTGGAACGGCCGCTATCGGGACGTGATTCGCCGTTTCGTGCGCGGTGACCCGGGCCTCATCGGGGAAGTCGCCACCTGCATCGCGGGCAGCTCGGACCTGTATGCGGACGACGGCAGGCTGCCCGACAACAGCATCAACTTCGTCACCTGCCACGACGGTTTCACGCTGATCGATCTGGTGAGCTACGAGACGAAACTCAACGAGGTCAATGGCGACGCGAATCGCGACGGCAACTCCAATAACCTGTCGTGGAACTGCGGGGCCGAGGGCGAGACCTCCGACCCGACGATTCTCGCACTGCGGCTGCGCCAGGCGCGCAACCTGATGGCCATCCTGTTCCTGAGCCAGGGCGTGCCGATGATGCTCGCCGGCGACGAGGTGCTGCGCAGCCAGCGCGGCAACAACAACGCCTATTGTCAGGACAACGCGCTCAGCTGGTTCGACTGGACATCCACTGAAGCCGGCTCGGCCATGTCGCGCTTCGTGCGTGAATTGATTGCGCTGCACATGCGCCACGCAAATTTGCGCCGGCAAAATTTCCTGACCGGCCGGCCATCGCCCGGGCAAACCCGGCCGGATGTCGCATGGCATGGCGAGCGCCTGAACGAGCCCGGCTGGCACGATGCCGGCGCGCGGCTTCTCGCCGTCACGCTGGGCGGCGAAAAACCGGGCGAGCCGGCACTGAACATGGTGTTCAACATGAGCGATCGCGCGCGCACGGTCGAGTTGCCCGCGCCAGACGCGCGGCACTGGCGGCGTATCGTCGATACCGCGCGCGATAGTCCCGATGACATCGTGGAAGCTGCGCAGCAGGGCGCCATCGAAAGCGAGCAATGTCGCGTGGAAGCGCGCAGTGTCGTGGTCCTGGAAGAAGCGAGCTGAAGTTATCCAAATTACCCGGTCGGTTGTCCTCTAATGTCGATGCTGTGGCGGATATGCGGCGCGCGATTTCGATCTACTGGCGGAACAACCCACCGGCCACCCATCGCGAAGGGCATCATGAAAATCAGCGTATATGGGCCGTCCGTCATCCTCGCGACGGTCGCGGTCGTGGTGCACGGCAGCGCATTCGCGAGGTCCGAAGCGTGCCATCCCGCGTCGGAGAAGCAGATTTCCGCACTGTTCGATCGCTGGAACGACTCGCTGAAGACCGGCGACCCGCAGAAGGTCGTCGCGAACTACGCGCCGAACTCGATCCTGTTGCCGACCGTCTCGAACAAGCCGCGTTTGACCGCCGACGAAAAGCTCGACTATTTCAAACACTTCCTCGAAAACAAACCGGTCGGCACGATCGACTTCCGCGACATCATGATCGAATGCAATACGGCGATCGACTCGGGGCTCTATACGTTCAAGTTCGCGGACGGTTCGGTCGTCAAGGCGCGCTATACGTTCACCTACGCGTGGAATGGGCACAAGTGGCTGATTACCACCCATCATTCGTCGAAAATGCCGGAAGGCAATTAGGCGATGTGGTTGAGAAAAAATCACGCTGGGACCTGAACCTCACTCACGAACGACCTGAATACGTCCCGCCTTGACTGCCGCTTTCAGAACCGTCCAGTCCGCCTCATTCTGTTCGGCATAAGCGAGCGCGAATTGCACGACGGCTTCGTCGAATGCGTCCGACTTGCCGACATATCCGCTGAGCAATGCGGGGTCGCCTGCTTTCGCCATCGAATGCGCCAGCGCGTGAGCGCAGGACACCGCGTATTCGCCCAGATCTTCGACGTCGAACGTGGTGAAATCGAACGCGCCCTTCATGTCGCGCAATTGCCGCACATAGAAGTCGTTGCCGGTGTGATGCATCTTCGACCAGCCGAGGAAAATGTCGCTGGCCGACTGCAGCAGACGCTGCCCGTTCACCACGCGCTGGCCGTGATTGGCATAGCGGCTCGGCCCCAGATACTCCTCCAGCACGGAAGCCCGTGCCTCCTTCAGTTGCAGGAACAGCGGACACTCTCCGTCGGCCATGAAGAGCGTCTCGTAGCAACGCGTTCCCACCGAGCCGATACCCACCACGCGAATGGCGATATCCACCAGTTCATAGCGATCGAATAGTGCGCGCCTGTCATCGGGAAGCGTCAGCCGATAGTCGGCGAAGAAGCGCCGTACCAGCGTTTGGTACTGTTTCTGGTCGTGCTTGCTCTCGAGCGGCACGTGGTACACGAGCGGGGGCGAGTCCTTGATGCGCAGCTTGCCGTCGACAAGCTCGGTCGCGTGAGTCAGCACCGAACGTGATGACTGCTGCCTCGCCTTTTCGATGACCGCCAGTTCTTTCCGCCTTTCCTCCACCGAATCGGCAATCGCCAGCATGCTCGCTGCCTTGAACTGGCAATACCAGACGTCGAGCGTGTCCATGCTGCTCAATCCGGCGAGCCGTTGCCGGAAGGTCTCGCAGAGCCGGCGTACCACCGCGCGCTGGTCGCGCATCGCAAAGCCGCGTTCGCGCGCGGCAATCACGAACGAAGCGGCGAGCCTGCGCACGTCCCAGTCGAACGGACCCGGCAGGGTTTCGTCGAAGTCGTTGGGGCCGAAAAGAATGCGCCGTTCCGGACTCGCGAAAAGCCCGAAATTTGCGAGATGCGCGTCGCCGCCCAATTGCACGGTCACGTTGGAATGCGGGAGCTTCGACAGGTCGTGCGCCATCAGCGGCGCGGCACCCCGATAGAACGCGAACGGACTCGCGACCATCCGACCGTAGCGGATCGGTATCAGCTCCGGCACCCGGCCCACATTGGACGCATCGAGCAGAGCAATCGGATCGCGATCGGCGATCCTGCAGATTCCCAGCTGCGCGCGCGGCGCCTTCTTGCGCGCCGCCTTGCCCTGCTCCATGCGCGCGGCCAGCGAGCCACGCCCGGCGAACAGCATGGACGGATCTTCCTGTGCCGCCAGCGTCTTCGGATCGGCGTGATCCATGGCGGGTTGGATGGACTTCTCAGCAGCGGAATCAGACACGCGTCACTCCTTTTTCGGATCGGGGATCAAGCGGCCTTGTCATCTCACTTCCTTCACTTGCCTTCGCTCGCTTTGCTTCATCGCGGCTTGTCGGTGTCCGGTGCAGCCGCCCACGCGGGCGGCGACAGATCGCGCAGTGCGTCGATCGCCGCATCGACCGTCTCGAAGATCTCGCGATGCGCGCCGCTCACCCGCAGCGCCTTGTACCGCTCGAGTTCGTGCCGCACGCCAGCCGGCACCGCGACCACGGCGATACCCAGGCCGCGCTGGTCGAGTTCCGCACCTAGCTGGAGCAAGGTCTTGCCTGCCGTGTAGTCGATATTGCTGATCTCGGTTGCGTCGATCACGACCCAGCGCAACGGAACGCTCGCCTCGTTGACGAGTTTCAGCACTTCCTCGGTGAAGCGCCCCGTGTTCGCATAGAACAGATCCGCTTCGAACCGGTAGATGACGATGCCGGGTGCCGCGAGCAGGTTCGGCTCGACGTGATGGGGAATCCAGTGGCCGGTGGGGCCGCGCGTCAACACACGCGTGCGCAGCCGATAGCTATGCCGCGCATGCGCGATCAGCGACAACACGACGGCAGCGAGAATGCCGTGCATCACGTCGACGAACACGACCACGCCCGCCGCGAGCAACGCAACGACGAATTCGTCCTTCTGCATGCGAAACAGTTCGGCCATCCCCTTCACGTCGATCAGCTTCACACCGATCATGAAGACGATTGCCGACAGCACGGCGGCCGGCATCAGGCTGAGCGGCCTCGTGAGGAACAGCAGCACCAGCAGCACGATCACGGCTGTAGTCAGATGGGCGAGCTGGGTGCGTCCTCCCGCGTCGTCGATGATCTCGGTCTTGGTCGGACTACCGTTCACGACGAAGGTGCCGGTGAACGCGGCGGCCGCGTTCGCCGCCGCGAGTCCGATGATGTCGGCGTTATCGTCGCCCTTCTCGTTGTTGCGGGTCGCGTAGGCACGCGCGGTCGCCGCGCTCTGCGCGATGATGACGATGAAGCACGAGGCGGCCGTCGCCAGCACCTGGTTGATCTCGCTCATGTGCAACGGCGGCACGAACAGCGACGGCAGTCCGCCGGGCACTTCGCCCGTCACCGCGATGCCATGCCCGGCGAAATTGAAGACCCCGCTCGCCACGATGGAGCCGATCACGGCGATCAGCGCGCCGGGCGCATGCGGCGCGAGACGCTTGCAGCCGATGATCACCGCGAGCACGACAAGCGAAAGGAGCGTGGTCGGATAGTTCGCCTCGGCCACACGTTGCACCACGCTCACCAGTTGCATGACGGGGCCATGCCCGTGCTTCGCGAGCCCGAGCAGCCCGGCGAGTTCCCCCGCCGCGACCTGCACGCCTACCCCCGTCAGAAAGCCGATCAACGCGCTACGTGAAAGAAAGTCGGCCAGAAAGCCGAGCCGGAAGATACGCGCGATCACCAGCATCACGGCGACCGTCAGGGCCACCGTGCTCGTCAGGCCGATGTATTCCTTGCTGCCCAATGCAGCGACGCTCGTCAGCGTACCGGCGAGGATCGCGGCCGTCGCGGAGTCCGCCGCGACTACCAGTTGACGCGAAGCACCCAGAACCGCGAACGCCACCAGCGGCAACAGGATCGTATAAAGACCCGTGACGGTGGGCGTGCCGGATATCTTCGTGTATCCCATCACCTCGGGTATGCCGAGTGCCGCCAGCGTGAGCCCGGCGATGATGTCGCGCGGCAGTTGAGAGGAATTGAAGGGCAAAAGCCCTTGCAGAAACGGCGAGTGATGCAGATGAGAGCGCGTGGAAGCCGCTGGTTTCATGTGTCCACCTCCACTCAGGTCGTGACCTTGCCGACGGAGGTATTGGACCGGTTAAGGATGGCCGGCCCTAAACGCAAGATCCACATGGTCACCTCGGATAGTCGAACTGATCGAGACAACAGCGAACCTGAACCAAACAGACAAGCTCCCCCTTTTCGCGCCGGTAGTCAATAGCCGAGAGCCCCCAGCGAGGAGGCTCTGTAAGCGTTTCGATCGCCTTCTACGACGATGATCCCCCTGCTTCGGAGACCGGCTCGAACGCCACCCGCTGCTCCTGCGAATCGTAGCGGCAAACCACCCGCATCCCTTCACCGATTTCGCCATTGATCAGCGCCTTCGCCAACGGATTCTCGACGCGCTGCTGGATCTGCCGGCGCAGTTCGCGCGCGCCGAACTCGGGCCGGTAGCCCTCGGTCGCGAGATGGTCGATGAGCGAGTCGTCGAAGCTCAGCTCGATGTCCTGACTGCTGGCAATGCGCCGCACCTGCTCCAGCAGAATCCGCACGATCTGACGCGTCTCGTCGCGGCCCAGCGACTTGAACACGATGATGTCGTCGATCCGGTTCAGGAACTCCGGCCTGAAATGCTGCCGCAGCACGTTCATCACGCCGCTTTCCACGCTGACGGAACCCGCCTGGCTGAAAAATCCGGGCCCCGTGCGGTTCTGTCCGGTGATCACGTCGGACGCGAGATTGCTCGTCGCGATGATCAGCGTATTGCTGAAATCGACGACGCGACCTTTGCCGTCCGTCAGGCGTCCATCGTCGAAAACCTGCAGCAGTACGTTGTACACGTCCGGATGCGCCTTTTCGATTTCGTCGAGCAGGATCACGCTGTACGGTCTGCGCCGCACGCGTTCGGTCAGCTGCCCGCCCTCTTCGTAGCCGACGTAGCCGGGCGGGGAACCGATCAGACGCGCGACGGTATGACGCTCCATGTATTCGCTCATGTCGAAGCGCAGCATCGCATCCTCGTCGCCGAACACGACTTCGGCGAGCGCTTTCGCCAGCTCGGTCTTGCCGACACCGGTCGGCCCCAGAAACAGAAACACGGCCGTGGGCCGGTGCCGCGCCTGCAAGCCGGCACGCGCGCGCCGCACTGCATCGCTGACGGCCACGACGGCTTCATCCTGGCCGATCACGCGCTGATGCAAGCGCTGCTCCATATTCAGAAGCCGCTCCTTTTCCTCGGCCGTCAACTGCGCGACGGGAATGCCGGTGAGCCGCGCGACGATTTCGGCGACCTGCCCGATACTCACATGCGATGTGTGGGTGCCGATGCTCTTCTTCCACGCGTCGGTCGACTCGCGCAGCTGCTCTTCCTTCGCGGTGATCTCGCTGCCGAGCGCATGCGCGCGATCGAATTGCTTGCGCGATGCCGCATAGTCCTGCTCGCGGCGCAATTGACCGATTTCCGCTTCGAGTTCGAGCACAGCGGCGGGACGCGACGTCGACGACAGATTGACACGCGCCGCGGCCTGATCGATCAGGTCGATTGCCTTGTCGGGCAGAAAGCGCCCGGAGATATAGCGATCCGACAACTCCGCCGCGCCGACGATCGCATCGTCCTGGATCGTCACCTTGTGATGCGCCTCCAGCCGGTCGCGCAGTCCGCGCAGAATGTTGATGGTCTGCACGACGGACGGCTCGGCGATCAGCACCGGCTGAAAGCGCCGCTCGAGCGCCGCATCCTTTTCGATGTACTTCTGATATTCGGCGAGCGTCGTTGCGCCGATCAGATTGAGTTCGCCGCGCGCCATCGGCGGCTTGAACACGTTGGCGATGTCGAGACCGCCTTCGCCGCCGCCCTGCCCCGCGCCGACGATCGTATGCACTTCATCGACGAACAGCACCAGCGATTCTTGGTTTTCCAGCACTTCGTCGATCACCTGCTTCACGCGCTCTTCGAATTCGCCCCGGTACTTCGCGCCCGCGACGATCGAATTCACGTTGAGCTCGACGAGCCGCTTGTTGCGCAGCGACTCCGGCACGTCACCGTTGACCATCCGCTGTGCCAGCCCTTCGACGACCGCCGTTTTGCCGACGCCGGGCTCGCCGATCAGCACCGGGTTGTTCTTGCGCCGGCGCGCGAGCACTTCGACCATCGTTTCGATTTCGCTGGACCTTCCGATCACGGGGTCGAGCCGGCCTTCGCGCGCCAGTACCGTCAGGTCCCGGCTGTGCTTGTCGAGCTGCGGCGTGCGCGACGGTTGGCGCGGCGCCGCTGGCTTCTGCACGCCGGCCGCGCGCAGCGTCTGCTGACGCAGCGCCGGCGCCTGAACCCCGAGCCGGCCCAGCAGTTGCCCCGCAAAGCTCTCCGGCACTTCGGCCAGACCGATCAGCAGATGTTCGGCGCCGACCGAGCTGTGACCCAGTTGGCGGGACGCCAGGAACGCGCGATCGAGCGCGCTCTTCAGTCGCGGCGAGACGCCCATCGGCTCGCGCGGGCTCGGTGCGGCGGGCTCGCGCTTCTCCGCGTTCGCATCGATATACGCGCGCAAATCGCTCCCCTTCACGCCGAGCGAAGCGAGGATTGCTTCGACGGCCGCATGGTCGGCGAGCACGTATTGCAGGTGTTCGGTATCGACCTCGCGACGGCCGAACTGCGCCGCGGTTTCAGCGGCGCGCTGCAGCATCTCCATCGCGACATCGCTGAAATGCCGCTCGATGCTGAACGCCTCGCCGCCTTCGACGGGCTGCTGCGCGGCATACGGATCGGCAGCGGACGGCTCCTGGGCCGATGCCTGCGCGCGAAACAGCGCTTCCAGCGGCGAGATAGAGCGTTGATGGCGGGTCAGTTGCGCGTAGTGAAAATCACAGACGTCGAGCACCTGACGCTGGTTGTTCTGAAGTACCGCAAGCCGCACCGTCGCCGGCCGGACACCGCAGATATCGCAAAGCAAGCGTGCCATTGTGTGTCGTCTCCATTGCGTCAAGACTTCGAGGGAAGCATTCCGCGCGCCAGCCCGTCTTCCCGGCGACGGCGACGCCGACATGCACGGCCGGACTCTGCCCGCCCGCGATACCTTACCTCGCTATCCGATCCTTTGCGCCCGATGCGCGGCCTCCTGCACCCCGCGCACAGCGGCGGCCACGATCAAGCCGGTGAAGACCACGCCGATCAGCCCGAGGCATGCGGCGTCGATCCGGCCAAACGACGAAGTGGGCACCACGTCGCCGTACCCGATAGTAAGCGCCGTGATCGCACAGAAGTACACGGTTTCGCCCAGTGGCGACGGTGTGCGGTTCGCGGTCTCGACAGGCGCGCCCCAGTAGTACATGCCGACCGTCAGCAGCACGAATAGCAGAAGCAGGCCGATCAGAATCGCTCGCAGATACCACACGGTGATCGCCATTTCCTTCAGGATCTCGCCGGCCCGGGGTCGGCCCGCGCCTTCGCCTGTCGCATTTCCCATTGCACGCTCCTGTTGCGATCACCGGGCCGGCTTTGCGGCATGACGCACCGCCTCACTCCACACGGCGGTGTTGCTCGAAAAGCAGAAGCATCAAACATGCGTAGACCGTGACGGCCAGAAAGAGCCCCATTCGCACGGCAAACGCGGTGTAGACATCCTTGCCCGCCACGCTGTCCTGCACCGATTGCCCGAGCAGAATGATCATCGTCACGAGACTGTTCAGCCAGAATCCCGGCGAGCAACGCGTCGGTTGCAGGCCGTAGAGTTTGCGCCCCACCAGCAGACCGAACAGCAGCATCCACAGAAAAAACATCCACAGATGCACGAACAGCCTCAGCGCAAACCAGAAGGCGATGGCAAGCAGACCGCCGAGCAACGTAGAGCCGATCAGATCGCGTGCGGCGCCGCGAGCCGAGGTCGTGCAGGTTTGTCTGCCGAGGCTGACGGACTTCATGATGATCGGCATGTAATTCGCCGGATCGGTCATCGCGAGCAGATAGGCCGGCATCACGACGAGCGCGGCACGCAGCGCGATATAGGCCGCCTTGTCCTGCGCCATCGCTGCCGCGGCGGGCTGTTCTCGTGCATCCATGCGCTCGGGAAACAAGCTGTGCGTGAGCGTCGACACCAGCACGGCCAGCAGCAGCCCCTTCGCCAGCGCGCCGACGACCGTCAATGCCAGCTCGAAGTCGGCCGTGCCCGCGGCGGAAATCATCGTCAGTCCCGCGACCAGAAAAGTGGCGACGAGATTGTTGCCGCCGCGCAAGCCATAACGAAACGCGAAGAACAACATCAGGCCGACGATCGTCACGCCGGCCAGCGCGTAGTGACGCAGCAACGGAACCAGCAGCAAGCCGCTGCCGGTGGTCGATGCGACGACCAGCGACAGAATCACGCCAGCCTTCAACGACAGCGGCCGATTCTGCGTGGCCAGCAAAAAGACCGTGAATACCGGCGCGACGACCGGGATCGGGAAATCGAGTCCAAAGCTGACCGCAACAGCGATCGCCGTTCCCAGCGCAACACGTATCGCGCGATAACCGAGGCGCTGGGTCACGAGCTGCATGGGCCTCTCAATAGACATAAGAAAGCCAGCTCATCAGCCGGATGAACGCGTGTCCCAGCGGATTGAGCGGATTGCCCTGGGTCGGAAACGCCATCACTTCGGCCTGCCCGCCCACCCGCAGATCGCGCAGGCGCGCGCGCTCGTTGTCGTCGAATTCGACGATCACCGGAAAGCGTTGTGCGGGACGCAGCCAGTCGCGGCTATTCTGCACGGTGGGCAGGCTGCCGGCCGGCGTGGTCTGTCCCACGCTCACGCCGTAGCCGACACTGCGAACCCGCCCGTCGAACACTTCACCGGGCAGCACGTCCAATGCGATTTCGACGCGCGTGCCGGGTTTCAGATGACCCAGATTGTTCTCCGTCATGTCGGCGCTAACCCACACGTCGCGGATCGCGATCAGCGTCATCACCGGATTGCCCGCCGCCGCGAACTGACCGACTTCCGTGCGCAGATCGGTTACGACGCCGCTCGAACGGGCCCTGACCCGCGCATTCGCGAGATCGAGTTCGGCCTTCTCCAATGCGCTGGCGGCGCTGCGCAACTGAGCGTTTTCCGCCTCGTGTCCGCCCTGCTGCTCCCGCGCGCGCTCGACTTCGGCACGCGCTCCGTCGACCTGGCTTAGCGCCTGTGCATGCGTCGCCCGCGCGACTTCGAGACGTCGCAGCGAAACGGTGCCCTCGTCTTCACGATAGAGCCGCTCGAGACGGTCGCTGTCCTGGCGCGCCTTGACCTCGTTCGCGATGGCGGCCCGCAACGCCGCGAGAGCCGACTCGATACCGGCCGTGCTGGCCCCGACCTGACGGCGCGTGGACTCCAGATCGGCGCGCGCGCGGTCGGCGGCAATGCGGTAGGGCTCGCTATCGACTTCGAACAGCACGTCCCCCGCGTTGACATCCTGGTTGTTGTGGACGAACACCCGGGTCACGCGCCCCGACACCTCTGCGGCGACGGGCACGACATAGGCCTGAATCCGCGCCTGCTGCGTATACGGCGTGAAACGGTCGGCGAGCAGATACCAGATCAGGCTCAGCACGATCAGACAGACGACCACCTTGACCGCCCTACGCGAAGGGTCCGCGGCAGGCGTCGGCGACTTCGGCGAAGCGGCGGTTTGCGGCTCGCGGGTATCCTGGGTATCGCTCATCGTGACGCCCCTTCGGCCTGCGCCGGCGTACCGGAAGTCCGCGCCGTTTCGTCGAGCAGGTCGCCCCAATCCGTGCGTTGCCGCATCTGCGCGCGCGTCGCCGCATCGACGAGCGGCTGTTCGGTCTCCCAGCCGCCTCCGAGCGCCTTGTAAAGCGCGATCACACTGCCGAGCGCATTGCTGCGATTGACCACGTACGCGTCCTGCTGCGCGAACAGCGCGCGCTGCGCATCGAGCACCCGCTGGAAGTCCGAATACCCTTCCCGATAGATCGTATTGGCGAGGGTCAGCGAGCGCCGCGCCGCGCGTTGCGCGTCATTCAGAATGGTGTCGCGCTGCAACGCGGCGATCAGCGCGGTCGCGGCATCGTCGGCCTCGCGCGCCGCCTCGCGCACCGTGTTCTGATAAGCGACCGTCAACTCTTGCAGCCGCGCGTCCTGGACACGCACGTTGTTCGTGATCCTGCCGTAATCGAACACGTTCCACGTGACGCTCGGGCCCGCGGCAAAGAGCAGTGTGCTCGGTGCGCCCGCGAGCGAACTGGCGGTCCACGTGAGCGTGCCGAGCAACGATATGGACGGGTACAGATCCGCTTTGGCCACGCCGATCAGCGCCGACTGCGAAGCCATCTGATACTCGGCCGCGCGAACGTCCGGGCGGCGCAACAGCAGATCGGCCGGCACGTCCTGCAACACCGCATGATCCACCAGCGGCACTACGCCTTCCTTGCCCGGCTGCACGTCGAGTTCCGGCAGCGGACCCGGCGCTCGTCCGATCAGCACCGACAGCGCATGACGCGCCAGCACGATCTGGCTTTCGAGGTCGGGGATGCTGCTCAGTGTCCCGAGGTACTGCGTCTTTGCCTGCTGGAAGTCGAGCTCATCGGATTCGCCGGCCTTGAAGAGCTTTTGAGCGATGTCATAGCTGCGCTTTTGCAACTGGGCGTTCTCGCGCGCGATCCGTAGCCGCGCCTGTGCGACCCGCAGCGTGAAATAGGTATCCGCGACCTGGGCGTGCAATAGAACCAGCGCATCGTCGCGGGTCGCTTGCGCGGCGAAGAACGCGGCGTCGGCCGATTCGATCGCGCGGCTGAAACGCCCCCAGAAATCCAGCTCCCAGCCGATCGCGAAACCCGCGCCGTACTGCACGAAGAGACCCGAGCGCGGATTGGAGCCCCCCGAGCGCTTGCGCGCCGACGCGAGTACATCGGCACTCGCCTGCTGCACCTGCGGATAGCGTCCCGCGAGCGCGATGCCGAGCTGCGCGCGCGCCTCGAGCACGCGCAGTCCGGCGATCTTCAGGTCGCCGTTGTTCGCGTCGGCTTCCGCAATCAGACGTTCGAGATTCTGGTCGCCGAAAATCAGCCACCATTGGCGCACGTCGGGCTGTGCGCTTTGCTGCGTGACCTGCGTGATCGACGCACTACTCCAGTGCTCGCTCCACGCTTCATGCTGCGGCTTGAAGTCCGGACCCACCCGCATGCATCCGCTCAGGCCGAGCGCCCCCAAGAGCGCTGCGATCCCGTACGGACGCGTGAACGGTGACACGGAGCCATCCTCGCGCTTCAGGTCTGCTTCTGTTCGTGGATCTGCGCGGCTTGCGCGGGTTGCGGCTGGTCACGGACCCAGCGCCAGAACAGCTGATAACCGACGGCCAGCATCACGGGCCCGACGAATAGCCCGATCACGCCGCCCGTCACCATGCCGCCGAGCGCTCCGATCAGCACGACGGGCATCGGCACCGCAACGCCGCGGCCCAGCATCAAGGGTTTGAGCACGTTGTCGGCGAGGCCCGCGACGAACACGTAGACCGCGAAGATGATGTTTGCGGTGCTCACACCGTCCGTGACGATCACGAAGGCGATCACCGGAATGGTGATCAGCGTGGCTGGCAGTTGCATGATGCCGAGCAGCAGCACGGCCAGCGCGAGCAGCCCCGCGCCGGGTATGCCCTTCACGATGAAGCCGATGCCGATCAGCAGCATCTGGATGAACGCGATACCCACCACGCCCTGAGCCACCGCGCGAATCGTCGCCGTGCACAGATCGGCGATCTGAACCCCGTTCTCGGGTCCCGAGATGCGCGAGGCGATCTGCACCGCGCTGTGATAGCCCTTCTCACCGTGGGCCATCAGGATTCCAGCGATGATCAGCGCGACAAAAAATATCACCAGCCCGGCGCCGAGGCCCGTCACCGTTGCCAGCACGGCAAGACCGGCCTCCTTCAGCTGCGGGGCGAACTTATGCGCAAGGCCGGTCAGGTCCGTCGATGCCTGGAGCCAGAAGTCGTACACGCGCTGGCCGACTATCGGCCAACTCGCCACCGACTCGGCCGGAGGCGGAATCTGGAAGCTGCCGCTCTTCGCAATGGCTATCGATTTCTCGATCGAATCGGCGACCGCGAGACCCAATGCATACGTGGGCACCAGAATCACGGCAAACGCGACGAGGATGATCAGCGTGGCGATCAGACCATCCTTGCCGCCGAGTGTATGGCGCAGACGGACCTGCAGCGGATACAGCGTGATCGCCAGAATCACCGACCAGGCCATCAGGTTAAGAAACGGCGCGAAGATCCGAAAGCAGAACACGGCCAGGATCGCAATGAGTCCTGCGCGGATCAGCACATCGAGCATCTCTCGCGCAGGCGTGCGTTGGGAAAGCGGTGTGAGCAGCATAGGTTCCTCTCCGGCGAGGTCGCGGCGCGGTGGCGCGGCGACACCGTGATTTGCCAGCAATCGCGAAAACTCGAACCCACTGGAACGTTTTTGACGCCAATACCAAGGCCTGCCTGCAATTCCGGCATCTTCAGGAAGAGAATCGCGCCGGCCTTGTCGTCGACAGAACGCGGCGTTTCACTACTATTGAACCCGCACCTCAAAGATTCAATTGGACTTTGGTCTCATAGGAGAACGCCGTGAAATGGTTGGCGATCGTCGCCGTTCTGCTGGCCTTGATGCCCGGCGCGCCGGCCGGCGCCGCCGGGGTCGGCTTTCAGAAGGTCGACATACCGAACGGCGCCGAGCCGCCGCTTACTGCCGGAATCTGGTATCCGACCGACGCGCCGGCCACACCGCACGCGCCGGGCGGCGCTACCCAGACCGTCGCCGCCGACGCTCCGATCGCGGGCGATCACCTGCCGCTGGTGGTGTTGTCGCACGGCGGCGGCGGCTGGTACGGCGCTCATTACGACACGGCTGTCGCGCTGGCTCGCGCGGGCTTCGTCGCAGCGGCGGTCAGCCACGCCGGCGATACCTTCGATGACCAGAGCCGCGTGCTGCAACTCTGGCGCCGCCCCGCGCAGGTTCATCGGCTGGTGGACTACATGCTGGACGACTGGCGGGGGCACGAGCGGCTCGATGCGGATCGCATCGGCGCATTCGGCTTTTCGAACGGTGGCTTCACCGTGCTCGTGGCCGCGGGCGGCATCCCGGATCTGTCGAAGATCGCCCCGTTTTGCGAAGTCCACGCGGACCATGACTTGTGCGAAGCATTGCGGCATGCTGGCGTCGACGTCGATTTCGCCGCGCATGTTCCAGCCGGTGTCTGGGTCCACGATGCGCGCATCAAGGCAGTCGTGATCGCCGCGCCTTCGTTCGGCTTCGCGTTCGGCCGCACGGGCTTGAGCGGCGTGCGGGCTGCGCTCCAGCTGTGGAGCGCCGCCGACGATCGTCATCAGCCGCATCCGTGGTACGACGAGCCGGTGCGGGACGACCTGCCCCGCGCTGCCGACTATCGCGTGGTGGCCAACGCAGGCCACTACGACTTTCTGCCGCCCTGCGATGCGCGTCTTGCGCGGCTGCGCCCGCAGATTTGCGACAGCGCGCCGGGCTTCGACCGGGCGGCGTTCCATCAACGATTCAATGCCGAGGTGGTTCGGTCTTTCGAGGCGATGCTGCGATAGGTAGAGCGTTACCCGAGGAGTTACCCGAATTCGTCGTGTTGGGGCAGTTGATCAGTGATCGAATACCACGGCGCCTTGGAACCCACGAAAATGTGGGCAGTGGGAGAGATGGTAGGCGAGTCCGTGAGGGTTCCCAGTGTGACGTGAACGTATTCACCGTTTCGAACCACCGAGAACATCAGGCTTCCGCATATTTTGCAGCGCACATCGTGCGACGCGCGCTGATCGCCGAAAATCAGCAGGCTGTGTTCGCCCTCAGTGATACGCAGCTTGCCGCGCTCGATTCCCGCGAAGGGTTTGAACGCCGAGCCGGTTGCGCGCCGACAGTTTGAACAGTGGCAGTTCAACGCATAGACGAATTCGTCCTTTACCGAGTAATGGACGGCACCGCAAAGGCATTGGCCGGCAAGCAATGGTTTCATGGCTGCTTTCAGACAGAAGGTACGTCGCTAATGGGAAAGTCGCGCAGCCATGATTATTCGCGAGTCGAAGCGCGCTGTCGAACCACCAAACCGCTAGCGCCTGAAAATCACCTGCGCCGTGCCGGCCTCGATCGGAGAAGAGGTGTGCTGGTGGACGATCTTCCATCCGTCGGCCTGCTGCCTCAGCGTCATGGTCAGGCGATTGTCCATCGCACGCAGTTCCGCGCCGCCGGCGTCGACGGCTTTGTATGTCGCGAAGGCGTGAATGACGGCAAGGTCCGCGGCGACCATCGTTTGCGCCTCGCTGAAATCCACGATCACGCGATCCGCACCCAGCGAACCGAACCAGCCCTCCGCCATCGCACGCCACGATGCGATGCCGTTGTACGACCACGTACCCCACATGTCGAAGATCACCGCATCGCGGTCGTAGAGCGCGACGAACGCGTCCACGTCTTTGGCCCATACCGCGGCTGTGTAGCCTTCCAGAACTTGCAGGATTGGATTGTCGAGCCTGTTCACAGTGTGTGCTCCTGAGTCGGATTACGAGGGGTTCCTGACCGATTGCCTTACCAGCTAACGACGATCGACGCACCACCCGATCGACATCCAGGCGAAAAAAATCTTCAACGCGTGATGGCGTTGCATTGATCAGACGCCGCGCTCGTCACTGGGCGGTCTGCTGACGTTGATACTCGTTGTGCTTCATCTGCATATAGTCGGCGCGGCTGACCTCGTGCAATTGCCGCGGAAACTGCTCGGTCGCATCGAACCAGTCGGCCAGACGTTTGTCGAGCCGGGCGTTGGGCGGGCTGGAAAGCGCGCCAAGATAGGCATCGATAGCGAGGAAATAGCGCATCGTATTGCGTTCGACCAGGCCGCGCACGCCGCCGATGTATTGCGGCTCGCTCGGCGACGAATCGGGCGTCAACGAAAAGCCGACCTTGTCGCTGCCGATCGTCGCCAGATAGGTTTTCATCGCGATCCGTCCCGCGGTGCCGTATCCGTATGCGTAGGTCAGGTGAATAAAGGTACGGTTATCGCCGACCGGGATCGCTTCAAGCACGATACGGTAGTCCTTCGTGCTCAGCGGACCCGTGGCCGCGGAGAGCTCGACGCGAAAATAATCAGCGGTGCTCGCTACCGGGCTAAAGTTGAATTGCACGCGGTACGACGACGAAAGAGTTTCCTCGGTCTTCTTGCCGATGTTCACGGTGAGGACCGTACCGCTATCGCTGATCGACGCGTGGCAGTATTTGGTGTTCAGATGCAGGATCAGCACGTCGCACCAGTTGGCCGGGCCCTGAGCAGGGTCGCTGAGCGCGCCGCTGACCACCGCGAAAGGATAGTTGAGCACACCGTAGATATCGCCCTTGAGCGCCGACGGCAGCTCCTGCGATTCGAGGTACAGCGGCCGATGAAACGGGTTGTGCGCGAGTTGCTGCGTCAGACCTTGATATTTCTCGCGCAGGCGAGCCGCGCTGTCGTCCGCTTGCGCGACGACGCTGTGGCACAGGAAACAGAACACCGTGGCGATCAAGACCATCCACCACGGTCGCGTCCGCCGATTCTTTGCCAGCGATGTGGCAAGCCTGCTCATGGCCCTTCTCCTATTTCGAATCAGGTTGTGGCGCAACCGGCGTAGATCCGATCCTGCGAACACTCATCTCTGGCCCGGCTCCCATTCCGGACTATAACCTCCGAGCGCCGGGTGATACATCTCGTCGCCCGAGTGCTGCGTGAATTCGACGTTGAGTCGGTCTTCGCGCAGGCCCAGAATCTCGATGCAGAGCGAGCAAAGGGCTTTGGCCAACTCCATGCGCAACTCCGGCGGCCGCCCTCTTCTGATATCGAGCATCATCAAGGCAACGGGCACCGGCTCCCCGCTCTCCTCGGCAATGCGCCACACGCCGCCCGGACCGAGCTCTCGTATGGCTACGCTGATTCGCCTGACATCGACCGACATCATCCGGGCATAGGTCTCACTCATTTTCGCCGCGAGCAGTCTTTTACTCTCGACAGAGTAGTGATCGTTTACATCAAGTTGCAGATAAGGCATCGCGTCGATCTCCGGGAAAAGTGTTTCGCACGCGCCAACTATATGCCGCACCATCAAATCGATCAAAACCATCGCCATCACTTATTACGTTACTGACGTGCCGCGTGGCCGAGGTGGACTTTGTTTTGGCCACTCAGCTTTGCATGATGGTCTTCACTATTTACACGAGTTCGCTCTCATGAGCTCGCGCCCGCATTCAACAGCAATGAGTCGTTTATTTCATTGGCTGTCCTACTGTTTGCGCACCCTCTCGCCTACAGCGTGCCTGCTGTCAAATCGATCGTCAGGAGAATCGTCATGCGTAAGATGCTTACCCTCGCTGTCGCAGCGTTTTGCATTGCGTCGTTTTCGCACGAAAGTCGCGCGACTGGCGATGATGACGTCCCACAAGCCCGATGCACGCTACCGCAAGGTACGGTCGCATTGGTGGAAAGACAGTTGCGTACGGTCGTGAACCTGCCAGATGGCAACGGCGGGATCTTCACACCCAATCGGATGTGGGCGGCCATCGTCGATCGGCAGGGACATCTCTGTTCGGTGATCGTGACCGGGGACGCCTGGCCTGGCAGTCGGGCCATCGCGATCGCAAAGGCTTATACCGCGAACGGCTTTAGCAACGATGCGCTCGCGCTATCCACGGCGAACCTCTACGCGGCCACGCAACCCGGCGGCTCCCTTTATGGACTGAATAATTCGAATCCTTTTGACGCGCGCTTCCTCGAACAGGGCAGCGGCATCGGACACACGCTTGGCGGCGTGATTACCTTCGGTGGCGGCGTCGCGCTTTATGCGGGAGGGAAAGTCATTGGAGGATTAGGCGTAAGCGGCGATAGCGCCTGCGCCGATCATGCGATCGCGTATCGCATGCGCAAGCTCGCGGGGCTCGGCAGTGTGCCCGCCGGTCAAGGTCCGAACAACACGGATAACATCGTCTACTCGACGAGCGGATCTCCGACGGGCTTCGAACATCCGCATTGCTTCCCGAGCGACCTGAGCGCCGCCAAGATCGAGCAGATACCTTCGCATTGACGGCAATCGTCACCCATGGAATCGGGCTTCCGGACAACGGACTGGAAGCCCACACGCTAATTGCGTGAGAATCGTCAACGCATCTGCCCGTCGATTTGCTTGCGCAGACGGTTTTCCTCTTCCTGAAGCTCGGGCGTAAAGGCTTCGCCAAAGTCCGCCGGTTCAAAGAACGGGCGAATCTCGATTTCCGAATCACTCAGCATCGGATTCGGGCAGCGCTTGACCCATTCGATCGCTTCGTCCATCGATTGAACCTGCCACACCCAGTAGCCGGCAATCAATTCCTTGGTTTCCGCAAACGGGCCGTCGATGACGGTGCGGTCCTTCCCTGAGAACCGCACGCGAGCGCCGGCAGAACTGGGCTTCAGCCCGTCGCCGCCTTGCATGATGCCGGCCTTGACCAATTGCTCGTTGTACTGCCCCATCGCCGTGAGGAGTTCCGTAGTCGGCATTTGCCCCGCTTCGGATTCGGGGGTTGCCTTGATGATGACCATGACGCGCATTTGGGTTTTTCCTTTGAAGACGAAAATATCTGAAGGCAAGGCTGCCTCGAGTGACTACGACGAATCATCACGGGAGAAATCGACATGCGCAACACACGACTGCACGAATTTACAAAACGCTTCGGCATCAAGGTAGAGGCGTCCGGCTGCCTCGAGCATCGACATCGGCGCCCTGAACCCGCAGCACCGGCTCCGCATCGCCAGGCACGAGCTGGAGTTGCGATGAAAACCGCACCTGCAAAAGCGCGGCGAACGCGCGCTCGAAGGCGTTGGAATCGTCGTCGGCCGGCATGATCGCCTCGAGCGCCTTTGCGAAGCCGGATGCGCCTTCGATGTCCGCACGGCTGAAAGCGCTGCCGCCGCGCGAAAAGACGCGTTGCACGTCTTCTTTCAACTGCTGAAGGGCCGCGACGACCTGTTCATAGGCGTGAGCAGGAGCGCTCGTGTGATCCGGAGGTTCGGCTGCGCACAGCGCCGGCATGAACGCGAGCACGTTCCTGTCGATATCGACGCGCGCAGCAAGGGTCTTGATGTGTGACGCCTCCACCGATGGACCGGCGTCGCGCCGGCGACACCACGCTTGCGCCCGCGCCGCACCCAGCATCGCCGCCGCGAAACACCGGAAATCATCGAAGCGCAGATGCCTCGCAGCACAGTCGAGCACGGCGTCAGGCGTCAATTCCAGCTCGTGCGCCACCGCGAGACTGGTCTTCATCACGATCAGGACGAGCTCGCCCCACTCGTCCTGACGACTCCCTTTCATCGAGTTCGGGTACATCGTCGGTCCCTGTATGCACGCCCCGGGTACACGTCGCATAAGCCAGCCTCGGCAGCGACTCGCAAAAGCCTCGCCTGCGGCGACATGACCGCGCGGGACAGCTCAGGCTAGCCATCGCGGCAACACGAAGCGCAGTTCGGCTCACGGCACCGCGAGCACTTTGCGCACCGGCTTTTCGCCCGGCTCGGCGGGCCATTGTGAGCGGATCTTCGTCACGACCAGGTCAGGCAACGGGACGTAGTCCAGTGCGCTGACCGTCGGTCCGCCGTGGCTCAACGCCCATTCGAAAAACCTCAGCGTGGCTTCGTCGTGGCCCGGCTGGTTCGGCGTCGTGGGCAGCAACACATAGGTCGCGCCCATGACCGGCCACGCATCCCTGCCCGGCTGGTTGGTCAGCAACTGCGACAGGGAACCCGACCAGTCGGCGCTCGCCGCCGCTGCGTTGAAGGTCGCGGCGCTGGGCTGCACGACCTTGCCCGCCGCATTGGTCATGGCCACGTACTTCAAGCGGTTCTGTTTGGTGAAATCCCAGGCGACATAGCCTATCGCGCCGGGCAGATAGCCGACGTACGTGGCAATGCCCTCGTTGCCTTTGCCGCCGATGCCGAGCGGCCATCGCACGCTAGTGCCTTCGCCGACCCTGCGCTTCCATTCGGGACTGACCTGCGCGAGGTAGTGAGTCCAGATCAGCGTCGTGCCCGAACCATCCTGGCGACGCACCACGGCGATCGGGTAATTCGGCATCTTGAGCTTCGGGTTCAACCGCACGATTACCGGGTCGTCCCAGAACTGGATCTTGCCGAGAAAGATATCGGCGATGACCGGCCCCGTCAGCATCACCTCGCCGGCTTTGAGCCCCGGAAGGTTCACGACGGGCACCACGCCGCCGATCACGGTTGGAAATTGCCGCAAGCCGTTGCGGGCCAGTTGATCGTCGGTCAGCGGCGCGTCCGAGCCCGCAAAGTCGACCTCCCGCGCGATCACCTGCTTGAGCCCATCGGACGAACCCGTGCCCTGATAGATCACCCTGCTTCCACCCGACTTCTGGTAGTCGGCGGCCCAGCGGGTGTAGAGAGGAGCGGCGAACGTGCTGCCGGCTCCTTTGATGTCGGCGGCGTAGGCCGCGGCCGCGCATGAACAGCAAATCAGACCAGCGCCGATGGCGCCCAGTGTTCTCACGAATGTCTCCCGTCGGTTCTTGTTCCGGGACATCGCTGATCCGACCTGCAGTGCGTGAGCTTGTTGGAGGGCGACCGTGCCGGCGATTCAATGTGCAGCTTTCATCCGGGGTGCAGCTCTCCTGCATTACGCGCCATATCGCACATTAAAGAACGGTGCCTGGCCGAATTCCAGTTGAATCATGCTATCGAACGCGCCATGGCCGGCGGCCGCTGCCGCTATTGCAGGCATCCCGTTTCGGGAGTTGCCGGCACACATTCCTTCACGTCTTGTCCCACGGCGGCACGCCCGAGAACGCATCGACCAGAAAATCGATCGCCGCACGAACTTTTGCGCTCACGTGGCGACGGCTCGGATACAGCGCGAGCACATCGATATCCGGCAAGCGGTATTCAGGCAATACCCGCAGCAGCCGGCCCGCGCGGAGGTCCTCGCCGATCAGAAACGTCGGCTGCCAGATCACGCCGTGCCCCGCGAGCGCCGCCGCGCGCGCGGTGTCGCCGTTATTGGTGTGCATCTGGCAGTTCACCTCGACAGCATGCGTTTTGCCGTCTTTGTCGATCAGTTGCCACACGTCCGCCGTGGCCGCATACGTATAGCCGATACATCGATGTCCGAGCAGCTCCAGCGGCGTTTGCGGATGTCCTGAACGCTTCAGATAAGCGGGCGATGCACACAGGATGTTGGTCGACGTCGCCAGTTTGCGGGCCGCGTGATCGACCGTGCCGGCGCGCGAGATGCGGATGGCGAGATCGTAGCCCTCCTCGACGATATCGACGACACGGTCTATCAGCGTGATGTCGAGCTCGACGTCGGGATATTGCTGCATGAACCGTGGCCATAGCGGCGCGAGATGCTGGATGCCGAAGCTGACCGGCGCATTGATACGCAGCCGTCCACGCGGTTCGATCGACGTCGTCGACACGAGTCCTTCCGTTTCGGCAACGTCTTCGAGAATGGCCTGGCTGCGCGAATAAAGCGTTTCACCGGCCTCGGTAAGAGACAATCTGCGTGAGGTGCGATTCAGCAGCCGCGCGCCGAGGTGCGCCTCAAGGTCATTCACATAGCGGGTCACGTTCGCGGGCGAGGTTTCGAGCGCATCGGCCGCGCGCGCAAAGCTGCCCCGGGTGACGACCGTTACGAAAACCTCAAACGCGCGCAGCCGGTCCATAGTGGCGCTCCGATCATTCATAAAAGCTGAATGATACCGCTATGTTTTTGGTCTTTCTGTCTCAAGAACGGAATCTTATAGTGCCTCTCAACGAGCCGACGCAGTGGGCGTCGGCCGATGATCAAACCGGAGATTCAACATGCAACGCTTGACAGGAAAAGTCGCTATCGTCACCGGCGCCAGCGCGGGCATTGGTCGCGCCGCCGCAAAGTTGTTCGCCGCGGAAGACGCGAAGGTTGTGGTGGCCGCACGCCGCGAAGCCGAACTCGAGACGCTGGTCAGCGAGATTGCTCGCGACGGCGGTACGGCTGTCTCGCTGGCGGGGGACGTGCAATCCGAAGAATTCGCGAAAGCGCTGGTCGCACTCGCCGTCAGCCGTTTCGGCCGTCTCGACATCGCGTACAACAATGCGGGGACACTCGGTGAGATGGGACCGTCGACCGGCGTGTCGGAAGCAGGCTGGTCGGCGACGCTGGCGACCAACCTGACCAGCGCGTTTATCGGCGCCAAGCACCAGATTCCTGAAATGATCAAGCACGGCGGCGGATCGATCATCTTCACGTCGACCTTCGTCGGCTACTCGTTCGCGTTCCCGGGAACGGCCGCCTACGCCGCGAGCAAAGCCGGGCTGATCGGACTCACGCAAGCGCTCGCGGCCGAATACGGCCCGCAAGGCGTGCGCGTCAACGCGATCCTGCCGGGCGCGGTGGACACGGAGATGTATCGCGGCATGAACGATACCGCTGAATCGCAGACCTTCGTGACCGGGCTGCACGCGCTCAAGCGGGTCGCGAAGCCGGAAGAGATTGCCCGCTCGGCGCTCTACCTCGCTTCCGACGATTCGTCCTTCGTGACGGGTACGGCTTCGCTGGTCGACGGCGGGGCTTCGATTACGCGCACCTGAGCTGTTCGACGGCGGCATCCGTTGATGTCGGCTCGCGTCCGCAAGCCTGGAAGGCTGGCGTCGGATGCGCGGCCGGCATCTGCGCATTCGGGCGCGAACGTCGATCAGCGTCGGCTGATCGACGAGCCGATACCATAAAAAATAAGCGAACACTGTATGGTTCCTCACCTAATCTTTGATCAGCTGACCGCGAAAAGCGAAGCGCGAGTCAGCCGGAGTAATTAACAAGGAGGTGGGCCATCATGAAGACGTTAGTCCACACAGTTTGCGCGGTCGCTGTCATGGCTTTGCCGATTGCATCGGTGGCACAGACCGAAAGCACGCTGACGCACGCGCAAGTCCAGGCAGAGATCGCGCAACTCGAGCAAGCCGGCTTCAATCCGGCCAACGCGAATACCGTCGACTTTCCTACCTATATGCCGACCACCACCGCCCCTGCCGCAGGTCAGAGCAGCGGCTATGGTCCTGCGACCAGCGGTACGCAGCAGATGGGCCATCCGGCCGGCGCGACTGGGATGAAGCCGGTGTTCTTTGGCGGATCTTAAGCGTGCTCGTCTGACCGGCTCGACGATGGAGAACATGCCGTCCCTGCCAGGGACGGCATGGAGGGTCGTGCTATGCGAAAACACGAACTCGCTCGAGCCTTTGGAGTAGTTGCCGAATTTCGCGCGCACCCGCACGCGCGCCATATTGCATGGCGCCTGCTGAACTACTGATTCTTTCGCTGAGCGCCTGAGCGCGAACAGCTAACACATCATCAGCGTTTGTTCACGTCGACGGTCAGGATTTCGTATCCGGGGTCGGCGTTCTCGGCCGCGACTTTATTCGCTTCCTCGTACGAGCGAAACGACGTGGCCTCCTTGATCTCCGGCGCCATGCCGATGTCGCCGTCCTCCGCGGTGCAGAGGAACTTCTCGCCGGTCTTTACGACGTAGACGGTCGTCATATCTCCCTCCGTGGCTTGCAGGGCAATTTCCAGTCTAGCAGGCTGGAAGAGTTGCGCAGGCTCCGCCGGTCACCGACCGCCGCCAACCAGCCACTCCGAATTCGCCAGCACGTCCCGCAGTTTTTCCAGCGACAACGGCTTGCTCAGATGATGATCGAAGCCCGCGGCAAGCGTCTGGCTGCGGTCCGTGTCCGACGAATAGCCGGTCAGCGCGACGAGGATCGTGCCGTTCAACTCGGGGTTCGCGCGAATTCTGCGTGCGACCTCGAAGCCGTCCATGACGGGCATCGCGACGTCGACGATGGCAAGTTCCGGCCTGGTTCGCGTGATCAGGTCGATGGCCGCGCGACCGTTGTCGACCGCGGACACGCGATAACCCTCCAGGTCGAGCAGCACGCACAAAACATGCAACGCGTCGACGTTGTCGTCCACCAGAACGATGCGCAGCGCCCGGAAGTCCCTGCCCTTGTCCGAGGCGTCGGCAGGCGGCGCTAGCGGCTGCGTTCGCAGGATCGGCAAACGCAGTGTGACGCGGGTGCCGCAGCCCGGTCCATCGCTATGGATGTCGATTTCGCCATCGTGCAGCTCGACCAGCCGTTTGGCGACGGCCAGACCGATGCCGAGCCCGCCTTCCGAGCGCGCGCTGCCGCTCGAGCACTGCGCGAACAGGTCGAACACATGCGGCGCGATCGACGAATCGATGCCGATGCCGTTATCGCTGACTTCGATCACGAGCATCCGCGCGTCGGACGGATCTCCAGCGCGAACCGTCAGCTCGATCAGTCCGCCCGCCGGCGTGTACTTCGCCGCGTTCGACAGCAGATTGCCGAGCACCTGACTGAGCCGCACATGGTCGGCGCGCACCGGAATCGCGCTGTCCAGACCGGTCAGTTTCAGCGTATGGCCGCGCGAGCGCACGTCGTGGTCGATCGCGGCGACCGCGTCGGAGACGATCTCGGCCAGCAGCGTATCGCTGCGCCGGATCGTCAGCTTTCCGTGTTTCAGACGCGCGGCGTCGAGCAGATCGTCGACAAGGGTGCGCAGATGCTTCATCTGCCGTTGCGCGATGGTCAGCACCGCGTCCGCCTTGTCGTTGTCGACCACCAGACGCTTGGCCGCGGCGATCGCGCCATCGATAGGCGCCATCGGGTTGCGCAGCTCGTGCGCGAGCATCGCGATGAACTCGTTGTGGCGGCGGTCGTTGTCCGCGCCGTCGTCGCGAACGTTGACCATCGTCACGGCCGCGCCCGCGACCATCGCGAGATCCGACAGCACCCGTGCGTCTTCGCTGTCGAAGCGGCACCCGGTGTGGTGCGACATCACCCATATCGCGCCGAGGTGGCCGTTATCGCACGGAATGGGTACGACGATCCCCTCGGGCACCTCGACGCCCGGAAAGTTCAGACTGGGGAACCGCTGTTGCGGATCGACGAACAGGCGCGCCGCGCCCCCTTCGAGCGTGACGCCGCAAGGACATTCGTCCCACGCCGTCGTGCGTCCCTGCAGACCGGCGCACAGGCCCGCCACCGCGAGCCAGCGAAAGCGCCGGCTGTCCGGTGGCCCCTCGACCAGACTGATGCCCGCGCTGCCCGCGCAGCACAACGCCATGGCCTCGCTGGCAATCGCGTTCAACAGGTGTTCACGCGAGCCGGTTTGCGCGCGCGCGAGCCGCAGCAGCGACTGGTTCTCTCGGGCGTAATCAGCCTTTTTGGCTGGACGGCTCGCTAATTCGTCAGCACTGGCAGCCATGATGTTCCACCGACGTTGACTGGCACCCGCGCGCAAGGCGGGCGTAAGGGCCGATACGGCGCCGATACCGCTGCCGACGAGTGTAGGTCAGCTGGGTCGCGCGGTCTCGGCTTCTCTCATTTGCACAGCGCTTTTTACTTCTATTTGTCCGCAACGTTCTGCTCCGCTCACCGTCGACATGGCGTCCCATGAACAGCGGACGACGCAGTATAGGAACCCGGTGCGATGCCGCAGCTGTCCGTAATTCGTGGACATCGGACAGCTGCGTCAGCGTTGACGCGAGCACGCTCGCAGTCAACTGGACGGCAGGTACGGATCGCGAAGTCGCGAAAAGCGTTGTGGCTTGCCGCATATGACGATCACTGCGATCGATAGCTAAATCCGTCGGTTAGCGCGATGAGATCGGGTTGTTACGATGGCTCGATTCTCCCGTTTTCACCGCTCGACAGGACGCCCACGTCATGACGCAAATAACACGGCGCGCATTCACCCGCTTCGCAGTGGCATCACTACTGGCCGCCAGCGCTCCGCGCGGCTTCTCGCAGAGCGCGCCTGTCGCGCTGCGCATCGGCTATCAGAAGTCTTCTACCCTCATTACGTTGCTGAAGGCGCGCGGATCGCTGGAAAAAGCGCTCGCGCCGCTCAACGTGCGCATCTCCTGGAACGAGTTCGCGAGCGGACTGCCGCTGACGGAAGCGCTCAACGTCGATGCCGTCGACTTCAGCGCCGATGTCGCCGATACCGTGCCGATCTTCGCCCAGGCCGCGCATGCGCGCTTCGTTTACGTCGCGCAGGAAGCGCCATCGCCGGGCGCGCAGGCGATCATCGTGAAGAAGGACGGCCCGCTGCGCACGCTGGCCGATCTGAAGGGCCGCCGCATCGCGGTGACGAAGGCGGCGGGCAGCCACTATCTGCTGCTTGCGGCGCTCGCGCGCGCGGGGCTCAAGCCCGCCGACGTCGGCGTCAACTACCTGAGCCCGGCCGATGGCCGCGCCGCGTTCGAGCGCGGCAGCGTCGACGTCTGGATCACCTGGGATCCGTATGTAGCGTCGGTCGAGCGCGACGGCGACGTGCGCATACTGAGCGACGGCGCGGGCCTCGCGTCCTATCAGCGCTACTACCTCGCGTCGCGCACGTACGCCGACGCGCATCCGCAAATCATCGAGACCGTGTTCGAGCAGTTGCAGACGGCCGGCGACTGGTTGCGCGCGAATCCGCTCGACGCGGCCAACACGCTCGCGCCGGTGTGGGGACTCGACGCGCCGACGATCGAACGCGCCAACACCCGGCGCAGCTATCTGGTGCGAGCGCTCGCGCCGCCGAATTTCAGCGAGCAGCAGACGATCGCCGACGCGTTCTATCGCGCGGGACTGCTGCCCGCACCGGTCGAGACGAAGCAGGCGCTGTACTGGGACTTCGCGGCGAAACAGGCGAAGCCTGTCGGCGCGTGAACGATCACTGCGCGATGGAGCGCCGCACATTGCGGGCAATCCACGCCGCAGCACCGGAGCGGCCCGCGATCGACAGCGTGCGGCGCGGCCCCAGCACGATGCCGCCGACCACCAAAGCGAGCAGCAACGCGACATGCGGCGCCTCGGTGAGCGACGCGAGCACAGTGCTCACCTGGGAGCGCGACGCCGCCCGCGCCGCCGGCAACGCGGCAGTCTGGTTCGCCACCACCAGGGCGGTTCGCGATGCCTCCATGCGTTCCAGAATGGTGAGCCGGGTAAGCTCGTTTGCGTGACGTAGCTGACTCATTTGAGCGACTCCCTGAGAGCGTCGAGATCGGAGTGAATTTCGGCCTTGAGCACGTGAATCGATTGCGCCGGTTTCTGCGCCCGCCAGACGAGAAAAGACGCGATGCACACGATCAGCCATGCGGCGGCCACGCCCCAGGCCACCGCAAGAAAGTAAGCCGTCTGCCACGCGGTGGCGATGATCGCGATGCAAATGAAGGACAGCGTGAACAGCCCCGCGACCGCCAACGCCACGAGTGCGCTCAACTCGCGCACCAGGCGTTTTCGCGTCTCTTCGACTTCCAGCGCGAACAGTTCGCTATAGTCGGTGACGCGTTCGACGCAGAATCGCCCGACGTTGCGCCACCTCGTGACCTTCGCATGGATTGACATTCCGTCCTCCTCACGATTCATTTGCGCCGGCCGCGGTAAGCAAAGACTTCGCTCCTCGGCCGACAGAGGGAAGCGACACCAGCGTTGAACGCAGCGCAAGAGCCGGGCCCGCGCTGACCGATCGCACGCCGCGTGCCCGTAGCCGGATGGATGCCTGCACGCGTTCGCGCTGGCGGCACAGAGCTTGCTCGAATCAGGCAGATCATTCGCTCGTCGAGGACAGCATGACTCCGCTCCCCCCAACCGATCCCACTGACAAGACCGCCGGCGCCAGCATCGGCGAGACCGGCTCCGATATGACTACCGAGGACGGACGCGCGATGCCGGCCGCGCGCGACGAGCGCGGCTCCCAGCACGCGATGCATGGCGCGCACCGCGGCGCGTTGATCACGGTGACCGCGCATCGGAACTCGCGAGGCGCCTGGATCGCCGACGTGTCGATTTCCCGCGACGGCCGGCCGATGGAAATACCGGCCAATCTGGCCAACGTGGAACCCGTCACGCCGGAATGGCTCACCGAGGAGGAAGCGTTGCGCGCCGGCATCGAACAGGGTCGCTATCTGATCGACCGGACCCTGGGCGAGCACGCCACCCCCCTGTCGGCGTCGCAGCGGCGCCTCGACGACGAGCGATAAGCACGGCCCGATTCGGAGGAAACTCACATGCTACTGAGCGATGAAGAACTGGCGCGGCTGGAAGGCGTCGAGCCGTTTCTGCGGGAGGAAGCCAGAAGCGCTCTTCCCGCCGACGCCGATTACGAAGTTCTCGCCGAACTGCGCGAGCATCTGCAGCCCGGATTGCGCATTCGCGTGCCGGCCGGTCCGGACATCGCGATGGAACCGCAAGTGCCGCCCTACCCGCTCGATCTGTTCGTCGGCTTGCCGCTCGACGAGCTGCGCGACGTCGCCAACGATGAAGGCGCCGCACGCGAAGCGGCGCTCGCCCGCTTCGCCACGACATTCGCGCCAAGGCTGCAGCGCGCGATCGCCACGCTGACGCCGCACCAGATCGATCTCGCGGCGGGGGTGCAAAGCGAGCGAGGAACGCTCACGGTGATGCTGGAGCCGGTGCGCTGACGCGTGAGCCGCAAAGCGCACGTCGCAACCGCGTACGTCGCAACCGCGTTACTCGTCGCTGTCGAGCCCGCCTGGCGGCGGCCCGATCGTGATGCCCGCGCCCGACCCCTTGCGGGTCCCCGGCGGATAGGCATCGGTTGCGGTCTCGGGCGGAACGTCCGCGACGCAGCGGCTCGCATTGCCGCCTCGCAGACATTCCACGAAACGGTCCGCCTCCTGCGGCGAGCGAAATTCGTAGATCTTGCTGGCAACCTGCACCTGCGTGTCCGACAGTCGCTTCGACAGTGTTTCCATCACCACTCCTTTTTGCTCGAAGAGCTAATCCCACGAGCAACGCGCGCGCCACCGCTTCATCAGAGGCCTAGCGCGCCGCGCTCAACCGTCTTGCGTCCGCGATGCCGACCGCGGCCCGCAAGTCGTCCGGATGAACCATTAATTCCCGAACCTCGCGCAGCGTCGCGTACTGGTCGAGCACCGTCCGCCATCGCGGCGATTCGAGCAACTGATGCCACACCGGTTCGAGATCCGCGCAGTCGGCGTCGCGTCCGTCCGCCAGCGCGCCCGCGAAATCGAGGCTGGCCTGGGCCGACAGCAGTTGCATCCGGCTCGCGGGACTCAGCACGCGCGGCGCCGCTTCGACGGGAGCGTCACAGCAATAGAGCACGGTGCTGCGAAGACCGGTTGCGTCGCCCGTCAGCGCGGCAAGCGACGCGCCGCTCAAATGCACCGTCCCCTGCTGCGTGCGAAACGAGTAGACGGTGTGCGGTTCCGCGTGCGCCAGCAGCGTCAGTCCGCGCACGAGCCGCGGCAGATCGGTGGTGGCCGCGTCGACCGATGCCTTCGCTTCGACGAGCAGGCATACGTCCCACGCCGCGGCGTCGGCCGCGGGCTGGGCCTGGCGCAGCAGCACCACATCCCATTCGGTTTTGGCGCGCTCGTGGCTCGCGGGTATCGCGGCCGGCACGCGCATCGAGTTCACGACACGGTAGGTGGCGACCGCTCCCTGGGCGTCATTGAGGCGCTGCGCGAGCGCGTCGAGTGCATCGGCGGCCAACGCTTCGACCGCGGCGCCGCGCTGCTTCGAACTCAAGCCTCGCTCGACCGCGGTCGAGCTTCCCGGGCGCGGCCCCTGGCGATCCCACAGCGTCTGATAGTGGCGCACGCGCTCGTCGGACGTCAGCGCGTCAAGGCGCCGCAAGCGCTGCAACGCGGCACTCTGCAGCAATTGCGCGAGGCCGCGTTGCAGCGCCGCGTCGTGCGCGATTTGCGGCGTATCGATGCAAGTTTGCACGGCGTCGGCCAGTTCGGGCCACGCTTCGGCCGCCGCGAGCGCGTGCAGACGCGCCAGCGCGTCGCGTTGCGGACCGGGGAGCAGCCGCTGCTGTTTGGCCGGATGTGCGATCGCATTGACGGCCGCGTAGATCAGCCGGCGATCGACGCTCGCGTGCGCGGCCAGCGACGCGTACTCGCGCACCACCGCGCTGCGATGCCGTAGCAGCATCGCCTGGAACACCGGGTCGCCGGCGTCCTCGCGCAGCGCCTCGCGGATCATGCGCGCCAGCGCCTCGACGAAGAAGCGCTGGTTCGCCGCATCCGGCGCTTCGCCGCGCGCGCTCGCCTCGCGAGCCTGCTCGATCGCGAGCGCGAGCACGGTGGCGGGACTCGCTTGCGGCGTCGGCGCGCAGACGGCCGCGAGCGCCGGCAGGCGATAGCGGCGCACGACGGCGTCGAGCATCTCGTCGAGCAACGAAGGCGATGGCGTCACGGACATAGCGATATGTCGATAAGTTGGCGAAATAACTTTACATGAAGGTTCGGCGCGGCGCGCGGGCCGCTCGCGGCTGGCGCGCGTCGTGCTGCATCAGCGCTCGACGCAGCCACTTTATCGTCGCGGCAGCGCGAGGCGAGCGTTCGCGCGCTGCCGCAAGCCGAGGACAGCATGTCAGCACCGCAACCGAAAACCGCAGCGCGACCCGCTCGCTGGCGCCACACGTTCAACGTCGCGAGCGACGCCGCAGGCCGTTTCCTGTCGGACCGATGCGCGATGCTCGGCGCGAGCATCGCGTTCTATCCGGCGTTCTCGCTGGCGCCCACGCTGCTGCTCGTGCTCGCGGTCATCGGCTGGATCTTCGGCCGCGATGCCGCGCAGGGACGGCTTTTCGAGCAGGCGCGGCAGTTGGTGGGCAACGACGCGGCGCACGCGATGCAGGATATCGTCGCCCATGCGCACTATGCGGGCGGCAGCGGCGTCGCCGCGGCGTTTTCGATCGCGCTGCTGCTGGTCGGCGCGTCGGCCACGTTCTCATCGTTGAATACCGCGCTCGACATCGTCTTTGCCGCCCACCCGCGCAAGGGCATCGCCGGGCTGGCGCTGCTGGTGCGCGCGCGGCTCGTGTCGATCGGTCTGCTGATCGGGCTCAGCTTTCTGCTGGTCGTGTCGCTCGTCGTCGACGCGGCGATTCAGACCCTCGGCGGTGCGCTGTTCGGCAATTCGGCGCTCGGCATCGTTGCCGATGTGCTGCAATCGTTACTCGGTTTCGTCATTCTGGCCGTCGGGCTCGGCGCGCTGATCAAGTGGCTGCCCGACGCGGCGGTGCCGTTGCGGCCCGCGCTCGTGGGCGGCACCGTCGCGAGCCTGCTGTTCACGGCCGGCCGGCATCTGTTCAGCTTCTACCTCGTGCATGCGGGCACGGCAGGCGTGTTCGGCGCGGCCGGCTCGCTCGCGGTGCTGATGATGTGGTTGTACTTCTGCGCGGCGGTGTTTCTGTTCGGCGCGGAAGTCGCCGCGTCGTTGTGCCGGGTTGCAGCCTCTCGCGCTCATCCCGGGCTTCGGCAAGCAGGAGACAAACTCGATAAAAAATCGGCGCCCGGAAACTCTCGATAGATATTACAAAAACGCGCCCGGATAAACCGACAATTACATTTACCCGACATTAAACAAGCATGACGAATTCAGCACGAAAATTGCTGTGCGCATTAACACGGAGAAAAACGGCTTCAACCACGCAAACGCTTAATGCCCGGCGTACACTCGCCGGCAAGCGCTTGCCATGAGGCGCAAGGGCTGCGTTTCCGGCCGCGATCAAACGCGGATTTGCGAATACTCAGGAGGACAATCAATGAGCTGGACTCGGGAACAGAGAAACGTCACGATCGCCGCCTATCTAGGCTGGACGCTCGACGCATTCGATTTCTTTCTGATGGTGTTCGTGTTGAAAGATATCGCGCAGGAATTCAATACGGACATTCCGTCGGTCGCGGTCGCGATCATGCTGACCCTGATGATGCGCCCGCTCGGCGCATTGATTTTCGGCTGGCTCGCCGACAAATACGGCCGCCGTCCGACGCTGATGATCAACATCGGGTGCTTCTCGTTGCTCGAACTGCTGTCCGGTCTGTCGCCCAACCTGATGACGCTGCTCGTGCTGCGCGCGCTGTTCGGTATCGCGATGGGCGGCGAATGGGGTGTCGGCGGCGCGCTGACCATGGAAACCGTGCCGCCGAAATCGCGCGGCATCGTCTCGGGTCTGCTGCAGGCCGGCTATCCGAGCGGCTATCTGCTCGCGTCGATCGTGTTCGGCGTGTTCTTTCAATACATCGGCTGGCGCGGTATGTTCTTCGTCGGCGTGCTGCCGGCGCTGCTCGTGCTGTACATTCGCGCGCACGTGCCGGAGTCGCCCGCGTTCCAGACGCTCGAAAAGAAGGTGCGTCCGGGCCTCGTCGCGACGCTCAAGCAGAACATCGGCCTGTCGATCTACGCGATCATCCTGATGACCGCGTTCAACTTCTTCTCGCACGGCTCGCAGGATCTGTATCCGACTTTCCTGCGCGTCCAGCTCAAGTTCGATCCGCACACGGTGTCGTGGATCACGATCGTCCTGAACATCGGCGCGATCTGCGGGGGCCTGTTCTTCGGCTGGGCATCGGAGAAGATCGGCCGCAAGCGCGCGATCTTCATCGCCGCGTTGATCGCGCTGCCGGTGCTGCCGCTGTGGGCGTTCTCCACCACGCCGTTTCTGCTTGCGCTCGGCGCGTTCCTGATGCAGATCTCGGTGCAAGGCGCGTGGGGCGTGATTCCGGTGCACCTGAACGAAATCTCGCCCGATGAAATCCGCGCGACCTTCCCCGGGCTCGTGTACCAGCTGGGCAATCTGATCGCCTCCGTCAACGGTCCGATGCAATCGAAGATCGCGGAGATGCACGACAACAACTACGCGCTCGTGATGGCGGTCGTAATCGGCATCGTCGCGATCGTGATCTGCGCGCTGATTCCGTTCAGCCGCGAGCGCCGCGGCATCGACATGACGCAGTCCGCGCGTGAGATCGTCGGCGCGGGATCGGCGGGCGGCGCGGTAGGAGGACAGCGCGTTTAACCGCTTCGGGCGTTCGCATCAACGCCTGGCGCGCATCAAGTCGCAACGCAATACGAGGCCGTTCCGGTTCGCCCGGAACGGCCTTTTCATTTCCGGCGCGGCCGGTATCACGAGCCGCGCTTCGCAAGCACGACTTTCGTCAGCTCTTCTAGAGGAGTTAGTCGAGCCCGCTCCTTGCTCGCACCGTCCCTCCTTTTTTATCCTGCAAAAAACGATTGTTTCAAATACCGATTTGAATCGCGTGTTTGCGAGCCGGCAGCACCGGCAACTGGGAGACGCAGCATGGCAGTTCGCACCACGGGCCGGCATGTCGGCGATACGAAGTCACGCATTCTCGACGCCGCGGAGACGCTGTTCATCGAATGCGGTTATGAAGCGCTGTCGCTGCGCCAGATCACGTCGCGCGCCGATGTCAATCTCGCGGCCGTCAACTATCACTTCGGCCACAAGGAATCGCTGATTCATTCGATGCTGTCGCGCCGGCTCGATCCGCTGAACGAGGAGCGCGTGAAGCTCATCGACCGCTTCGACGCGATGCTCGGCGCGCGCCTGAGCTGCGAGCACGTGCTCGGCGCGATGTTCATTCCGGCTCTGCGTCTGTCGCGCGATCCGCGTGTCGGCGGCAAAGCGTTTCTGCGCCTGCTCGGGCGCGCGTATACCGATCCGTCGTCGTTTATCCGCGACTTTCTGAACGCGCATTACGAGTCGGTGGCGATGCGCTTCTTCGACGCGTTCCAGCGCGCGCTGCCGCATCTGCCGCGCGAGGAGCTCGGCTGGCGGCTGCACTTCGCGATCGGCGCGCTGTCGGGCGTGCTCGCCGGCACCGATACCAGCGGCCTGATTGGCGAGTTCTCGCAAGGCAAGCCGATGAACGATCTGCAACTGATCGCGCGCCTCGCGTCGCTGATCGTCGCCGCGCTGAAGGCGCCGCTGCCGGACGGCACGCAACTGGCCGCATTCGCGGCGGTACTCGGCGATGCGACCGACGACGATGGCGCGGTCGGCACGTTCGCTAATGCGCATCGAGACACCAGCGGCGAAGCGGCTGCGTGCGCCGCGCCATGTGACGCGTAGCGCGGCGCACAGGTGGCCCGGCGATTGCATGACCAGAGAAAGGGCAACCCAAAAAATCAGCAGAGCGCGAGCGGTGCGCGCCCGTGGGCCGCATTCGCACGCAGCAACGACAGAGGAGGAAACATCATGCCGTGGTTCATCCTGGCGCTCGTCATCGCCGCCTTCGCTCTCGTCTACGTGCAGGCGCGCGCCTCGTGGTGGCTCGCGGCGCTGATCGTCTGGGTCGCGGCCGCGCACCTGAGCGGCGCGGCTGGCCCGCTGCTGACGGCCTTGCTCGCGATCGTGTTCGTGCTCCCCGCCCTCGTGCTGACGATCAGGCCGCTGCGCCGCGCATGGCTCGCGAAACCGCTGCTCGACACGTTCCGCAAGATCCTGCCGGAGATGTCGCCGACCGAGCGCGACGCGATCGAAGCCGGCACGGTGTGGTGGGACGCCGAGCTGTTCTCGGGCCGCCCGCACTGGGACACGCTGCTCGGCTACGGCCCGGCCGCGCTCAGCGCCGAAGAGCAGGCATTCCTCGACGTCGAATGCGAGCAGTTGTGCGACCTCGCGAACGACTGGGACACCACGATGGTCTGGCAGGACCTGTCGCCGCAAACGTGGCAGTTCATCAAGCAGCACGGCTTTCTCGGCATGATCATTCCGAAGCAGTACGGCGGCAAACAGTTCTCCGCGTACGCGCATTCGCAGGTGATCATGAAGCTCGCGACGCGCTGCACGGCCGCGGCCGTCTCGGTGATGGTGCCGAACTCGCTCGGCCCCGCCGAGCTGCTGATGCACTACGGCACCGACGCGCAGAAGAACTACTATCTGCCGCGTCTCGCGCGCGGCGAGGAAATCCCCTGCTTCGCGCTGACGAGCCCGTACGCCGGTTCCGACGCCGCCGCGATTCCCGATGTCGGCATCGTCTGCCAGGGCATGCACGAAGGCCGCGAGACGCTCGGCTTTCGCGTCACGTGGGACAAGCGCTACATCACGCTCGGGCCGATCGCGACGGTGCTCGGCCTCGCGTTCCGCGCGCTCGATCCCGACCATCTGCTCGGCGCGAACGACGAACCCGGCATCACCTGCGCGCTGATTCCGACCAACCATCCTGGCGTGAACATCGGCCGTCGTCACTGGCCGTTGAACGCGGTGTTCCAGAACGGCCCGAACTCGGGCAAGGACGTGTTCATTCCGCTCGACTGGGTGATCGGCGGACGCGCGCAGGTCGGCAACGGCTGGCGCATGCTGATGGAGTGTCTGGCGGCGGGCCGCGCGATCTCGCTGCCGTCGTCGAACGTCGGGATGGCCAAGGTCGCGGTGCGCGGCACCGGCGCGTATGCCGCGATTCGCCGCCAGTTCCGCACCGCCGTCGGCAAGTTCGAGGGCGTGCAGGAAGCGCTCGGCCGCATGGGCGGCAACCTGTACGTGATGGACGCCGCGCGCCGCCTGTCCGCGCAGGCGGTCGATCTCGGCGAAAAGCCGTCGGTCATTTCGGCGATCGCCAAATATCACATCACCGAGCGCGCGCGCAGCGTCATCAACGACGGCATGGACGTCGTCGCCGGCAAGGGTATTTGCATGGGGCCGTCGAATTTTCTGGCGCGCGCGTATCAGCAGATGCCGATCTCAATCACCGTCGAAGGCGCGAACATTCTGACGCGCTGCCTGATCATCTTCGGCCAGGGCGCGATCCGCTGCCACCCGTACGTGCTGAAGGAAATGACCGCGACGCGCGAGCCAGATCGCGCGAAGGCCTTGCGCGAATTCGACGCGGCCTTCTTCGGTCACGTGAATTTCACGCTGTCGACCGTGCTACGCAGCACCGTGTATGGGCTGACCGGCGGCGCGCTGATCGCGAAGCCGCGCCGCGCGTACGCGCCGCTCCATCCGTACTACCGCGCGGCGACGCGTCTGTCGACCGTGTTCGCGCTGCTCGCCGACGTGTCGATGCTGGTGCTCGGCGGCGATCTGAAGCGCCGTGAACGCATCTCGGCACGCCTCGGCGACGTGCTGTCGCAACTGTTCCTGATCTCGGCGACGCTGAAGCGCTTCGAGGACGAAGGCCGTCAGCAGGACGACCTGCCGCTCGTGCGCTGGGGCGTCGAGGATGCGCTGTACAAGGCGCAGCACGCGCTCGACGGCGTGCTCGCGAACTATCCGAACCGGCTCGCCGCGACGCTCGTGCAGCTGCTCGCGTTCCCGTTCGGCCTGCCGCATCGCGAGCCGTCGGACCGGCTCGGCAGCGAGATCGCCGAGCTGATGCAGACGCCCGGCGCCGCGCGCGAGCGGCTCGTCGCCGACTCGTACGTGCCGCGTCCCGACGTCGACGCGCTCGGCTATGGCGAGCTCGTGTTCGCGCTGAATCCACGGTTCACGCAAATCGAGCACAAGCTGCGCGACGCGGTCGAACAGGGCCTGCTCGAACCGCTGCCGCAAAGCCTGCCGCAGCTCGCCGCGTGGACCGATGCGGCGCAACGTCAGGGCCTCATCGACGCCGACGAGCGGCGGGTGCTCGACGACTACGCGCGCTACGGCGCGCAGGTCGTCAAGGTCGACGATTTCCCGGCCGACTTCGACCTGCTCGCAAGCTTGCAACAGCGCAAGCAGGCGCTCGAAAAGGCGCTGGATCTGGCGGCCTGACGCGCGCGCTCACGCAGAAAAAACTACCGATGCGGCGCGGCAACCCGTACCCGAGTCACGCAACTCAAGGCACACTGACACACGTCCGGCAGCCCTGAAAAATCGCTGGGGCTACCCGCGGCGCGTCCAGCGGAGCAACCGATAACATGAACGACTCCTACCTGAAGTTCGTCAACTCGCCGTTCGGCGGCCGCCTCGCGCGCTCCCTCGGCCTGCCGAAGCCCGAGGTGCTGCGGCGCTACCGGGCGGACCGGCCCGAATTCGACGGTCTGATCGCGATCGGCGCGGGCCGCGAGCCGCGCCTGTTCGACGCGCTCGCGAGTCTGATCGCCAGCATCGGCATGACGAGCGTCGCGCACGAAAGCGCCGGGCTGTGGGTGCCGCTCGCCAATCGACACGGCCTGATGACCGGCCGCTTCGAGCCGGCCGAAGCCGGTGCGCCCGGCAAGCTCGCCGCGCTGCTGTTCGATGCCAGTGGTATCGACGACAGCAGCCATCTCGAACCATTGCACGGCTTTTTCCACGACACGCTGCGCTCGCTCGGCAAGTGCGGGCGCATCGTCGTGCTGGGGCGGCCGCCCGAGGCCTGCACGAGCCCGCGTCAGTGGACCGCGCAGCGCGCGCTCGAAGGGCTCGTGCGTTCGCTCGGCAAGGAAGCGCGGCGCGGCATCACCGCGAATCTCGTGTACGTCGAGGACGGCGCGGAAAGCGCCATCGACGCGACGCTGCGTTTCTTCCTGTCGCCGCGTTCGGCCTATGTGTCGGGCCAGGTGGTGCGGATCGCTGCCAGCCGCAACGAAGCGCTACCGCCCGGCGCGCCCGCGTTCGACTGGCGCCAGCCGCTCGCCGGGCGGCGTGCGCTCGTCACGGGCGCCGCGCGCGGCATCGGCGCCGCGATTGCGAGCGTGCTTGCGGCCGAGGGCGCGCATGTGATCGGCGTCGACATTCCGTCCGCGCGCGACGCGCTCGATGCGACGACGCGTCAGCTGAACGGCAGCGCGCTCGCGTTCGACATCGCCGCGCCCGAAGCGCCCGCGCAGATCGCAGCGGCGCTCGATGAGCTCGGCGTCGACATCGTCGTGCACAACGCCGGCATCACGAAGGACAAGACCATCGCGAGGATGACCGACGCCGCGTGGCAAAGCGTGATCGACATCAACCTGGGCGCGCAGGAGCGCATCGACGACGCGCTGCTCGCGGGCGGCATCCTGCGCGATGGCGGGCGCATCGTCGCGGTGTCGTCGATCAGCGGCATCGCGGGCAATGCCGGCCAGACCAACTATGCGACGTCGAAGGCCGGCGTGATCGGCCGGGTGCAAAGCATGGCGCCGCAACTGCGCGCGCGCGGCATCACGATCAACGCGGTCGCGCCCGGCTTCATCGAAACGCAGATGACCGCGAAAATGCCGCTCGCGCTCCGCGAGGCCGGCCGCCGCATGAACTCGATGAGCCAGGGCGGCGAGCCCGTCGACGTCGCGCAGACCATCGCGTGGCTCGCGCATCCGGGCTCGGCCGGCGTGACGGGCCAGGTCGTGCGCGTGTGCGGTCAAAGCCTGATCGGCGCCTGAACCGGAGCATGGCTATGGACGAACCACGCGATCCGTTCGGCAGCCGTCAGCTCGCGCCCGCGCCGGGCGGCGACGGCGCGCGGCCGAAAACCGTCGTCATCGAAACGCTGCCTGCGCCGGCAAAACTTTACGGGCGCGCGCTGACGGGCCTCGTCAAGCGAGGCCGCGAATCGCGGCTGCCGCCGTTGCGGCTCGTGCGCCCCGCCGTCGTGCTCGAGCCCGGCCCCGCGTGGCGCTATGCGCGCGTGTGCGGCTTCATTCCCGAGCACGGCGTGCCGCTCACTTACCCGCACCTGCTCGCGTTTCCGCTGCATCTGCTGATGCTGACCGACCCCGCGTTTCCGTGGCCCGCGCTCGGTCTCGTGCATCTGGCCAATCACGTGCGGCTGCGCCGGCCGCTCGCCTACAAGGATCTGTTGCGCATCGAGGTCGAATTTGGCGCGATGCTGCGCCACGACAAGGGCCAGGCATTCGTCGTGCATACGCGCATCTATCGACGCGGCGAGGCGGTGTGGGACGGCGACAGCATCTATCTGAAGCGCGCGGTGCCAGCGCTCGGTCATCCGCTCGAAGCGCTCGCGCTCGGCCCCGACGCGCTGCAACGGATCGCGCGCTGGCAGCTCGCGCCGCAACTGGGCCGCGACTATGCGAGCGTGTCCGGCGACTACAACCCGATCCACCTGAGCGCGCTGTCGGCGAAGGCGTTCGGCTTTCCGCGCGCGATCGCGCATGGCATGTGGACGCTCGCGCGCGCTGCTTCGTCGCTGCAGCCGCCGAAGCCGCTCGCCGAAGCGACGCTCGCCGCCGAGTTCAAGCTGCCGATGCTGCTGCCCGGTGAAGCGTCGCTGTGGAGCGCCTCGCCTTCGCTGATCGAGCGCGATCTCGAGGTGCGCGATATCGCCGGGGTCAAGCCGCATTTGCGCGCGCGCATGCAGTGGCGGCTGCTGTGAGCCGCGAGCGCGCCGTTCGTAGCGTTTGCATCGTTTGCATCGATTGCTTCGACCAATGATCCGGGCACGACCCAAAGGAGCCGAGCATGTCCCACCCGCAACCCGCCGTGCGCCGCGTCGCCGTCATCGGCGGCAACCGGATTCCGTTTGCGCGCTCGAACACCGCGTACGCGAGCGCATCGAATCAGGACATGCTGACCTTCACGCTGCAAGGGCTCGTCGATCGCTACGACCTGCACGGCGTGCGTCTCGGCGAAGTCGCGGCGGGCGCGGTGATCAAGCATTCGCGCGACTTCAACCTGACGCGCGAGTCGGTGCTGTCCACCACGCTCGCGAAGGAAACCCCCGCCTACGACGTGCAGCAGGCCTGCGGCACCGGCCTCGAAGCGGCGATCCTCGTCGCCAACAAGATCGCGCTCGGGCAGATCGACGCGGGCATCGCGGGCGGCGTCGACACCACCTCCGACGCGCCGATCGGCGTCAACGAGCGGATGCGCAAGATTCTGCTCGAAGCGAATCGCGGCAAGAGCACCGGGCAACGGGTTGCCGCGCTCAGCAGGCTGCGGCCCGGCATGTTCTTCAAGCCGCTGTTGCCGCGCAACGTCGAGCCGCGCACCGGGCTGTCGATGGGCGAGCATTGCGAACTGATGGCCAAGCGCTGGAACATTTCGCGCGAGGCGCAGGACGTGCTCGCCTACGAAAGCCATCGCAAGCTCGCCGATGCGTACGCGCGCGGCTTCGTCAACGATCTGATGACGCCGTACAAAGGCCTCGCGCGCGACAACAACCTGCGCGCCGACCTGTCGCTCGAAAAGCTGTCGAATCTGAAGCCGGTGTTCGACCGCGACGCCGGAACGCTGACCGCGGGCAATTCGACGCCGCTGACCGACGGCGCATCCGCGGTACTGCTCGCAAGCGAAGCATGGGCGGCCGAGCGCGGCTTGCCGGTGCTCGCGTATCTGAGCTGGTCGGAAACCGCGGCCGTCGACTTTTTCGACAGGCAGGAAGGCCTGCTGATGGCGCCCGCCTACGCCGTGCCGCGCATGCTCACGCGCGCCGGCCTCGCGTTGCAGGACTTCGATTTCTATGAGATTCACGAAGCGTTCGCGGCCCAGGTGTTGTGCACGCTCGCGGCATGGCAGGATGACGAATATTGCCGTACGCAGCTTGGCCTCGCCGGCGCGCTGGGGTCGATCGATCGCACGAAGCTCAACGTGAACGGCGGTTCGCTCGCGACCGGCCATCCGTTTGCGGCGACGGGCGGACGCATCGTCGCCGCGCTCGCGAAGATGCTCGCGCAACTCGACAAACCGGCTGGTGGCGCACGCGGGCTGATCTCGATCTGCGCGGCGGGCGGCCAGGGGGTCGTCGCGATTCTGGAGCGCTAGCGCGGCAGCGGATACCAACATATCAGGAGGCAACCGATGATCGAGCCCACCCAAGCGCCGCAGCAAGTGCCGGATGCAGGCAGCACTCAGGTGTCAAACCCGGCGCCAAACGCGGCGCCAAACCCCGCACCGAACACCGACGGCATCTGGTACGCGTCCTATCCAGACGACGTGCCGCGCGACATCGACGTCACGCAATACGAATCGATCGACCAGTTCTTCGACGAATGCACCGCGCAGTTCCGCGAGCGCGTCGCGTACGTCAGCGTCGGCGCGAGCCTGACGTACGGCGAGCTGGCCCGCAAGGCGAGCGCGTTCGCGGCCTACCTGCAAAGCATCGGCGTGCAGCCCGGCGAGCGCGTCGCGATCATGCTGCCGAACACGTTCCAGTATCCGGTCGCGCTGTTCGGCACGATCAAGGCGGGCGCCGTGGTCGTCAACGTGAATCCGCTCTATACGGTGCGCGAACTCGCGCACCAGCTAAAGGACAGCGGCGCGCAGACGATCGTCGTGTTCGAAAACTTCGCGAAGACGCTCGAAGACGCGTTGCCCGGCACCAGGGTGCGCAACGTGATCGTGACCGGCCTCGGCGATCTGCTCGCCGACGGCGTGAACCTGAAGGGCCACCTGCTCAATTTCATGCTGCGTCACGTGAAAAAGATGGTGCCCGCCTACCAGCTGCCGCAGGCGGTGCCGCTGCTGAAAGCGCTTTCGATCGGTTACGCGCGGCCGCACACGCCGGTGCGCGCGAGCCACGAAGACATCGCGTTCCTGCAGTACACGGGCGGCACGACAGGCGTCGCGAAAGGCGCGATGCTCACGCACCGGAACATCATCGCCAATCTGTTGCAGGCGAAGGCATGGGCCGCGGGGCAACTGTCCGGTGAAGGCGAAACGGTGCTCACACCGCTGCCGCTGTATCACATCTACTCGCTGACCGTGAACGCGCTGATTTTCATGGGGCTCGGCGGGCGCAACATCCTGATCGCGAATCCGCGCGACATGAAGCGGGTGATGATGATCCTGCGTCACGAAAAATTCACCGGCATGACCGCGGTCAACACGCTCTATAACGCGTTCCTCGACAACGAGGAATTCTGCCGGCGCGATTTCTCGGACCTGAAGCTCGCGATGGCGGGCGGCATGGCGACGCAGAAGAGCGTCGCGGAGCGCTTCAAGGCGGTGACGGGCAAGCCGATCGTCGAGGGCTACGGGCTGACAGAGTGCTCGCCGATCGTGTCGATGAATCCGGTCGATCTGACCAATCTGCGCGACTTCGAGGGCTCGGTCGGACTGCCCGCGCCGTCCACGCAGGTGCGCTTCAGGAAAGACGACGGCAGCTGGGCCAATATCGGCGAGGCGGGCGAGCTGTGCGTGAAGGGCCCGCAGGTGATGAAGGGCTACTGGAACCGCCCCGACGAAACCGCGAAGGTGATCGACGACGACGGCTGGCTCGCGACCGGCGACATCGGCGTGATCGACTCGCGCGGCTTTATCCGTCTGATCGATCGCAAGAAGGACATGATCCTCGTGTCGGGCTTCAACGTGTATCCGAACGAAATCGAGGATGTGATCGCCGCGCATCCGGACGTGCGCGAAGTGGCCGCGATCGGCGTGCCCGATCCCGCGCAGGGCGAGCGCGTGAAGGTGTTCATCGTGCGGCGCACGCCGACACTGACCGCCGAGCAGGTGATCGCGTACTGCCGCAAGAATCTGACTGGCTACAAGGTGCCGAAGCTCGTCGAGTTCCGCGACGAGTTGCCGCAAACCAATGTCGGCAAAATTCTGCGCCGTGCATTGCGCGACGAGGAACTCGCGAAACAGAAGTCTGCCTGACGGGAATAAGCATTGCTTCAATGCGTTATAGCTTTGTTGCCTTGCGTTATTGCCTTGCATGTTGCATGAGCGGCCGCGCCACTTTCTGGAGAAATTCATGAAGCACCGCATGTCCGCCCGCTCTCATCGCTTGCGACCCCGCTTGCGACCCCGCTTGCGATTCCGCTCGCTGCCGGGTGCGCTGCTCGTCACGCTCGCCCTGCTATCGGGGCCGGCGGCGGTCGCGCAGAACGACGACCGCCCGCCCCCGCTCGACACCGCGAACGCCGTCAAGCCGCCCACCACGCCGCCCGCGCAGGTCGGCAAGCTGACGCTCGACCAGCAGGTCAAATGGCTGCGCGCCGCGCAGCAAAGCGGCACGCTCGAAAAACTCGACGACGCGCAACTGGTCGCGCTGTTCAAGTCGCTCGATCCGCTGACGCTGCCGCGCTATATCAAGGAAGGGCCGAACGGCTACCCGTCGTACGAGTTCACGATGTCGCGCTCCGAACGCATTCGCGGCATCTGGCCCGACAAGCCCGATCACATGCTCGTGCGCGTCGCGCACGATCCGCTGCGCATCTACGCGAAGTGGCTGCCCGACGGCGCGCACGCGGGCCAGGAAATCATCTACGACGAATCGAAGCGCAGCGACGAAACGCTCGGCCACCTCGGCGGCATCATGAACGTGATGCCGTTGTGGACGTCGCTGACCGGCGCGCTCGCACGCTCGCAATCGAATCACAGCGTGCGCGATCTCGGCACCGAGTACGTTGCCGATCAATACCTGAGTGAAGGGAAAAAATACAGCCAGACCGGCTTGCCGCGTTCGGTGCAGATCGAAGTGAAGACGATCGACGATGTGCGCGTCGTCGCGTTCACGTTCGAAACACCGGTCGGCCAGCCGCAGTTCTACGCGAAAAAGGAAACGCTCGGGCTCGATCTGCGGCATCCGTTCTTTCGCACCATCGAGTCTTACGACAACGACGGCAAGATCTTCGAGCAGATCGTGTTCGAGAGCATCACGCCGAAGACGTTCGACGATTCGACCTTCGATCCGACCAACAAGGACTATAAGTTCTAGCCGGGTTTTGCCAGTTTTTTAGCCGCGCCCGCTGCGCGGCGTCAGCGCGAAAGCCACGTGGACGGGTTGCGCATGCAGCCCCTCGCGCGCTTCGTGACGATGCTCGACGAAGCGTCCGGTGCGCAGCGCGAGGTGTTGCAGCACGAAGTAATCGGACGCGCGCGTGAAGCCGATCAGCGCGGGCATCGGGTGCGGGGTCCGGCCGTCGTCTAGCAGCGGCGCGAGGGTGGTGAACCACAGCGCGCCGGCATCGTCGCCGGTTTCGAAGGTCGGCAATCGCAGATGCGCGGCATAGCGCGCGAACGACGCGCCGCATTCGAGCGTCGAGTCGACGATCGCGAACGCGCGCGCATCGTCGGCACACGCGGCGGCTTGCGCGAGCCACGGCCATGCGCCGCCCGCGGCCGTCGCGAGCCATGCACCGGTCAGCATGAAAGTGCGTCGATCCATTGGCGTGTACGTTCCATTCACTCGTTGATCCCGCGCTTTTTCACGCGCTTTTTCATGTATAGCCTCGCCGGTCGCGCCACGCCGCGGGCCAGATGCCCTGCTTGCCCGGCGCGAGAATGCCGTTCGGGTCGAGCGCATCCTTCAGCGTTTCCGCGAAGCGCAGCGACGCACCGTCGTTGAAGCTGTATTGCGCGGCCGCGAAATCCATATACGCGAGATGCGCGCGATATTCGCCGTAGCCTGCCGCGCGCGCGTCGCTCATCAGCGAGCGCAGCAGCGCGCCGGCCTGCTCCACCTGGTTCGCGTCGTCCCGATCGAAGATCGCCGCGAAAATGTGATGCAGATGCCGCGCGCCCGCCGTGAAGCCGCCGTAGTAATCGAAGCCGTATTCGGCGGCGCGCGCTTTCACCATCGTGTACTGGCGCATCGCGTCGCGCCCGGTCGCCGGACAGATCGGCGCGAAGTCGACGTGCGCGCCCGCGCCGCCGCGCCAGTCGAGCATGCGAAACGCGGTCATCGCGGGGATGCCGGCCATGTTGCGGTCGCCGCCGCCGCTCGGCTGCGCATCGCCCGCATAACGCGCCGCCGCGAGCCGCGCATCGGGCACCCGCGCGAACGCGCGCTCGATCAGCGCGTAGCGCGCGTCGATCACCTCGGGCGTGCCGTATAGCGCGAAATGCAGGTTCCAGCGGCCGACGCCGAGCTTGTCGAGCATCGCCTGCACCGCGCTCTCGGGCATCGCGCCCGCGCCGTGGTACCACTGCCGGCGTGGCGAAAGGCCCGCCGCGCGCCGCAAACCGCCCTCGATCACCGCGTGATTGCGGATCGTGCCGTCGAGCCGCAACGGCCGCAGAATCTCGACGATCGCCTCCAGATCGGCCTCGCGGCGAAACTGGATTTCGCCGAGCAGATACGCGGGCGGTGCGGGCATCAGCCACACGCCGAGCTTGGTCACGATGCCATAGTTCGACTGCATGAACAGCGCATCGAACGACGGCCCGTAGCCCGGCTGATACAGCTGCCACGCCGTGCCGATTTCGACGCCGCCCATGCCGGTGCGCAGCAGGTCGCCGTTGGCGAGCATCACCTCCATTCCGCATTGCGCGGCCGCGTGGTCGCCATAGTCGGTATAGCCGAAGCCGCGCTCGAGCGTATTGCCGACCACGCTGCCCCAGCCGGCGGCCGGTGGATCGACCCACAGCTTGTAGCCCTTGTCGCGCAGATGCGCGTACAGATCGAAATAGCTGACGCCGGGCTCGACGAGCGCATAGGCGAGCGTTTCATTGACTTCGAGGATGCGGTTCATGCGCTGCAAGTCGAGCACGACCGAGCCGGTCAGACGCGGCGCGGCGCCGCCGTACGCGAAGTTGCGCCCGGTCGACACGGTCCATAGCGGAATCCGGTACTGATTGGCGATGCGCAGCACCGCGCGGATTTCATCGACCGACGCGGGCAGCACCGCGGCGCTCGCGGCGAACGCACCCGGCTCGCCGGGCGCGAACGGATCGATATAGACGGCGAGGCCGGCGTCGGAACTCAGCACGTGCGCGTCACCGACGATCGCGCGCCAGCCGGCAAGCGCACGGTCGAACTGCGCGGCGGACAGGTTGGGCGGCAGCGTCGGGGGCAAGGCGTCTCCTTGTCGGTCGGGTAAGCCGAGGGTGCGGTCCCGCGTGGCAGCAGCAATGCGTGCCTGGCCGCCGACGGCCTTTACGACACGCTACCGCCCCCTACTGCTGCCACGCCTCAGGCTTACCACCGAGCTCGCTGCACACGTCGATCGCGATTTCGCGCAGCTTGCCTTCCGTGATCGCGCCGGACAGCGCGTAGCCCATGCGGTCGCTGACCCAGTAGAAGGTGCGGCGGTTGCCGTCGCGAAACAGGCGGAACACGGTTTCGTCGCGCGTGACGCCGGTCACGTACAGCGTGAGGCGCGCGCCGGCCTGGTTCTCGTACATGAACTGCGCGGCCGGCCCGGACTCGCCGGGCAGCAGCCGGCCGCCCACCAGCGAATAACCATACTCCTGCAGCGACGGCACCGACAGCGGCCGATTCAGCCGCTTCGACAGCCACGCGATCAGATGCTCCTCTTCGCTCGCCGCGACTTCGACCGGATGACGCCGCTCCGGCGAGTACACCGCGTACGCGACATCCGCGCGCTGCGCAAAACCGGCCGGCTGGCCGCCGAAGCCGCTCCACGCGCCGCCGCTCAGCCGCGGCGCGAGCGGACCGAGCACCAGCGCGAGCCCGGCGCCGGCCGCGAGCCAGCAGGCGGCGAGACCGGCGCGCTGCCACCACGGCCGCGCACGCCGCACGACGATGAAAGCCGGCTCCTGCTCCGTGGGCTGGCTGCCGGCGTAATGTCGCTCGCCCGGTTCAGCGGCTTGCTGCTCGTAGTCGGCTTCCTGCCCCGCTTGCGCGTGCCATACATCGCTGCCCGGCACGCCGCACAGCGCCCGCAGCGCCGCCTTCTGCGCGCGCCACGCCGCGACGCGCGCGGCGGCCTGCGGATGCTGGCGAAGCTGCGTTTCGACCGCGGCGCGCTGCTCATCCGTCAATTCGCCATCGACATAGGCCGACAGCGAGCGCAGATCGGGCTCGTCGGGCAATCCGGATTCGGGGTTATCGTTGTTCATTATCGGTTTCTCACCACTTTCAGCGGCGCTACTTTGTGCGCCGCCCGCGGCGCACGGGGCTGCGGTCCGTGCATTGGCCCCGGCGGCTCCTCGCACAGCAACGCGCGCATATGCTCGCGTGCCCGCGACAGCCGCGACATCACTGTACCGATCGGCACCCCCAATGCACTCGATGCCTCCTGGTACGACAGCTCCTCCACGCACACTAGCAGCAGCACCTCACGCTGCTCGAGTGGCAGGCAGTACAGCGCGCGCTGCACGTCGCGCAGAACCAGACCGTCGACCTCGCCGTGCGGCGCCTCGAGATTGCGCCAGGGCGCGCTTTCCTCGTCGACGGCGATCTCGCGCCGCCCGCGCAGTTGGTCTATGTACAGATGCCGCAGGATCGTCAGCAACCACGCGCGCAGGTTGCTGTTCGGCCGGAATGCCGACCAGCGCGCAAGCGCGCGCTCCGCCGTATCCTGGACGAGATCGTCGGCCCAGGCGCGGTCGCCCGTCAGTGCGCGCGCATAGCGGCGCAACTGCGGCAGCCACGCGATCACTTCCGATTCGAAGCTCACCCGGTGTGCCAGGCGCGGTCGCGGCTCTAGTAGCCGCCGCTGCTGTTGCTGTTGCCGCTCGAACTCGACGCGGCGTTGTCGGTGTCGGCCGCGTGAGCAAGGGAGCCGCACGCGAGCGCGAGCAGGACGAAGAGCGCTGACAGAATACGGGATGCTTTCATCATGTTGAATCTCCTCACGGATGCCCGGCGCACGATCGACCGACAGGCGCGGCGGGCGGTGGGCGGCAAGCCGCCGAATGCGGTGCTGCCATACTGGGCTTAACGCTGCGACCGAGCGGTTTATTCCATCGCGGCCGTGGCGCCGTGTCGCTGCGCTGCTGTTGCGCTGCTTTCTCCGGGATTTTTTTGGGTTTTTTCGGGGCGTTTTGACGCCGTAGCGGGTGGTCGCGCAGCACACCCCTATGTTCTTCCTTTTCCGCCACGCTTGCCGGCAATGCCTGGAGAGACCGGAAGAAGACGCCATTGACCAGCAGATTCGTAACTCAACGTTACAGTCTCGCGGTATCGGATGCTTATGGGCTCACAAGCCGTTATAGTGGACGAAGTTCGCCCCGTCGACGCGTACTGCCCCGCCTGGAGTAGAAAGGGTAGAATCGCGGCGAACCACCGTCTATCTAACCTGAATTGTCCATGGCTTCCGCAGAATCGCATCCGCAAAACGACTTCATGAACGCCGCGCGCAAGGAACGAAAGCGCGTCGAGATCTATCTGGTCAACGGCATCCGCCTGACCGGATGCATCGAGTCGTTCGATCAGTACCTGGTGATGCTGCGCACGCCGGTTGGCCTGCAAGGCATCTACAAGCGCGCGATCTCCACGATCCAGCTCGACACCGGCACGCGGCCGGCGCCGCGCACGGGCCGAACGTCGCATGGCGAACATGGCGCGCGCGGCCCGCACGGGTCGCGCGAACATCGCGAGCCGCGCGAGGGGCGTGAATCGTATGGCGCGCCGGCCGCGGAACGCGCGCCGAGCGAGCGCAGCGGCAACCCCGAAGGCCCGGTGGTCGTCACGCGGCGGCGGCGTCTATTCGGCACCGGCGGCGAAGGCGGCAATCATGGCGGCAACCACGGCAGCGGCAACCCCAGCGGCAATCAGGAATAAATACGAAGGAGCGGTGACGGCCGCGCCTCGCTAATCCGCGCACGGACCGAGGCGCTGCAGAATTTTCTCCAGTTGGGTCAGCTGCCGCTCGGTCAGCTCGAATCTCCCCTTGACCGCCAGCACGCGGCGGCGCCAGTAGCCGGCGTCGAACAGGTGCAGCGCCGGTTGCCGCGTCGCCCAATCCAGGTGTTCCAGTTCAGTTTCCACGACGTGGGCTGCGAGCACTCGTCGTGTACCCGCCGGCTTTTTCGCGTTCATGTGGTTCGCTGTGTGATGGATCGATGGAGGTGTCGCTCGCGGCTAAAGCGCGGCTCAGGTGCGGCTCAAGCGCGGCCGGGACACTCGGAGAACGAATCGATGCGGGCCGGTTTCAAACGACGCGCCTTGCGCGATTCGGCCGACGTTCGTCGATAGCCGCAATGCGCTATGCTGAATCATTGATCCTCTACCGATGGAGCGCGCCATGACCAGCAAAAGCCAGCATGCCTCCCGGCCTGCGCGCACGCGCCGGACGCCGTCGACGTCCGCCGACACGCGGCTCGATGAAGCGCTGATGGAAAGCTTTCCCGCCAGCGATCCGATCGCCGTCGATGTGACGGAGCCGTTTCGCGAGCGGATGCGCAAGACTCAGGCGGATACGCGCAAGCGGCATTGAAATCGCGCCGTCTTGGGTCGCACCATGGCGCGGCAGCGAGCCATCGTGGCTCGCGAACAATGTCGAGTGGAAATGCCGAAAAGCCCGGCGGCGAGAGTGCGATGCGCGGGTTGGCGGGGTGCGGAAAGCACCAATCGAACTTGACGACGGTAACGCCCGCGGACGGGCGGCACGGCGTATCGATTTGCGCGCCGTGCCGCCCGTCCACCGAGGCTCACATCGTCGTGCTCAACGCAGCGGCAAGCCGCTCTCGAGCTGACGCTGCAGGTTGCGGACTTGACGCTGCGCGACGCGCAACTGATCCTGCGCGGCGGCCTTCTGCTGCGCCAGTTCGGTCGCCTCGGCGCGCTTCTGCTCCTGCTGGCTCGCGACGATGCTCTGCTGCTGACGCGCGACGTCGAGGTCGGCCTGCAGCCGGCTCGCGCGTTCCTGCGACAACGCGACCAGGCGCTGCGTGAACGCCTTCTGCGCTTCGAGTTGCGTACGGCGGATCTCAACGTCCGACAACTGCATCGTCTGCCGCGCGAAATCCTTGTAGATCAGCTCGGCGCGCGCGGCGTCCTGCGTCTTGATCACGCGCCAGAAGTTTTTCTGTTGGAACAGCGCGACGTAGTAGGTCATCTCCTTCCCGTAGAACAGCAGGCTCGCGCCATAGCTGCCGTTATACGTGGTGCGCAGTTCGCTCAGATCCGAGCCATGGATCATCTGCTGCAATTCAGCCACATTCCCGGTGGCGGATTGCCGGCTTTCATCCGGCGTCAGTGCGGTGGTCTCTGCCTGGCCGCCCTGCGACGTGTCGGTCGGCGCGCTCGTGGGAACCGGCTGGGACACGATCGTACCGCTCGCATCACTGTTCTGCAGAGCCTGTGCATTCGCGCCCTGAAGGGCCCCCAATACGATGCATGCGGCCAGAGCAATCTTTCGTAGCTTTGACTTTCGGTCCATGTGACACCTGTTGAACAGATCTTGTTTTAGTAGAAAACGGGGAATTATTACTCAATTTTGCGAGTTCCGGGCTCTTCGTCGAAAATTTGGCACCTGCGCGTTTGCTCCGTTGGCGGCGCGCTATTACAGCCTCGATCTTTTCGTCTGGAAAGCGGTCGTTGATGCGCTGGTGGACAGCGCTTCAACGCGAGGCTCTTCCCATAGCTGAATTGACACGCCTCCGAACGACGCGTGCTGATTAGAAGCTTCTCTATCAAACGGCGCATGCGCTTTCGCGTATTCTGCGCTGGCGATGCAAACGGCACGCCGCTAGCATGGGCCCGCATCGCGAAGACCGGTGCCGCGCATCCCACCACTATGCCCATAAAGCCGCGCGACCACGATCGCGCCGTCTCATATCAAGGAGGAAGGCAATGACTCAATTCACTCATCGTGCGCGCGCGCTCGCGCTGCGCACCGCCCGTCATGCCGCGCTCGCCGGCGCCCTGCTCGCCAGCGCCGTGACCGCGATGGCGCAGACCGAGACACCGATCGGCATGTGGCAAACCATCGACGATCATACGGGCCAACCGAAAGCGCTCGTGCAGATCACGCAAGACGGCAATGGCGAATTGAACGGCAAAGTCGTCAAGGGTCTCGGGGCGAACGACCAGCCGGATCGCCGCTGCAGCGCATGCACCGACGCGCGCAAGGACCAACCGATCCTCGGCATGACCATCATCAACAGCATGAAGAAGGATGGCGACGCGTGGGATCATGGCCAGATTCTCGATCCTGAAAACGGCAAGGTCTACAAGTGCAAGATGCATCTCGAAGACGGCGGCAACAAGCTCGTGGTGCGAGGCTATATTGGCGTTGCGCTGCTCGGCCGCTCGCAGACGTGGATCCGGCAGCAGTGAGGTTCGACGTGGAGCCTTTGTGTGGCCTCGCACGTTGCCTGAATGAGCGCATCATGCTGCAACGATGGCGCGCTCAGCACCAGCACGTACAGCATAAAAAAACGGCCGGCGATCCAGAATCGCGCGGCCGTTCTCATTGGGGCAAGTTGTTTGCGTGGGTCATGCTGCCTGCTTGAACGGTGCAGCGTAACCGGACGGCGTCGCCGACACTGCCGTGGCGGATACCTGGTCGTACACGGCGGGCGGAACACGGAACGCCGCGGCTGTGCGGCGGGCCCCGGCGCGCTTGTGCGGCGCGCTCGCGTGCATGCGCATACGCGCTTCCATCAATCTGCAGAGATCTTCGCTTGCGGTGCCGAGCAGTTGCTCCGTGACGTGTTTGAGCACGCCCGATTGGTACCAGGACTTGAAGCGGCGATGACAGGTTTGATACGACGGGTAGCGGCGCGGCATGGTCGACCAGGTGGCGCCGCTATACATGACCCAAAGCACGCCGTTGAGCACTGAGCGGGTATTGGCCAGGGGACGGCCACGCATTTCGGCACGCGGCCGGAGTTCAGGCAGCAGTGGCGCAACGCGCTGCCATTCTTCATCGGTGATTTCGCGGTACGAGTTCATGCTTCCTCCTTTGTCAGAACAACGACAAAAGATAGCTAGTCACCCGCGCGCGGAATATAAGACCACTCCGATTCCTAAGGACTGTCCTACGCCGAGGCTCAGGTTAGAGACGTATCGACGATCCGGCGAGGTGTATCGAGATACTCCTTCGACTGCATCTCGACGATGCGCGATACCGTCCGCGTGAATTCGTTGGCCATCGGACCGTCGACGTACAACTCCTCCGGCGGCACCGCGGCCGACATCAGCAGCTTGACCTTGTGGTCATAGAACACGTCGATGAGCCAGGTGAAGCGGCGCGCTTCCGACGCCATGCGCGCCGACATCTGCGGCACGTCCGACAGGATCACCGCGTGAAAGCGGGTCGCGAGTTCAAGGTAGTCGTTCTGCGAGCGCGGGCCGCCGCACAGCGTCGCGAAGTCGAACCAGACGACGCCATCCGCGCGGCGCAGCGCCTTCAGCTCGCGCTTCTCGATATGGAGCAGCGGACTTTCGTCAGGCACCGCGGCGAGGCGCGCGAAGGCGTCGCGCAGCGCCTTGCCGGCGGCGGCGTCCAGCGGCGTGTGATAGACCTCCACCTGGGCGAGCGTGCGCTGCCGGTAGTCGATCCCCGCGTCGACGTTGATCACGTCGAGCTTCTGCTTGATCAGCTCGATCGCGGGCAGCATGCGGTCGCGATGCAGGCCGTCCGGATACAGCGTGTCGGGCGCGTAGTTGGACGTCATCACGAACTGCACGCCGTTCTCGAACAGCTTGTCGAGCAGACGATACAGGATCATCGCGTCGGCGATATCCGACACGTGGAATTCGTCGAAGCAGATCAGCCGATAGCGCTTCGCGATGCGGCGCGCGAGTTCGTCGAGCGGATCTGCCCGGCCCTTGAGTTCTTCGAGCTCGCGATGCACTTCGCGCATGAACTCATGGAAGTGCAGACGGGTTTTGCGATGCAACGGCACGATCATGTAGAAGCTGTCCATCAGGAAGCTCTTGCCGCGGCCCACGCCGCCCCACATGTACACGCCGCGCGGCAGATCCGGGTGAATGATCAGCTTCTTGAACGCGTTCGAGCGGCGCGACTTGTATGCGGTCCACTCTTCATAGCACCGCTGCAGGCGGTCGACCGCCGCGCGCTGCGCCGGATCGGATTGATAACCCCGCGTCTGCAGTTCTTTTTCGTAGTATTCGGTGACGTTCATCGTGTTGCTGCAAAAAGAAAGGCGGGAGGGAGTGAACCCCGCCCGCCTTTGGTGATGCCAAGGTTGCGTTTCAGCTCAGGCGTGCGCGCTTACATGTTCAGCGCGCGCTTGTCGACGGCGAGTGCCGCTTCGCGCATGACTTCCGAGAGCGACGGGTGCGGATGGCAAATCCGGCCGATGTCTTCCGACGCCGCCTTGAACTCCATCGCCACCACGGCTTCCGCGATCAGGTCCGATGCGTTCGCCGAGATGATGTGCACGCCGAGCAGTTCGTCGGTCTTCGCGTCGGCGATCATCTTGACGAAACCGTCCGCCTTGTTGATGCCGAGCGCGCGGCCGTTCGCCATGAACGGGAACTGGCCCGTCTTGATCTCGCGGCCTTCGGCCTTCAGCTGCTGCTCGGTCTTGCCGACCCATGCGATTTCCGGCTCGGTGTAGATCACCCACGGAACGCAGTTGTAGTCGATGTGCGGCTTCTGGCCGTCGATCACTTCCGCGACCATCACGCCTTCGTCTTCGGCCTTGTGCGCGAGCATCGGGCCACGCACCACGTCGCCGATCGCGTACACGTTCGGCACAGCCGTCGCGCAGTGGTCGTCGACGTCGATGAAGCCGCGCTCGTTGGCCTTCAGGCCGATCGATTCGAGGCCGAGGTTGTCGGTGTTCGGCACGCGGCCGACCGACACGATAAGGCGGTCGGCTTCGAGCGTCTGCGCGTTGCCGTCCTTGTCCGTGTAGGCGATCGTCACGCCGTTCGCGCCCGTCTTCACTTCGCCGACCTTCACGCCGACGTGAATGTCGAGACCCTGCTTCTTGAACTGCTTGGCCGCTTCCTTCGACAGCGCCTGGTCAGCCGCGCCGAGGAACTCCGGCAGCGCTTCGAGCACCGTCACGTCAGCGCCGAGGCGGCGCCACACCGAGCCAAGCTCCAGACCGATCACGCCCGCGCCGATCACGGCGAGCTTCTTCGGTGCCGTGTCGAAGCTCAATGCGCCTTCGTTGTCGGCGATCAGCTTGTTGTCGACCGGGATGCCCGGCAGATGACGCGCCTTCGAACCCGTCGCGATGATCACGTTCTTCGCCGTGACGACTTCGGTTTCGCCTTCGCCGCTCACTTCGATCTGCACGCCGGCGTTGGTCTTGCCGGTGAACTTGCCGTGGCCCTTGAGCCACGTGATCTTGTTCTTGCGGAACAGGAATTCGATGCCCTTGGTCATCTTCTCGACGATGCCGTCCTTGCGGGCCATCATCTTCGAGATATCGACCGACACGTCGCCCACCGAGATGCCGTGGTCGGCGAGGTGATGCGACGCGTTTTCAAACTCTTCCGACGACGCGAGCAGCGCCTTCGACGGAATGCAGCCGACGTTCAGGCAGGTGCCGCCAAGCTTCAGCGCGCCGGCCGGGTTCTTCCATTTTTCGATACATGCGACGGTCTTGCCGAGCTGCGCTGCGCGGATGGCGGCGATATAACCGCCAGGGCCTGCGCCGATCACGACGACGTCAAATTCTTTGGACATGACAATCCCTTTGATAGCGGAACGGCGCCGGACCACCCAAGGTGGCGCGCGCCGTTCCTGTACTGCGAAATGCTAGATACGTACTGACTAGATGACGCCGGCTTGCGGTTTCACAAGCCGGCGCGCTCCGGGCGGGCGCTTACAGGTCGAGCAGCAGGCGTGCCGGATCTTCCAGCGCGTCCTTCATCGCGACCAGCGACAGCACGGCTTCGCGGCCGTCGATGATGCGGTGATCGTACGACAGCGCGAGGTAGTTCATCGGGCGGATCACGATCTGGCCGTTTTCGACCACAGCGCGTTCCTTGGTGGCGTGCACGCCGAGAATCGCGGACTGCGGCGGGTTGATGATCGGGGTCGACAGCATCGAGCCGAACACGCCGCCGTTCGAGATCGAGAAGGTACCGCCGGTCATTTCTTCGATCGACAGCTTGCCGTCCTTCGCCTTCTGGCCGAATTCGGCGATCTTCTTCTCGATGTCGGCGAGGCTCAGCTGATCTGCGTTGCGCAGGATCGGCACCACCAGACCGCGCGGCGAACCGACCGCGATACCGATGTCGAAGTAGCCGTGATAGACGATGTCGTTACCGTCGATCGACGCGTTCACGAGCGGGAACTTCTTCAGCGCATGAACAGCCGCCTTCACGAAGAACGACATGAAGCCGAGCTTCACGCCGTGTTCCTTCTCGAACTTGTCCTTGTACTTGTTGCGCAGATCCATGACCGGCGCCATGTTCACTTCGTTGAACGTCGTGAGGATGGCGTTGGTTTGCTGCGACTCGAGCAGACGCTCGGCGATACGCGCACGCAGACGCGACATCGGCACGCGCTGTTCCGGACGGTCCTTCAGCCACTGGTCGGCCGATGCCGGAGCCTTGACGTCCGGCAGCGACGGCTTGGCAGCCTTCGGTGCGGCAGCCGGCGCCGGTGCAGCCTTGGCAGCCGGAGCGCCTGCGGTCAGCACGTCGCCCTTGGTGATGCGGCCGTCGCGGCCCGTGCCGGCGACGTCGCCAGCAGCCAGACCCTTCTCGGCCATCAGCTTGCCGGCAGCCGGCGAAGCAGCGGTGTTCGAGCCCGTTGCGGCAGCAGCCTGAGCCGCAGGCGCGGGAGCCGCTGCGGCGACCGGAGCCGGCTTCACTTCCGCTTCGACAGCGGCGGCGCCTGCGGTGCCTTCCGTGTCGATCTTCGCGATCACCTGGTCCGCCGTGACCGTGTCGCCGTCGTTCGAGATGACTTGCGCGAGCACGCCTGCTGCCGGAGCCGGCACTTCGAGCACGACCTTGTCGGTCTCGATTTCGATGAGGATTTCGTCCTGAGCGACAGCCTCGCCGGGCTTCTTCTTCCACTGCAGCATGGTCGCTTCCGAGACCGACTCGGAGAGCTGGGGAACCTTGACTTCAACAATAGCCATTATGAGTATCCTGAATACGTATCGGGTGACGGCGCATTTTCACGACCGCCTGCGAACCGCGCGCACTGCGCCTGAACCACATGGGAACGTTCGGCGCGGCGCGGGAAAGCGCACTGCGCTCTCCCGGCTCGTCTGTTTCTTTACTTGGCGATCGACGCGCTCTTGAGGCGGCCGAAAGCGCCTTCGACCAGCGCCTTCTGCTGCTCGTAGTGCTTCGCGTAGTAGCCGACTGCAGGCGAAGCCGAAGCCGGACGGCCGCTGTACGCCAGCTTCTGCCCTTCCTTCATGCCTTCCTTCAGATGGTGCTCGATGTAGAACCACGGGCCCTGATTCTGTGGCTCGTCCTGCACCCACACCACTTCGGTTGCGTTGTCGTACTTCTTCAATTCCGCTTCGAACTGCTTGTGAGCGAACGGATACAGCTGCTCGATACGGACGATCGCGACGTCGTTCACCTTCGCTTCGCGGCGATGCGCGACCAGGTCGTAGTACACGCGGCCCGAGCAGACCAGCACGCGCTTGACCTTCTTCGCGTCGATGGTTTCGTCCACTTCGCCGATCACCGGCTGGAACGAACCCTTCGCGAGTTCCGACAGATCCGACACGGCTTCCTTGTGACGCAGCAACGACTTCGGCGTTGCGACGATCAGCGGCTTGCGGAACAGACGGATCATCTGGCGACGCAGCAGGTGGAAGATCTGCGCCGGCGTGGTCGGCTGAACGACCTGCATGTTGTGGTCTGCGCACAGTTGCAGGAAACGCTCGATACGCGCCGACGAGTGCTCCGGACCCTGGCCTTCGTAGCCATGCGGCAGCAGCATCGTCAGGCCCGACACGCGGCCCCACTTCACTTCGCCCGACGAGATGAACTGGTCGATCACGACCTGTGCGCCGTTCACGAAGTCGCCGAACTGCGCTTCCCACGCGACGAACGTGTTCGGTTCAGCGGTCGAGTAGCCGTATTCGAAGCCGAGCACCGCTTCTTCGGACAGCACCGAGTCGATCACCGTGAACTTCGCCTGACCTTCGGCGATGTTCTGCAGCGGCACGTAGGTGCCGTCGTTCCAGCGCTCGCGGTTCTGGTCGTGCAGCACCGCGTGACGGTGCGTGAACGTGCCGCGGCCCGAATCCTGGCCGGTCAGACGAACGGCGTAGCCCGATGCGACCAGCGATGCGAACGCGAGGTGCTCGCCCATGCCCCAGTCGAGCTTCGCTTCGCCGCGGCCCATCGCGCGACGGTCGTTGATCACGCGCTCGACGAGCGGGTGAACCTTGAAGTTTTCCGGAATGGTGGTGATGCGCTCGGCGAGGCGCTTCAGTTCCGCGAGCGGGACGGCCGTGTCGGCCGCGTCGGTCCACTTGCGGTTCAGGAACGGCACCCAGTCCACCGCGTACTTGCTCTTGTAGTTCGAGAGCACCGGGTCGACCGTGTGGTGGCCTTCGTCCATCGCCTTGCGGTAGGCCTTGACGAATTCTTCGCCTTCGTCGGCCTTGATGACGCCCTGCTGCACGAGCTTTTCAGCGTACAGTGCGCGCGTGCCCGGGTGCTTCGAGATCGTCTTGTACATCAGCGGCTGCGTGACCGCCGGCGTGTCCTGCTCGTTGTGACCCAGCTTGCGGAAGCAGACGATGTCGACGACGACATCCTTGTGGAACTGCATGCGGAAGTCGATCGCCATCTGGATGGCCAGCACGACAGCTTCGGGATCGTCACCGTTCACGTGCAGCACCGGCGCTTCGATCATCTTGACGACGTCCGAGCAGTACAACGTGGAGCGCGAATCGCGCGGGTCCGACGTCGTGAAGCCGATCTGGTTGTTGATGACGATGTGCAGCGTGCCGTGCGTGCCGTAACCGCGCGTTTGCGCGAGGTTCAGCGTTTCCATCACGACGCCCTGGCCTGCGAAGGCCGCGTCGCCGTGGATCTGCACCGGCAGCACCTGGATGCCGTTTTCGTCGCCGCGGCGGTCCATACGCGCCTTCGCCGAGCCCTCGACCACCGGGTTGACGATTTCGAGGTGCGACGGGTTGAACGCGAGCGACAGGTGAACCGGACCGCCTTCGGTCGCGACGTCCGACGAGAAGCCCTTGTGGTACTTCACGTCGCCAGCCGGCAGATCATCGACGTGCTTGCCTTCGAATTCAGCGAACAGGTCGGCCGGCATCTTGCCGAGCGTGTTGACCAGCACATTCAGACGGCCACGGTGAGCCATCGCGATGACGATTTCCTGAACGCCGCGCAGACCGCCGTGACGCACGACTTCGTCCATCGCCGCGATGAAGCTCTCGCCGCCTTCGAGCGAGAAGCGCTTCTGACCGACGTACTTGGTGTGCAGGAAACGCTCGAGGCCTTCGGCGGCCGTCAGGCGGTTCAGGATGTGCTTCTTCTTGTCGTTGCTGAAGTTCGGCGTCGAACGGATCGATTCGAGGCGTTCCTTCCACCAGCGCTTCTGTTCCGGATCGCTGATGTACATGTACTCGGCGCCGATCGTGCCGCAATACGTGTCGCGCAGGGCTTTGACGATCTCGCGCAGCGTCGCGCGCTCGAACCCGAAGTACAGATTCGTTGCGCTGAACTCCTGGTCCATGTCGGCTTCGGTGAAGTCGTAGAACGCGGGTTCAAGTTCGGGGATCGCGGGACGTTCGCGGCGCTTCAGAGGATCGAGATTGGCCCATTGCGAGCCGAGGAAGCGATATGCGCCGATGAGGGACTGGACGTAAACCTGTTTGCGGGCAGTTGCGAGATCTTCGCCGCCGGTAGTTGCGCGCGGCAGGAAGGCATTGGCCTTGGCGCGCTGTGCAAACGATTCGACGATCGGGCCGTGGGCCACGTCGTTGGCGTTGCTGCCGTCCGATGCGGGCACGTTCTGCAACGCATCGAAATAGCTGCGCCAGGTCTCGGGCACTGACGCCGGATTATCGAGATACGCTTCGTACATTTCTTCAACGTACGGAGCATTGCCGCCGAACAGATAAGAGTTCGACTGGAATTGCTTCATCATTTTTACGCTCACCTTTCTTCGAGCTTCTCGAGAAATAGCGGGTTACAGAACCTTCCGCGACACGGCCTGACCGTTTAGCGGATTGCGCGAATCAAGTCTTGCTTGGAAGGACCTAAAACTTTGCACCCGGGAGCATAGCACAGAACGAATAGCCCAGATAGCGGACAGCACACGCGGGAAAGCCTGTGATGGCGGGCGTTTCGCGGGTGACGGGGTGCTTCTTCAAAGCGCGCAATAGTCTTCTGTAGAAAATGAGAAGGCGAATTGCGCAATAGGTGTCTACACCTGTGTCGTCCGGAAAGTGCCTAGGCATGATGCAACGCCACAAGTGCCGACGCGCCGAAAACAAAAAAGCCACCCGAAGGTGGCTTCCGTTGCCTGCTGTCCAGACGGATTCGAGTCCCGCTTATTCGCCGGCAACCTTGTTGCGGCTGGCGCTGCGGCGCTCGTGTTCCTTCAGGTAGCGCTTGCGCAGACGGATCGACTTCGGCGTGACTTCGACCAGCTCGTCGTCGTCGATGAACTCGACAGCGTATTCGAGCGACAGCTGAACCGGCGGCACGAGACGCACCGCTTCATCGGTGCCCGACGCGCGCACGTTGGTGAGCTGCTTGCCCTTGATCGGGTTCACGACGAGATCGTTGTCGCGGCTGTGAATGCCAATGATCATGCCTTCATACAGCGCTTCACCCGGCGACACGAACATGCGGCCGCGGTCCTGCAGCTTCCACAATGCGTACGCGACTGCCGCGCCGTCGTCCTGCGAGATCAGCACGCCGTTGCGACGCTCGCCGACCGCGCCTTCCTTGACCGGCTGGTACGAATCGAAGGTGTGGCTCATCAGACCCGTGCCGCGCGTCAGCGTGAGGAATTCCGACTGGAAGCCGATCAGACCACGTGCCGAAATACGGTACTCGAGACGCGTGCGGCCACGGCCGTCCGACGCCATGTCGAGCATTTCGCCCTTGCGGCGGCCGAGTTCTTCCATTACGCCGCCCTGGTGGGTGTCTTCCATGTCGACGGTCAGGTTTTCGTACGGCTCGTGCTTCTCGCCGTTGATTTCCTGCATCACGACACGCGGACGCGACACGGCCAGCTCGTAGCCTTCGCGGCGCATGTTTTCGACCAGAATGGTCAGGTGCAGCTCACCGCGGCCCGCCACTTCGAACGTGGTTTCGTCCCCGGTATCGCGCACGCGCAGCGCGACGTTGTGATTCAGTTCCTTCATCAGGCGGTCGCGGATCTGACGGCTCGTGACGAACTTGCCTTCGCGGCCCGCGAGCGGCGACGAGTTGACGAGGAAGTTCATCGTCAGCGTGGGTTCGTCGACGGTGATCATCGGCAGCGCTTCCGGCTGTTCCGGCGAGCAGATCGTCACGCCGATGCCGACTTCCTCGATGCCGTTGATCAGCACGATGTCGCCCGCCTCGGCAGAGTCGACCTGCACGCGATCGAGGCCCTTGAACGACAGCACCTGGTTGATCTTGCGATTGAGGATTTCGCCTTCCGGGCCCGAGCGCACCGCGACGGCCATGCCCGGCTTGATACGCCCGCGGGTGATACGGCCAATGCCGATACGGCCGACGTACGACGAGTAGTCGAGCGACGTGATCTGCAGTTGCAGCGGACCTTCCGGATCGGCCGGGCGCACCGGCACGTGCTGAAGGATTGCCTCGAACAGCGGACGCATATCGCCGTCGCGCACGTCAGGCGTGAGACCCGCATAGCCGTTCAGCCCCGATGCGTAGACGATCGGGAAGTCGAGCTGCTCTTCGCTTGCGCCGAGCTTGTCGAACAGGTCGAAGGTCTGGTTGATCACCCAGTCGACCCGCGCGCCCGGACGGTCGACCTTATTGATCACGACGATCGGCTTCAGGCCGAGCGCGAGCGCCTTCTTCGTGACGAAGCGGGTTTGCGGCATCGGGCCTTCCACCGCGTCGACGAGCAGCAGCACCGAGTCGACCATCGACAGCACGCGCTCAACTTCGCCGCCGAAGTCGGCGTGCCCCGGCGTGTCGACGATATTGATGTGCGTGCCTTCGTACTCCACCGCGCAATTCTTCGACAGGATCGTGATGCCGCGCTCTTTTTCGATGTCGTTCGAGTCCATCACGCGCTCGGCGATCTGCTGGTTCTCGCGGAACGTGGCGGTCTGACGGAGGAGCTGGTCGACGAGCGTAGTCTTGCCGTGGTCGACGTGAGCAATGATGGCAATGTTGCGTAGGGCGCGGGTCATAGGAAACCTGAAGACGGTTGAGTGCGCCGCTTGCTTATGCTGCTGGTTGAGGAGCCAAACCACGACAACAAGCCCAAAGCGCACTTTTGGGAACCCAAAAGTATAGCACGCGCTGATGATCCTTTCTGGTATTCCCCGATAGACCGTAGCTCTGCGGGTCCCCGTTGAGCTTTGCGAATACCGCGTCATCCGCGCCCTACGCCAATCCGTACGGCATCTCGCTAGAGCAGGAAATAATCCTTGCCTAAGCTGTATTTACGCTTGTCGTGTCAATCAACAGCCAGCTATACTAATGCCTAGTCAACCATTGCAATCGCACGAGAATCATGACGGAGCCGTCCCACGACCCCACGCCGGACCTCAGCGAGTATCAACTCGGCGAAAGCGTCGGTTATCTCATCTCGCGGGTGAAATCGACTCTGCACAATCTGGTTACGCAGCGCAGCATGGCCGAGCTCGGCATCACTAGCCAGCAAGGCAGCATCCTGTTCATGGTGGCGAGCGGCAAATGCCTGCTCGCGGCCGAGTTGGCCCGTGAATATGGTATCGACGCAAGCGCCGTCACGCGCCTGATCGACCGACTCGAAAAGCGCGGCCTGCTCACGCGGGTGCGCAGTAACGAAGACCGGCGCGTCGTGCGCCTCGCGTTGACGCCGGAAGGCAATGCGATCGCGGCCCGCATGCCGGCAATTTTCAACGGCGTGCTCGACACCCTGCTGAACGGGTTCACCCCGGAGGAAGTGGGCTTCCTGAAGAGCATGCTGCGCCGCGTGCTCGCCAATTCCGGCGAATACACGGGACTTTCCCGCGATGCCTCGAGCCATCCCGATAGCAAATCGTAATAGCTTGCTTGCTGCGTCCATCACTACATTCCACTCAAAGAAGAGTCGAGCGATGAAATCCCTTTCCCTGTCCGCGCCCGCGCTGTCGAGCCGGGCCGCTGTCGCCGCCGCGGTGACGGCGCTCGCCCTCACGGGGTGCGCGAACTACTTCGGCGTCAAGAGCGACAAGCAGATCGCCTCGCCGACGCAGTACGAGTCGACGCAGAGTCTGCCCAACGAGGGCGGCCAGTGGCCATCGCTCGACTGGGCCAACCAGTTCGGAGACCCGCAACTGCCGAAGCTGATCGCGGAAGCGCTCGAGGGCAGCCCGTCGATCGCCCAGGCGCAGGCGCGGCTCGCGAAGGCTTCGTCGTATATCGAAAGCTCGCGCTCGGCGCTATTCCCGAAGGCCGAACTGAACTATTCGTGGACCCGCGAACTGTACTCGGCGAACGCCCTCTTCCCACCTCCGTTCGGCGGCACCTGGTTTAGCGAGAACAACGTGCTCGCGAGCGCATCGTGGGATCTCGACCTGTGGGGCAAGAATCGTCAGCGCCTCGGCCAGGCCGTATCGCAGCAGAAAGCCGCCGAAGCCGACTTGCAGCAGGCGCGCGTGACGCTCGCCGCGTCGGTTGCGAGCACCTACAACCAGCTCGCGCAGCTGTACGCGTTCCGCGACATCGCCGCGCGTGAAATCGCGAACCGCCAGGACGTCGGCCGTATCACGGACAACCGCGTGAAGGCCGGTCTCGACACCAACGTCGAGAAGCAGACCGCCGCCGGCAACATCGCGACGAGCCAGTCGAACCTCACCGATCTCGACGGCCAGATCACCGTCGTGCGCTACCAGTTGGGCGCGCTGCTCGGCAAAGGCCCGGACCGCGGCCTGCAGATCGACAAGCCGGTGCTCTCCGGCGGCAACGTGGTCGCGCTGCCGGACAACATCCCGGCCGACCTCGTGGCGCGTCGCGCGGACATCGTCGCCGCGCGCTGGCAGGTCGAAGCCGCGATGCACGACGTGAAGGAAGCGAAAGCCGAGTTCTACCCGGACGTGAATCTCGCGGCCGGCTTCGGCTTCGACGCGTTCGGCTGGGGCCGTTTCCTGACCTCGTCGAGCCGTCAGATCCAGTTCGGCCCGGCGATCCATCTGCCGCTCTTCGACGCCGGCGCGTTGCGCGCGCAGCTGAAGGGCCGCTACGCCGACTTCGAGGGCGACGTTGCGAACTACAACCAGACGTTGATCAACGCTCTGCAGGACGTATCCACGCAGGTGTCGTCGATCCGCTCGATCGACCGCCAGGAAGGCGACGCCCAGCGCGCGCTCGAGGCGTCGAGCAAGGCATACCAGCTGGCCGTGATCCGCTACAAGGCCGGCCTGTCGCCGCAGTTGCAGGTGCTAACCGCCGACGACAACCGCCTTGCCGCCGAGCAGACGGTCACGGGTCTGCAGATGCGCCGCCGCAGTCTGCAGATCGGCCTGATCAAGGCACTGGGTGGCGGCTTCGACGCGACCCAGACCGGTCTCATCGTGCCGACCGATGCTCCCGCATCGGCCAACTCCGCGAACCACGCCACGAGCACCGCCGCGAACTGAGCGAGACCGCCCGCGCCAACACACACGCATACACACGAACACCGAACAAACGACGACGTTCAAAAGAACCCGGAGCACATCAATGAGCACTCCCCAGCAGCCCGCCACTCCACCGCAAGCGGCGAACAACGGCAAACGCAAGCGCATGATGACGCTGCTCGTCATCGTGATCCTGATTGCCGCGGTCGCGTACGGCCTGTACTACTTCCTCGACGCACGCTTCCATGAAGACACCGACGACGCCTACGTGAGCGGCAACGTCGTGCAGATCACGCCGCAGGTCACGGGCACCGTGATCGCAGTCAATGCGGACGACACCCAGGTCGTCAAGGCCGGCGACCCGCTCGTCGTGCTCGACCCCGCCGACGCGCGCGTCGCGCTCGAACAGGCCGAGGCCAATCTTGCGCAGGTGGTGCGTCAAGTGCGGGGTCTGTTCGCCGACGACAGCCAGTACGAAGCGCGGGTCGCGGCGAGCCAGGCGGACCTGTCGCGAGCCCAGGACGACCTGAAGCGCCGTATGACGGTCGCGCAGACCGGCGCGGTATCGCAGGAAGAAATCTCGCACGCACGCGACGCCGTGAAGAGCGCGCAAGCCGCGCTCGACGCCGCCAAACAGCAACTCGCGGCAAATCGCGCGCTGACCGCGAACACCACGATCGCGAATCACCCGAACGTGCAGGCCGCCGCCGCGAAGCTGCGCGACGCGTACCTGAACCACGCTCGCAATACGCTGCCCGCGCCGGTCACCGGCTATGTCGCGAAACGTTCGGTGCAGGTCGGCCAACGCGTGTCGCCGGGCACGCCGCTGATGGCGATCGTGCCGCTGCATGACGTGTGGGTCGATGCGAACTTCAAGGAAGTGCAACTGAAGCACATGCGCATCGGCCAGCCGGTCGAACTGACGGCCGACGTCTACGGCTCTTCGGTGCCGTATCACGGCAAGGTGATCGGCTTCTCCGCCGGCACTGGCTCGGCGTTTTCGCTGCTACCCGCGCAGAACGCGACCGGCAACTGGATCAAGGTCGTGCAGCGTCTGCCGGTGCGTATTTCGCTCGATCCGCAGGAACTCGAGAAGCATCCGCTGCGTATCGGTCTGTCGATGCAGGCTGACGTGAACATCAAGGACGACACCGGCGGCCAGCTCGGTCAGGCGCCGTCCACGGCCTACCAGACCAACGTCTTCGACAAGTACGGCGCCGAAGCCGACGCGGAAATCGCGCGCATCATCGCGGAAAACGCTGGCCAGAACGCGAACGGCGGCGCGCAGAAGTCGACCGCGGCGAGCGCCGCGGCCGCCACGAAACCGGCTGCCCACAAGAGCTAAGGCTCCGCCCGACGATTCCTAGAAGGCTCTTTTAATGGCTCAGGCTCAGGCGCAAGTCCCTCACCCGCCGCTCGAGGGCGCGCAACTGGTGATCGGCACCATCGCGGTGTCGCTCGCCGTGTTCATGAACGTCCTGGACACGTCGATCGCCAACGTGTCGATCCCGTCGATTTCCGGCGACCTCGGCGTGTCGTCCGACCAGGGCACGTGGGTGATCACATCGTTCGCGGTGGCCAACGCGATCTCGGTGCCGCTGACCGGCTGGCTCACCGACCGCATCGGTCAGGTGCGGCTGTTCATGGCGTCGATCGTGCTATTCGTGCTGTCGTCATGGATGTGCGGGCTGTCGCCGAACCTGCCGTTCCTGCTCGCGTCGCGCGTGCTGCAAGGCGCGGTGGCCGGCCCGATGATCCCACTGTCGCAGACGCTGCTGCTCGCGAGCTATCCGCGCGCGAAGGCGCCAATGGCGCTATCGATGTGGGCGATGACCACGCTGATCGCGCCGGTTGCCGGTCCGATTCTCGGCGGCTGGATTTCCGACAACATCTCGTGGCCGTGGATCTTCTACGTCAACATTCCGGTCGGCGCGGTCGCGGCCGCCGCCACGTGGATGATCTTCCGCAACCGCGACTCGGTGATCAAGAAGGCGCCAATCGACGGCGTCGGTCTCGGTCTTCTGATCGTCTGGGTCGGCTCGCTGCAGGTCATGCTCGACAAGGGCAAGGACCTCGACTGGTTCTCGTCGACGACGATCGTCGTGCTCGCGCTCGTCGCGGTGATCGCGCTCGCGTTTTTCATCGTGTGGGAGCTGACGGCCGAGCATCCGGTGGTCGACCTGTCGCTGTTCAGCCGACGTAATTTCACTGGCGGCACGATCGCGTTGTCGATCGGCTATGGGCTTTACTTCGGCAATCTCGTGCTGTTGCCGCTGTGGCTGCAGACCGATATCGGCTACACCGCGACCGAAGCGGGACTCGTGATGGCGCCCGTCGGCGTGTTCGCGATCCTGTTGTCGCCGATCACCGGCAAGGTGCTGCCGCGCACCGATCCGCGCTATATCGCGACGCTGTCGTTCCTGATTTTCGCGCTGTGTTTCTGGATGCGCTCGCGCTATACGACGGGCGTCGATACGTACTCGCTGATGCTGCCCACGCTGATTCAGGGAATCGGCATGGCTGGCTTCTTCATACCGCTCGTGTCGATCACGCTGTCGGGCTTGCCGGGCCATCGGATTCCGGCGGCCTCGGGGCTGTCGAACTTCGTGCGGATCATGTGCGGCGGTATCGGCACGTCGATTTTCCAGACCGCGTGGGATCACCGCACGATCATGCACCACGCGCAACTGACGGAGCAGGCGAACGCCTACAACCCGGTGTTTGGTCAGTCGATTCATCAGATGGGCGCGGCGGGCCTGGACCAGCAGCAGACCTATGGTCTCTTCAACACCATGGTCACGCAGCAGGCCGCGCAGCTCGGCGTGAACGATCTGTTCTTCATTTCGGCCGGTATTTTTGTCGCGCTGATTGCGCTGATCTGGATCACGCGGCCGGAACGGGCGGGCGGCGACTCGGGAGCGGCGGCGGCTGCGGCGCATTGAGTCGTATTCGGGGCGTTGCTTGAGTTCGACACCGCTCCACTGTAGGGCGTGAAAAAAGCGGGATCGCACGATGGCGATCCCGCTTTTTTATTGTCGGCGCGGTGCTGGCAAAACGGCGGCCTCTAGCTCTCCGTCGTCACGACCAGACGTTCGGGCGCGAGCACCCCTTCGCCCGGTTTTGCGACCCCCAGAAGCCGCCCCTGCGCCGAGTACACCCTCACACGCGGGGCATTCGCGGCATCAGCGGCGATCGTCAACGACGACAGCTTCAGGCGCTGGCCGTGCAAGAAGCGACGCGTGTCGTCGTCGTTCAGCGTGACCTGCGGGAACGTCGACAGCAATGCGTCGACCGGCTGCAGCCATGCGTCGCGTTCGAGCTCGGTCGCGGCGGACAACGCGTCGAGCGTGACCGAATGATCCAGCGTCAGCGCGCCGACGCCGGTGCGGCGCAGCGCAACCAGATGCGCGCCGCAGCCGAGCGCCTCGCCGATATCCTCGGCAAGCGTGCGCACGTACGTGCCCTTGCTGCACGTCACGCGAAACGTGACATCCGGCAGCGCGCACGCAATCAGCTCTAGCGCGTGAATCGTCACCGGCCGCCCTTCCCGCTCGACCGTTTGACCGGCGCGCGCGTACTCATACAGCGGCTTGCCGTCGCGCTTGAGCGCCGAGTACATCGGCGGAACCTGAACGATCTCGCCGATGAATCCCCGCAAAGCCGCCCGCACCGCCGCTTCGTCGCAGTCGACGGCGCGGATGTCGAGCGCCTCGCCCTCGGCGTCGCCGGTGGTCGTGCGGATGCCGAGGCGCATCGTGGCCTCGTAGGTCTTGTCGGCTTCGAGCAGGTCTTGCGAAAACTTGGTGGCCTCGCCGAAACAAAGCGGCAGCAAGCCGGTGGCGAGCGGATCGAGCGTGCCGGTGTGGCCCGCCTTTTTCGCCAGATAGAGACGTTTCGCACGAATCAGCGCGTCGTTGCTCGACAGGCCGAGCGGCTTGTCGAGCAGCAGCACGCCGTCGAGCGCGCGACGCGGCACGCGGGGGCGTTGAGGTGCGGTCATGTCGAGGAAGGCAGAACGTTCGGGAAACACGAAAAACGGCGCCGCGCGGAACGCGACGCATCGCAGACGCTCAGTCGTCTTTCGCGCGCGTGGAATTTGCCTCGTCGATCAACCGCGACATCTCCACGGCGCGCTCGATCGTCTTGTCGTAGTGGAAATGCAGAGTCGGCACCGTATGGATATGCAGGCGCTTGAACAGCAGGTTGCGCAGATGGCCGGCCGCGTGCGTCAGCGCTTCCAGCGTCTGCTGCGGGTCGCCCGTCAGCGTCGTGAAGTACACCTTCGCGTGCGCGTAGTCGGGTGTCAGCTCGACGCTCTGAAACGTGACGATACCGATGCGCGGATCCTTGACCTCGCGCAGCAGCTCGGCCAGGTCGCGCTGGATCTGATCGGCGATCTGCACGTTGCGATTGGGAGTAGTACGTTTCTTAGGCATGGTGTTGTGTGCTCCGCTATAACGGATGCAAAAATTGGTTCGCGCGAGCCGTGTTCGTTATCCATTCGATACGACGGCGTCGCGATCGCCGCGACCGGTGAGAGTCCGTTTGCGACGAACGCGGCAACGAAGCCAGCGACAAACCCGACGCAGCGGGCTCAAAAACAACGGGCGGAGCGGGCGTCAAGCCCGTTCCGCCCGCTGTGCCGTGCCGCGTGGATTACAGCGTACGCGCGACTTCGGTGACCTCGAAGACTTCGAACTGATCGCCTTCGACGATATCGTTGAAGTTCCTGATCGACATACCGCACTCGAAGCCCTGACGGACTTCCTTCACATCGTCCTTGAAGCGCTTGAGCGAATCGAGCTCGCCCGTGAAGATGACAACGTTGTTGCGCAGCACGCGCACCGACGACGAGCGCTTGACGAAACCGTCCGTGACCATACAGCCGGCCACCGTGCCGACCTTCGGTACCTTGAAGACCTGGCGCACTTCGACCGTGCCCGTCACGACTTCGCGCTTCTCCGGCGCCAGCATGCCCGACATCGCCGCCTTCACGTCATCCACGGCGTCGTAGATGATGTTGTAGTAGCGGATATCGACGCCATTGGCTTCCGCGAGCTTGCGAGCTTGCGCATCCGCGCGGGTGTTGAAGCCGATGATGACCGCCTTCGACGCCGTCGCGAGGTTGACGTCCGACTCGCTGATGCCGCCGACCGCGCCATGCACGATCTGCACGCGCACTTCGTCGGTGGAGAGCTTCTGCAGCGACTGCACCAGTGCTTCCTGCGAACCCTGCACATCGGCCTTGACGATGAGCGGCATGTACTGCACTTCGCCTTCGCCCATCTGCTCGAGCATGGTCTCGAGCTTCGCGGCCTGCTGCTTCGCGAGCTTGACGTCGCGGAACTTGCCCTGACGAAACAGCGCAACTTCACGCGCCTTGCGCTCGTCCGGCATCACGATCACTTCTTCGCCAGCCTGCGGCACTTCCGACAGACCCTGAATTTCGACCGGGATCGACGGACCAGCCGACTTGGTCGGTTTGCCGGTTTCGTCGAGCATGGCGCGCACGCGACCGTAGGCGCTGCCTGCCAGCACGACGTCGCCGCGGTTCAGCGTACCCGACTGGACGAGGATCGTTGCGACCGGACCCTTACCCTTATCGAGCTTCGCTTCGATCACGAGCCCCTTGGCCGGCGATTCGACCGGTGCCTTCAACTCCAGCACTTCGGCCTGCAGCAGCACGTTTTCGAGCAGATCGTCGATGCCCGCGCCAGTCTTCGCCGACACCGGCACGAACGGCGAGTCGCCGCCGTACTCTTCCGGCACGACGCCTTCCGTGACGAGTTCCTGCTTCACGCGCTCCGGATTCGCTTCCGGCTTGTCGATCTTGTTGATCGCGACGACGAGCGGCACGCCGCCAGCCTTCGCGTGGGAGATCGCTTCCTTCGTCTGCGGCATCACGCCGTCGTCGGCCGCCACCACCAGGATCACGATGTCCGTTGCTTTCGCACCGCGGGCACGCATTGCCGTAAAGGCTTCGTGACCCGGCGTGTCGAGGAACGTGATCACGCCACGCGGCGTTTCGACGTGGTAAGCGCCGATGTGCTGCGTAATGCCGCCCGCTTCGCCTGCCGCAACCTTCGCGCGGCGGATGTAGTCGAGCAGCGAGGTCTTGCCGTGGTCGACGTGACCCATGACGGTAACGACCGGCGGACGCGGCAGCGCTTCAGCATCGCTCGCTTCGCCTTCGACCAGCATGGCTTCCGGATCGTCCAGCTTCGCCGCGAGCGCACGATGGCCCAGTTCCTCGACGATGATCATCGCCGTTTCCTGGTCCAGCATCTGGTTAATCGTGACCATCTGGCCGAGCTTCATCATCACCTTGATGACTTCCGAAGCCTTCACCGCCATCTTGTGTGCGAGATCCGCCACCGTGATGGTCTCCGGCACGTGCACTTCACGCACGATCGGTTCGGTCGGCGCCTGGAACGTGGTGGTCTGCTCCTGATGCTTGCCACGACCCTTCGGACCGCCGCGCCAGCCGCGATCGACGCCGCCGCTTGAATCGCCGCGCGTCTTGATGCCGCGGCGCTTCGCTGCGTCGTCCTGCCAGTTGCCGCCGCCCTTGCCGCCGGCGCCGGGCTTCTTCTTGTCGCCCGCGGACGGTGCGCTTGCGGGTGCCGGAGCCGCGGCCGCCGGCTTCCTGGCTGCGGGGCGAGCCGGTGCTTCGCCAGCCGGACGCGCCGGCTTGTGCAGCGTACCTTTGGCTTCGGCAGCCTTGGCCGGCTCGACGGGCTTCGGTGCCGGTTCCGGCGCCTTCACCTGCGCCTTGCGCGGTGTGTTCATCATTTCGCGAATCGCGCGCGCTTCGGCTTCGGCCGCCGCACGGCGCTTGGCGATTTCTTCCTGTTCGGCGCGCGCCTTTTCGGCAGCCACGCGCGCAGCGTCTTCCGCTTTCTTCGCAGCTTCACGTTGCGCGGCGCGTTCCGCTGCCGCGCGTTCGTCGTCCTGCTCGCTTGCCTTCGCGGCAACCGGCGCAGCGGCTTGCGCTGCCGCCTGCTGAGCCTTCTCGCGAGCCGCCGCATCGGCCGCAGCCGCTGCCCGCTTCTTCGCTTCTTCTTCCGCGCGCTGACGTTCGGCTTCGGCAGCCTGCTCGCGCGCCTGACGCTCGGCCTCTTCGCGCTCGAGCTGTTCCTGACGCGCCTTCAGCTCCTGTGCCTGCTTTTCGAGCAGCTCCGCTTCGTGACGTGCTTCTTCCTCACGACGCTGCAGTTCGAGATCCTCGACGTCCGCGTTTTCGGCCACATGATTCGATGCATCCCCGCCTTCCGCGACGGTCTCGTCGCGGCGGACGAACGTGCGCTTCTTGCGCACCTCGACCTGAATGGTGCGAGCTTTGCCCGTCGCATCGGACTGCTTGATCTCCGACGTATGCCGGCGCGTCAGCGTGATCTTGCGCTTGTCGGCATCGTTCGAGCCATGCGACTTGCGCAAGTGATCGAGCAGACGCGCCTTGTCCGCCTCGGACAGGTTGTCGTCTTCGCTCGCTTTCTGGACGCCCGCTGCCTGCAGCTGCTCGAGCAGCACGCCAGCAGGCATTTTCAGTTCCGCGGCAAATTGGGCTACGTTGTTACTCGCCATTCATTCCTCTTAATGCAAGGACCGATTCCTTGCGGTTAGCATCGGGTCATGCGGCCTCGCGGCCGCGTTCAATTCAGTGCGCCATGGTCATTTCTCACTGGAACCAGTGTTCACGTGCTTTCATGATCAACGCCTTAGCGGCATCCTCTCCCATCCCAGTCATCTCGACCAGTTCATCCACGGCCAGCTCGGCGAGTTCGTCGCGAGTCTGGATCTGATGTTCGGCCAGTTTCGCGAGCAGGTCGGCGTCCATGCCGTCCAGGCTCTTCAGGTCGAGCGCTACATTCTCGACCTTTTCTTCGTTCGCGATCGCCATCGTCAACAGCGCGTCGCGCGAGCGGTTGCGCAGTTCGTGAACGGTGTCTTCGTCGAATGCCTCGATTTCGAGCATTTCGTTGAGCGGCACGTAGGCGATCTCTTCGAGGCTCGTGAAGCCTTCGTCGATCAGGATGTCGGCGACTTCCTCGTCGACATCGAGACGCGCCATGAACAGGTCACGCAGGACGCCGCGCTCCTGATTCTGCTTCTGCGCAGATTCGTCCGGCGTCATGATGTTGATCTGCCAGCCGGTGAGCTCGCTGGCAAGTCGCACGTTCTGGCCGCTGCGGCCGATCGCGACCGCGAGTTCGTTCTCGTCGACGACGACGTCCATCGAATGCTTTTCTTCATCGACGACGATCGACTGCACGGCTGCCGGCGCGAGCGCGCCGATCACGAACTGGGCGGGGTCTTCCGACCATAGCACGATGTCGACGTTTTCGCCACCGAGCTCGTTGCGTACGGCCTGCACGCGCGAGCCGCGAATACCGACACAGGTGCCGATCGGATCGATGCGCTTGTCATAAGCGACTACACCGATCTTCGCGCGCACGCCCGGATCGCGTGCGGCCGCCTTGATCTCGAGCAAGCCCTGCTCGATTTCCGGCACTTCCATCTCGAACAGCTTCATCAGGAATTCCGGCGCCGTACGCGACAGCTCGATCTGCGGACCACGCGCGGTGCGGTCGACCTTTGCGATATACGCGCGCACGCGGTCGCCCACGCGGAGGTTTTCCTTCGGGATCAGCTGGTCACGCCGCAGCAGCGCTTCGACGCGGCCCGACTCTACGATGAAGTTGCCCTTGTCGAGGCGCTTCACCGAGCCGGTCATGATGTGTTCGCCGCGCTCGAGGAAGTCGTTCAGGATCTGCTCGCGCTCGGCATCGCGCACCTTCTGCAGGATCACCTGCTTGGCCGCCTGCGCGCCGATACGGCCGAATTCGATCGACGGCACCGGCTCCTCGATGAACTCGTCGAGCTGGATGTTGGGCTGCTGCTCGCGCGCCTCGAACAGCAGGATTTCCTGATCCGGCTCCTGCAGACCGGCTTCGTCCGGCACCACTTTCCAGCGGCGAAACGTTTCGTGCTCGCCGCTTTCACGGTCGATGTGGACGCGGATATCCGCATCTTCTTCGAAGAGTTTCTTGGAGGCCGAAGCGAGAGCCGCTTCGAGCGCGGCAAATACCACGTCCTTATCGACATTCTTCTCGCGTGCCAGCGCATCCACCAGCATCAACACTTCGCGACTCATTGTTTGCGGCTCCTAAAGTCAACTTTCGGAACAAGGCGCGCCTTGTCCATGTCCGCGAGCGTGAAATCGAGCATCGCGGCGCCTTCTTTTCCTTCAAATTCGAGACCGATCGTCTCGCCCTGCGGGGCATGCAAAATACCCCGGTACGATTTCCGACCGTCTAATGGCTTTTTCAGTGTGATAACCGCTTCGCTGCCCGCGAAACGTTCAAAATCCGCCAGTTTTTTCAGCGGGCGGTCGAGACCGGGCGACGAAACTTCGAGCCGCTCGTAATCGATATTTTCGACCGTCAGAACGTGCTGGAGCTGACGCGTGACTTTCTCGCAGTCTTCGATTGCGATGCCGGCCGGCTGGTCGATATAGATACACAACATGCCGCGCCCGGTGCGCTCGAGATCGACGAGCTCGTAGCCGAGTCCCACGACCGTGGTTTCAATCAGTTCCGTCAGTTGCACAGTGCCCTCTTAGATGTTCGCGCAGCGAGCCTCGCCTCTTCTGCAAACAACCAATGCGGGCCGCGCGCCAAGCCGGCGCACGTTGGTGCGAACCCGAGATGCCGAACCACGATGAACTGAGCGGCAAAAAAAAATGGGCTGAACGCCCATCATCTTATTGCCGGTGGTCGCACCTGAGCCGCACATGAAACCGTACGCCCAGCGACTTCGCGATTGTAGCCATTTTTCGGCCCAAAGGCAATCCGCAGAACGACGGGCGATCCGCATTTCCGCTTGATTTGATAGGAATCTTTCGACCATGTGGCGGCAAATCCGGGCTTTTGCAAGGTCGCACGAGCCGTGCGGAAAGGGAGCCAGGACGGGCCACGCCAACACGTTGCGGTGAATCGTCCTTTGGGTATTCGATGCCGTCTCGCGCGGGGTTTGACGCATCGGGAAGCCGCTCGAACGAGGCAAACGAGAGGCGGCATAGAATCGGCAAAAACAAAAAACGGCGCGTCCGGTAAGCGTTCAGCATTGATGTGCGTCGCGTTTGCTGAGCGAGCCGTCTGAAGCGGTCCTAGCCCTGCAGGTCGTACGAACCGCACCGAAGGCTATGGCCGCTCAACGGTACAGCGCGCCGCCTAACGACCCCGCGAGCGACCGCGCGACGTGCCACCACCACGATTTGCGCCGCCCGGACCCGCGTTCCCACCGGCGCGGTTGGTGTTGCCGCCACGATTGCCACCCGGCCCGCGATTGCCGGCGCTGTTGCCGGCCGGGCCGGCACGCTTGCCGCCCGTGCGTGCACGATTGCCGTTCGGCGACGGCGCGCGATTGCCGTCGACATCGCGGCCGCGCTGCCCGCCGGGGCCACGATTGCCTACGCCGGCACCAAAGCCAGCGCCGCTCCCCGTGCCTGCGCCGAAGCCGCCGCCCGCCGCGCCGCGGCGTCCCTGGCCGCGCGGCTGCTGCTCGAAGCGGCTATGCGACATCAGCACGGGCTCGCGGTTGATGAAGCCCATCGACGTCTGCATCGGATCCGGCTGACGACGCTCCGGCGCCGCATTGCGGCTACCGCGTTCCTCGGCCGGCGCCTTCAGGCCGACCGAGGCCATCAGCGCGCGCACCTGATTATCCTCGAGCTCCTCCCAGCGGCCGCGCTTCAGACCACGCGGCAGCGAGATCGGGCCATGGCGAGTGCGGATCAGCCGGCTGACCATCAGGCCGGCCGCTTCGAACATGCGGCGCACTTCGCGATTCCGCCCTTCGGCGAGCGCGACGTGGTACCAGTGATTAGTGCCTTCGCCGCCGCCATCGCGGATGCGCAGGAAGTTCGCCGGGCCGTCCTCGAGTTCGACGCCATGCAGCAGTTTCTGGCGCATACCCTCGGCCAGTTCGCCGACGACACGCACCGCATATTCGCGCTCGACGCTGTAACGCGGATGCATGAAGCGGTTCGCGAGATCGCCCGAGGTGGTCAGCATCAGCAGACCTTCGGTGTTGAAGTCGAGACGGCCGACCGCGACCCACTTGGCGGTTTTCATCGGCGGCAGCTTGTCGAACACCGACGGGCGGCCTTCCGGGTCCGCGTGGCTGACGATTTCGCCGGTCGGTTTGTGGTACAGCAGCACGCGCGGCGGCTTGCTGGCGAGCTTGCGCTTGACCGGCTTGCCGTTGATGCGAACCTGGTCGGTCGGCATGATGCGCTGGCCGATGTGCGCCGGCTCGCCGTTCACCGACACCCGGCCTGCGATGATCAGCTCTTCCATGTCGCGGCGCGAGCCCATGCCCGCCTCGGCTAGCACCTTATGCAGCTTCGGCGCGTCGTCATCGGGCGACAGCACGCGCTTCGGGCCCGTTGCCTTGCCACGGCGCAGCATCGGCGCGCGTACGCCGCCAGTCGTGGTGTTATCGGCGTCGAATGCGGGCGATGTCACATACGAGAACAGATCGTCCTGAGCCGATTCGGAGGCCACGGCCGCATCGGCGCCGCGTCGATTCTGGCGCTGGCCCTCACGTTGACCTTCGCGCGGCTGACGTTCGCGCTGGCCTTCGCGTGGCGCGCCCTCGCGCTTCGCCGCGCCGCCGGCATTGCGACGCCCGCCCTGTTTCGCGCCCGCGTCCTTGCGCGGTGCGCGCGCCTGGGCGACGACCTCGCCGTCCGGTGGCGTTTCGGCGACGACCGGCGCGCCTTGCGCGGGCGCGCCCTCGGCCGCCTTAGTCTTTGCGCCGGCGCGGCGTCGCGCGATCAGGCTGCGCGGCCCGCGACGCAGACCGCGGCGGGGGCGTTCTTCGCCCTCTGCTTCCGCGCCGTGAGCCGGGCGCTCGCCCTCGCCTGCCGACGCTTGCGTAGTGCGTTCGTCGCTCCGCGCCGACGGCACGGGGCGCTCGGATTCGGACGAATCGGTGTCGTGGGTATGTGTCAAAACAACCTCAAAATGTCAGGTCGCGCGCGCCCGTTGCGGGCGCGGCAAAAAAAGTTCGGTTACGTCAGGCGCTGCGCGACTCGGTTTCGTCGTCGGTCAGAAAACCTGCGTCCTGCGCGGCATCGCGGCGATCCTCTGGATCGTCGCGCGCCGCCTCGATCGGGTTCGGCTCGGCGGCGTGCTCCGTATTGCGAGCTACGCCCGAGTCGTGCGCGGGTGTTGCCGGATCGGTCGGGGTGACCGGATCGTGATTCTGTGCCGAACCGGCGACGCTGGTCTGCGTTGCCGTAGGTGCCGGTTCCGGCTGTTGTTGCGTGTCGTGCGGCGCGCTCGACGCGTCTGATGCACTTGACGCATTCGTCGTGCCGGACTGCCCGGTCGCTTCCGCATGGGGCTCCGGCTTGGACGTCGACTCGGCTATGGTCTCGGGCGGTGCTGCTGCAAATCCGGACGCCGACTGCTCCGCCGCTTCCGGTTCGTCCGCGTCACTCTCCGTGTCGCGCTCCGCATCCTGATCTGGCTGCTGCACGCTTTGCGCATCGCCCTCGGCAAATTCGATTGCGTGCTGACCTAGCAGATCCGCGTTCAGTTGCGCGGACGGATCGGCCAGCGGCGGCAATTCGTCGAGCGCCGTTAGGCCAAGGTCGTCGAGGAACTGACGCGTGGTCGCATACAGCGCCGGACGCCCCGGCACGTCGCGATGACCGATCACCTCGATCCAGCCGCGATCCTCAAGTTGCTTGACGACCTGCGTATTCACCGTCACACCGCGAATTTCTTCGATGTCGCCCCGCGTCACCGGTTGCCGGTAGGCAATGATCGCGAGCGTTTCGAGCACCGCGCGCGAATATTTCGGCGGTTTTTCCGGATGCAGTCGATCCAGATACGAACGCATCGCGGGCTTGCTTTGAAACCGCCAGCCCGACGCCAGCCCGACCAACTCCACACCGCGCCCAGACCAGTCCCGCTTCAGGTCTTCGAGCAAAGTCCGAACAGTGTCTGCCGACACGCCGTCGGCAAAGAGCTTGCGCAATTCGCCGAGCTTTAACGGCTCCTGCGCGCAGATCAAGGCAGTCTCGAGGACGATCTTCGCCTCTTGGGTATTCATGCAGCTAGGTCAGACCCTGTGGTCAAAGAACCGGATCAAACAGACGATGTGGAACTGAAGACGCGCTCGCCCGATTCTGATCGGTCATATTGATGGGAGCACGCACCGGGGGGTGGCGAACAGACTTATCGAGCCAGACCCAGCCGGACGGAGCGGCGATATTCCTGAAAGGATTCGCGTGAACTGAGCGCCATATTACGCAAAAACGACCGGGGCGTAAAGCCGCGATCTGCCGTGCATCTTCTGCTTCGGCGCCGACCGGTGTACCCGTGCTCGCGGGGACCGAGTCGCCACTGAGAAGATATCCACGATTCGCGGCCTTTCGCCGCTTGCGGCGCGCCAGGACGCTGCGCGGCGGACACGCGACACCATGCGCTCACGCGCCGGCGTGGCGCGCCAGAAAGCGCGTCAAGCGTTCTACGCCCGCATCTAGCCGCGCCGTATCGCACGCATAGCACCAGCGCACGAACCCCTCGCCTTGCGGCCCGAACGCGCTGCCAGGCGCCACGCCGAGCCCGACCTCACGCACCATCGCCTTGCACAAATCGAGACTGCGCGTCGAGCCCGGCATCGCGAAGAACAGATACATCGCGCCCAGCGGAGCCTTCACATCGACGCCCGGGACTGCCGACAGCGTGCGCACCAGATGATCACGCGACGTCCTCAGGTCGCGCACCAGTTCCTGCGTAAAGCGCTCGCCCTGCTCGAGCGCCGCGATGCCCGCCTGTTGCACGAACGACGGCGCGCACGACGTGTTGTACTCGACCAGCTTCGCGAGATCGTCCATCAACGCGGTCGGCGCGACGATCCAGCCGAGCCGCCACCCGGTCATCAGCCAGGCTTTCGAGAACGAATTCACGCAGATCACGCGTTCGTCGCGCGTCGTGAGATCGAGAAACGAAGGCGCGGTGCGCGCGCCGGCCGCCTGCGCGGCGTCGTCGCCGGGATAGTAGAGCCGCTCGTAGACCTCGTCCGCGACGATCCAGATACCGTGCCGCCGGCAGTGTTCGAGCACGGTACGCTGGTCGTCGCGATTCATCACCCAGCCGGTCGGATTGTTCGGCGAGTTGATCATCAGCATCTTCGTGGCAGGCGTCAGCGCGGCAAGCAATTGCCCGACGTCGAGCTCCCAGCCGTGTCCGCCGTAGCCAAGCGCGACGGTTTCGACATGCGCGCCGAGAATCTTCGGAATCTCGACCAGATTCGGCCATAGCGGTGTCACCGCGACGACCCGGTCACCAGCGCCGACCACCAGTTGCGCGGCGAGCATCAGCGCGTTGACGCCCGCGCTCGTGATCGCGATGTGCTCGGGCGACGTTGCGCCGTGCAGCTCGCTGACGTAGCCCGCGAGCGCCGCGCGCAACGGCGCGATGCCGAGGTTGTGCGTGTAAAACGTCGCGCCGGCGGCGAGCGCTGCACTCGCGGCGTCGCGGATGAATGCGGGAGTGACGCGGTCGGACTCGCCGAACCAGAACGGCAGCACGTCGTCCACGCCGAAACCGGCGTTCGCGACCTCTCGGATTTGTGATGGACGCAGCGCGCGCACGGCGTCGCGCGCATTCGGGATGGAGGGCACGGGCAGGTCCAATTCGCTCATCGAGGGTTCCGGGAGGGTGAAAGATAAGAGGCTCTGGGCGCAACGCGAAGGCGTGCGCGATGACGGCGGTAGTTTAGCGCGCCGGGTAATCGGACAGCGGCGAAGCAGGTGCCGGGTGGGCGGCGGGCCACGCCTGGTGGGACAGACCGCACACCATCCCGCCCGTTAATTCAACTCCTCGGCCCGCCCCGGCAGCTGCCTGATCAGATTCCACACCGCCTCGGCCGCGGGCGACAGCGACCGGTCGCGCCGCCGCACCAGCTCGACGCGGCGCTCCGCGCGCGGCACCAGCGGACGCGCGACCAGAGACGCCCCCGCCGGCAGCGGCAGCGCGAGCCACGGCAGCACGCTGATCCCGACGCCCGCCTCGACGAGCCCGAACACTGTCGCCGAATGGCCGAGTTCCTGCACCACGGTGGCGTTCACGCCCTGCGCCTGCATCACGGCGTCGATCAGCGGGCGGCTGCCGGACGCATAGTCGAGCATCACGAGTTGCTCGCCGTCGAGGTCCTTCCACGTCACCTGTTTGCGCGCGGCGAGCCGGTGATCGTCACGCGACACGATGCAGAACGAGTCGGTCATCAGCGTCTCGCTGAGCAGATCGTCGTCGGAGAACGGACCGATGATCACGCCGAAGTCCACTTCACCCGACTTCACCTTGCGCACCACGTCGCTTTGCACGTCGTCGCGCAGACCAAGCGTCACATAGGGAAACTGCTGCCCGCACGATGCGACCACGCGCGGCATCAGCCGGCACGCGACGGTCGGGCTCGCCGCGACCACCACGCGTCCGCGGCGCTGCTCGCCGATTTCGCGGATCTCGCGCAACGCGTCGTCGAGATCCGACAGCAGCCGCGACACGCTCGACACAAGGTTGCCGCCAACGTCGGTTAGTTGCACTTCGCGCGTCGTCCGATCGATGAGCTTCAGGCCGATTTCGCCTTCGAGCTCGCGCACGCACCGACTGACCGCCGACTGTGTGAGGCCGATTTCATCGCCGGCCCGGCTGAAGCTTTGCAAGCGCGCCACCTCAATGAAAACCCTGAGCTGTCGCAGCGTCACATTCATTTGCTGACCTCATCAATAACGCAATTTAATGCGCATTGTAGGTTAAATCCATGCGGCACAGCGCCCGTCACACCGGCCGCCGCAATGCAGCAAAAAGGCGCGAACGCCCGCTGGCCGGGCTCATCTGCACAAGATTGGTGATTGTCCCGATTTGCGAGGTGGGTTTTTTGGATTCATATACGGCCCTGGTTGGCGCCCGCGTTGGCCCGCCGCCACGGGGTTTTCAGGCAATCGATATCAAATTGGCACACTTCGTGCGTTGTGAGACGCGCAGGGTCGGCGCCATGATTTCCGACTGAAACGGCAATCCGTGGCAAGCCCGTCCCCTTTGGCACTCGCCTATCGAGTGTATGAAGAGTGCGCGGCGCGGGGCAGCGCACCGGAGTTAGCTTCGCTGAGGTGATACATGATGCTGTTCGACGATTTGAGAGATAACGAGTGGGCGCTGGTCGAGGCTTTGTTCTGTGCCGAGCCGACGCGCAGCGAACGGCGCGGTCGACCGCGCGTGGAAGCTCGGGCGGTGGTCAACGCCGTACTTTGGGTGTTGTCGACGGGCGAAGGCTGGTCCAAGCTGCCGGGCCGCTATCCGTCCCCGCCGACTTGCCGCCGGCGTTTCGACGAGTGGCAGGCCGATGGCACGCTCGCTGAAATTGTGAAGCGGCTTGGCACCAGCGGCCGCGAAATCTCGTTGCGCGGCAGGATCGGCGCAACGGCCGCGAAACCGCCGGCACCGCCGAGCCGCGACCGTATGCGCGGCGCGTTCTGGACCAATCCGGAATCGTGGCGCGCGCCGGTCAAGATGGCCTGACGCGAAACTACATTGTCACCGGGCGCCTGCGGGCGCCCGGTTTTTATCCAGCCGCCTTATTCACGATTGTGTGCACGCCGCGACCCGCGAGCATTTGACGGTCGCCGCGGGACGCTGCCCCTCGGTTTCGCGCCCGCTTTCGGAGCGCCATCCGCACGGCCGCCACAGTGCTCCGTGCGCGCGGCCTCAGACTTGCAAACTGTCCGATAGCTCCGGGTGAAACATCCATTTACTATTAATTACAGCACCCTTTCTTCCCCCGGCATAACTTAATACCTATGCAAACAGGCCTTGAGACGATGGGCTCGAGGTTGAGGGGGATTTCGGAATGAAACCAATGTCACTGCTGTTGTGCGGCATTGTGATTTCATCGATGGCCGCGCCAGCATTTGCGCAACAACGCCCGCAAGGGTGGAACTGGCGCCCGGACCGTCAGGCTACGCTGGAAGCGTGGCAGCAAAGCGAGGCCCACAATCGCGACTTCACGCCGCCGACGCCGCGAGGCGATCTGCGTGGCGATATCGCCAGCAATGTCCGGGCACGGCCTGATGCGCCGCGCGAGGAGCAGCGACGGCGTTGATGTCATGTGTCGCCGCGTGGGTGGCGCGTCGTGCGACGCGGTACGAGTCTTTCGCATTGCGTATGCACGATCGGGGAACCACCGGACGCGGCACCGGTCTGACTCAACGCCATTAGCACAGCGTGGCAGTAGTAATTCCGGTATGCCCGTATCTTCGTGATACGGGCTTTTTTTCGCCACCGTGGCGTTGATGGCATGCAAGGCGCGCAACGGCAACGGCCGGCGCTGAACGCGTCGCCGCATGGTCGATGGGGAAGCCGAGAGTCGCCCGCGGACGCGCATAGCGACCGGCCGACAGTAGAGACCGCCCGCCGTGGGGGTGACAGGCCCGGGCGGACAGTGATTCAGATAAGCGATGAACCTTGAACTAAGGCCTGACTTCGGCTGTCGCTGCGGACTGCGTTTCAGCCGCGCCGAGAACGTAATCGTTCATGCGTTGCGCTGTCCATGTGAGCAGACGCTCGTCGTGCTCGAGCCGCGCAAACTCCGCTTTGCCGCGTTCGGTGAGCACGGCGATGTCGACGGGGGCATGAAAGCCCGGCGCCGGGGCTACGGTTCGCTGACGAACGGTGTCCATCAGTCCCAGCGCGCGAAGATATTGGAAGACACCCGGCCTTCTGGCCCAAGGCACCTGGCGATATTGCGCTCGCCGCAGCGCTTCAAGTACCGCTTCGTTGGAATACGTGGTCATCTCACTTCTTTCTTAAAGTGCAGCTATGACACATTCATGCCCACGCGTCGCTGCGCCACCGGCGACGCGCGTAGCACCCGCTCCTGGTCGGAAGCTCGCCGCCTGTTTGACGGCGGATTTCCGCCAGGTGCTGCCTGGTCTCGTTTTCGGAACCCCCGTCAGAACGGCATGTTAGCGTTCCCTCCCCGAACCGACGATGCAACCGCCGCGGCGCGATGGCCGGCCCGTGGATTTATCCCGAAAGACATACGTTACCCCATTTAAATTGATTCTATTCACTTTATTAGCGCTTTTTTTTGCAGCAATCGTGCTATGGAAACGTGCGCGACGGCCGCTCATCGTCTGCTTGATCGCGCTGTTCTGGCTGCTGGCGGCCGGCTGGCTGACCGCGCCACTGCTCGATCTGGCGCAGCCGCAACGACAGAGCGCCGAGGCCGCCACCTTCGCGCCACGCACCGGGATCATCCTGCTCGGCGGCGGCACGATCTACGACCACGACCACGTGCTGGTGCCACCGCGCGACGTGCTTTCGCGCATCAAAGTCAGCGCGCAGAACTATGCGGCCTGCAAGCGCACGGCGATCGTCTGCCGGGTGATCGTGAGTGGTGGCAATCCTCAGCGGCACAGCGCGACGGAAGCCGACACCTACCTGCCCTATCTACTGCGTCAGCAGGTGCCGCGCTCGGACATCGTGCTCGAGAAAAGCAGCCGCACGACCTACGAGAACGCGCGCAACGTCTCGGCCATTGTCGGTCAATCACAATACGACACGTTGATACTCGTCACTTCCGCGTATCACATGCCGCGTGCGCTGCTCGACTTTCACCGCTTCGGCGTCGAGCCGCAGCCGCAGATTTCGAGCGCGCGGCGCGTGCGGCTCGGCGTGCTGCCGCGCTTCGGTAATCTCGTGGCCGCGGAGATAGCGTTGCATGAGCTCATCGGCCTCGCGCAGTTTCACCTGTATCGCGCGATCGGCTGGTTCTGACGAACGATGTGGGCCGACGGAGTCATTACAAAACGTAACAAATGTCGAGCGCAGTTACAAAGCCATCCGTTGGAGCAGAGTTTGCTCGATAGAATGAATTGTCTTTCCCCTGGACAGCAATACTCGGGTCCACCACCACTCTATGGAGGTAACGATGAAGAAAGTGTCCATGGCGATCCTGGTTTCCCTGTGTGCCGCGGCCGGCGCAGCTTACGCGCAGGACCAGGGCATCACGACGAGCACCGATCCGGCCAAAGCCGCCGACGTCGAGCAGCGTGCGCAAGATTTGCAAAACCGCGAGCAGTCGATGGGAACCGCACCCGCCGCCCCGGCCAAACATCACAAGATGGCTCCGCATCATCCGAAGAAGGGTGCGGACGCGTCGGGTACCTGAGCGACTTCGCGGATCTCGCCTCGCGGCCTCGTCGTGAAGGTGAAAAAGCCGAAGCCGGCAGCGCCGGATTCGGCTTTTTTATTTGCGCGATCCGCTCCCCGCCGACGACACACTTCGAACGCGCACCGGTCTGGCAAAGCCTCCGGCGCACAGCATTCTGTATGCTAAAGTCGCGCACCGACCGGCGAGCCGCCGGCATCCCCTAACCCGTGCGCACCCTGGTGCGGAGGACAGCATGAGCAACATCCAGCTTGATATCGAATGGACCGAAGCAGCATCTCGCAAGATCGAAAAACTGATGCCGCGTGGCGGTCAGGAAGCGTACCTCGCGCTGCCGCCCGTCGAATGCCTGCCGATGGAAGGCGACGTGCTGTTTCTCGGACCGGCTGGCAAGCAGCAGCCGTTCATCGTCGCGGAGCGTCAGTATCACCATGACGGCGACGCCGACTGGACCATCATCCTGATTCTCGATGTCCCGCAAGCGACTCACTGATCGCTGACGGCGCGCCGGCGGCCTCGGTGCCGCCGCACCTGGCCGGCGTGTCGTCCGCGCGCCGCTGACGCCCGCCCGCCGAGCTCAGGCGATCTTCGACACCACGCGAATCTCCGCGTGCTCGATCCAATCCGCGGCCGCTTTCTTATAAGCCTGGATATGCGCGGATTTCGCATGCGCCGCGAGCGCATCCTGGCTTTCCCATCGCTCGATGAACACGAACCGGCGCGGCTCCTGCACGTCGCGGTGCAAGTCGTACTGCAGCACACCAGCTTCCTTGCGCGTCGGCCCGACGATGCCTTCGAGCGCCTCGCGCAACAGCTCCTCTTGCCCCGGTTTCGCCACCGAAATTGCGACCACCGCGATTTCCGCCATGCCTGATCTCCTCTTTACGAAAATCAGCAGCATACCCGCCAGTCGCTGAACCTGCCGACGACGGCGCTCACCAGCCTGGCGACGCATGAATCTCGCCTCCGCCCGCCATGCCAGACCACCGTCGCGTCAACACGGAATCCGCCCGGCAAGGCAGTGCCAAGCCCGCCGCCCGAACCGCAACATCAGCCTCCGCACCGGCACTAAGATGTGTGCACCGTCGGCGCCTGGAGTTTGGCGGGCGACCACTGGGCGCCCTGCTACCCTCGGCGTGGTACGGTAACTCATTGCGATTGAGAATCGGTTTCACGCGTGGCAAGCGCGCGAAACGCTCCGGCGCATGACCGCAACGGGTTGCCGCATGGCCGTTGGCAGCCGTTTTGCGGACAATTCTCGCGCTTATGCCTTTGTGATAACCCGCACATTGATGCACGCTGCAAACTGCTAGACTCATTTTGACCAATTCGCCGGAGTCCAGCGTAGCTGGTACTGCCCTCCGTGTTCGCGGGACGCGTTCGTGTCGTCCCGGCGACGCTTCGGGTGTGCGGGCGCTGCGCGCCGAATGGGTTTGCGAGCCCCTTTACCCCTTGCCGCAACAATCCCATGTCAGCTCTGATGCCCGCTTCTATGCCATCTGTCAGCGAATTGACCGTGAGCGGCGTGCTCCCGCACCTGGTCCGCGGCGAGTCGGGCTGGACCGCGACGTGGCGCGCGTTGACATTGCACAGCGTGTTCCAGCCGGTGCTGTCGGTCACGCATCAGTGCGTGGTTGGCTACGAGGGGCTGTTGCGCGCGTTCGATCCGGTCGGCCTGCCCGTTTCGCCCGAAGTGCTGTTCTCCGGCACGCGCTCGGCCGCCGAAGCGCGCGAACTCGACCGCATCGCGCGCTGCCTGCACGTGGCGAACTTCATGGAGCAAGGCATCAGCACCGGATGGCTGTTTCTGAACACACGCCCGCAGGTGTTCGAAACCGGCTGGCCGCAGCGCGCGTTCATCGACGAGTTGTCCGCGCATTTCGGGCTGCCGCAGGAGCGCATCGTGATCGAAGTGCTCGAGCAGCCCGCCGACGATGAATCCGCCGTCGCCAGCATGCTCGCCGCCTCCCAGCCGCGCGATTTCCTGATCGCGATCGACGACTTCGGCACCGGCTTCTCGAACTTCGACCGCGTATGGCGCTTCCGCCCCGACATCGTCAAGCTCGACCGTTCGCTCGTCGCGCGCGCAGGCAAGCGCGAGGGCGACGAATCGATGATCAGCCATCTGATCGCAATGTTGCATCAGTCGGGCACGCTGGTGCTCGCCGAAGGCGTCGAAACCGATGAAGAGCTGATGATCCTGATGCAGGCCGACGTCGATTTCGTGCAAGGCTTCTGGTTCGGCCAGCCGAAGAGCAGCGTGCGGGCCGCCTGCACGAAGGTGCCCGCGCTCGTCGAATCGATCTGGAGCAAGTTCGCCGACTACGAGCGCGCGCACGCCGGCCACCAGCGGCTCGGCTTCGAGGGCTTCGCGGAAGCGGTGCTGGCCGCCGCCGACACTTACAAGGCGACCGGCGACCTCGAACAGGCTGCGCAAAGGGTCTGGCATCTGCCCGAAGCACGCCGCGTATTCCTCACCGACGACCAGGGCGAGCAGACCCAGCCTTCGGTGACGGCGGCATCGGTCCCGCCGCCTCCGAAGCGGCTCGCGCCGCTCTATACGGAGACGCGCAGCAACTGGTCGCGTCGCGCGTATTTCCGGCACGCGCTCGCGGCGCCGGGCCGCGTCGCGGTGATGGGGCCGCACTATTCGCTCGCCGATGGTCAAGACTGCTACACCGCGGCGATCGCGTTCGAGCGCGACGGCACGAACGTGCTGTGCGTCGACTTCGTGCCGGAGGCATCGCCGCCGGATGTGCGCACCGGCCGACGCGGCACGAAGCGTTAGCGACCCGCGCCGCTACTCGTGCACGCGGCCGCGCCCCGACTTCACCTCGCTGCGCTTTGCCTTGCTGTCGAGCCGTCGCAGGTTCGACGCGCGAGTCGGCCGCGTCGCGACCCGATGCTTGCGGGTGACGCTGACACTTTCGATCAGTTCATCGAGCCGCGCGAGCGCCGCCGCGCGGTTCATCTCCTGGGTCCGATGTTCCTGCGCCTTGATGACCACGACTCCGTCGCGCGTGAGCCGGTGGTCGGACAGCGCGAGCAGACGCATTTTCAGCACTTCCGGCAGCGATGAGGCGCGCACGTCGAAACGCAGATGGATCGCGCTCGATACCTTGTTGACGTTCTGCCCACCCGCCCCTTGCGCGCGCACGGCGGTCAGTTCGATTTCGTTGGGCGGGATCGGGTAGCGGGATGTCATGGGCGGTCGGGAAGAAAGATGCATCAGTGTACAAGCGCTCGGCGCGAGATGCCCGAGGTCGCCGCAGCGCGCCGCAGCGCCGGGTGCAGTGCTGGGCGGCACCGGCACGCGATCGCTTACGAAAAAAACCATTTGCGTCGGCACGACCGGTTCATCGATACTGGCTCTTTCGCTTACGGCGTAAATTCAAATGAAAATCCGTCCCGGTTTCGTGCTCGAACTGGCGGTCAACTTTCTGCTGCCGTGGCTTGCCTACCGGCTCGCGATACCGCGAGTCGGCGAGACCGGCGCGCTGATCGCGTCCGCCGTGCCGCCGCTCATCTGGAGCGCGATCGAGCTCGCACGCTTCAGACGCGTCGATGCGCTCAGCGTGATGGTGGTCGCGGGCATCGTGTTGTCGGTCGCGGCCATGGCGCTCGGCGGCAGTCCGCGCATGCTGCTGTTGCGCGAGTCGCTGGTGTCCGGCGCGGTCGGCGTGGTGTTCCTGCTGTCGCTGCCGATGCGTCGTCCGCTGATCTTCTACCTCGCGCGCGCGACTCTCGCGCGCGAAATGGAAGGCGGCGCCGCGCATTTCGAGGCGCTGTGGCGCGAACGCCCCGGTCTCGCTCCCGCGTTGCGAACCATGACGCTCGTGTGGGGCGTCGGCCTGACCGCCGAGACCGCGCTACGCGCGTGGATGGCGCTGACGTGGCCGATCGAACGCTTCCTCGTCGTGTCGCCCTTTATTGGCTACGGCATCTACGCGGGACTGGCGCTGTGGACCCTGTGGTATCGCAAGACGATGCGCAGCCGCGTCGAGTCTATCGAGCGGGCGAGCGGCATGGCCGGTTGAGCGCCGCTCGCACTCTACGCCCTCCACTCCGCGTGTTCCGCCTGCGCTTGCGCAATCAACGCGACGCCTCCGCAATCCGCGCGGCCAGCCCCGAATCACGCTGCGTCGGCGTCGCGATCGCCTGCGCGAGCACGGCCCGCGCGCCGATCACCTCGACGCGTTCGCGTGCGCGAGTAATCGCCGTGTACACGAGCTCGCGCGACAACACCCGGCTGAACGCCGACGGCAGCACCAGCACCGCGTGCTCGAACTCCGAACCTTGCGACTTGTGGACCGTCAGCGCGAACGCGGTGTCGTGCGGCGGCAGCGCGGCCGGCGACACGGCGCGCACGCCGCCGTCGCCGGTGCGGAAGTACACGCGCAGCGCGCCGCCCGCGCCCGGCAGCGCAATGCCGATGTCGCCATTGAACAGCCCCAGCGCGTAGTCGTTGCGCGTCACCATCACCGGACGTCCCGCAAACCATTGCGCGCCGACCGCGAGTGTGACGCCCGCGGCGCGGCGCACCTGGGCCGCCATCGCCGCATTGACCTGATCGACGCCACGAGGTCCGAGCCGCGTCGCACAGAGGATGCGGAAGCGGTTGAGCGCGTCGAACAGCGGCAATGGATCGGGCGTATCGCTGGCGAGCGCCGCGGCAAGTGCGTCGGCGTACGGCCCGAAGCCGGCGGCAAGTCGCGTGACGGTGCGCTCGGCCAGCGTCGTGTGCGCGTCCTCGTGCAGCGCCGCGGCGCAGTCCTCGGTCGGATCGGTCCGTAATACGTCGAGCGCCGCGCTCGCCGAGCCGTTGCGAATCGCAACCGACAAACGGCCGATCGGCGACTCGAGGCCGAACCGGTAGTTGCGCTCGAGCCAGACGACGCAGTCCGCGAGCGGATTGCGTTCGTTCGCCAATTGCATATCGCGACCGGACTGCTCGTCAGTCGCCGCTGTCGCGACATCGGCGAACAGATCGCCCGATGCGTCCGGCGCGAACGTGCGCAGCGCCTCGGGCGGCACAAAAAAATCATCCAACGGCGCTGCATCGTCCTGACGCGACGCACGCGGCAAAGCCCGCGCAAGCCGCGCCTCGTCGATATCGAGCGCCTGCGCGACCCGTCGCAATCCGCTTGCGCTCAACGCCGGCCGCGCGCTGAGTTCGGCGAACACCGCGCCGGCTTCGACCGCGGCGAGCTGGTCCTTGTCACCGAGCATCACGAGCCGCGTTTGCGGTCCGATCGCGTCGAGCAGATGCGTGGCCATCGCGACGTCGATCATCGACGCCTCGTCGATCACGACCACGTCATACGGCAACGGATTATCGCGATGATGCCGGAAGCGTCCGCCCGGTCCCGAGCCCAGCAATCGATGCAGCGTGTACGACGTCTGCGGCAAACGCTCGGCGAGCTCCGGCGGCAGGTCGCCCGCGCGTGCGAGCAACGCTTCCTGCATCCGTTGCGCCGCCTTGCCGGTCGGCGCCGCGAGCGCAATACGCAAATCGGCGCGCGCATCGAGCAGACACGCGAGCACCCCGACCACGGTCGTGGTCTTGCCGGTGCCCGGACCGCCGCTGACGATCGTCAGCCGCCCCGACAGCGCCATCACGGCCGCGACGCGCTGCCAGTCGATTTCGTCGTCTTTCGGGGGGCCGAAGTAGCGCAGCAGGCGTTCGCGCAAAGCGGCGGGCGCGGAGCCGGCGTCGACATTCGCAGTGCTCGCGTCGCCCGTCGCCTGTGCGACCAGCGCGTGGGCCAGGCGCCGCTCGTAGTCGTAGTAGCGCGCGAGATAGAGACGCCCCTGCGCGTCGATCACGAGCGGCCGCAACGCCGCCGCACTCGCTGCGTCCGCGGCGCCATCGCTTGCCATGCCGCTCGCGAGCAGCGCCGCGCGCACTTCGGCGCTCGATGCGTCGAAGCGGCGCGCGAGCGCCGCGAGCGGCACGCACACGTGCCCTTCGGCGGTCGCGCGGCTCGCCGCGAACGCGCCGCGCGCGGCCCATTTCACCACCTCGGTCGATGCACCACCGCGCCGCGCCAGCATGCCGATCCGACGCGCGAACCCTTCGGCCAGCGCGATGCTGAAATCGGCGGGCGCGGGCAGGTTGACGCCGATGTCTTCCAGACCGAGCGGCGCGGCCGCGCGCTCGTCAAGCGTGCCGGACGTGCTCATGCGCCACCTCCGATCATCGCCGCGTCGAGCAGCGCCACCAGTTCGAACGGCGCGCGCCGCCTGTGCACGCCGGCGGCGCCGTCGACATCGCGCCAGTCCGGCCGCACGCCGCGCACGAACAGATACAGATAGCCGCCGATATGCGTGTCGTACGCGTAATCGCGCACGCGCGTCTTCAGATAGCGATGCAACGCGACCGTATAAAGCAGCGCCTGCAGGTGATACGCATGACTCGCCATCGCCGCTTCGAGCGGCGCGGCCGCGTAATCGGCCGCGCTGTCGCCGAGATGGTTCGATTTCCAGTCGACGATCCAGAAGCGGCCGTCGTGCTCGACGATCATGTCGATAAATCCTTTGATGTACCCACGCAGCACCCCGGGCTCCAGCGCGACGTCGGGAAAGCCGTATTCGATCAGCAGCTCGCGCAGCGCCGGAAAATCGAGCGACGGCGCCGCGAACAGAAACTCGAGTTCGTTCAGGCGCCGACGCGGATCTAGCCGCGCGAGCGTCATGCCGGGCACGAGTTCGGTCGAGACGACGTCGGCGATCAGCCGATGCATCATCGCGGGCAAACGCGCGGCGAGCTCGGGCGCGGCCGGCGCCGGTCGCTCGCGCAGCGCGCCGCGGATCGCGTCGGGCCAGCTGCGCGCGTCGCTGAAATCGGCGAGCTCGAACATCCGATGCAGGCAATCGCCAGCCGCCGCACCGCGCGGGAACGCGAGGATGTCGTCGTCGGCATGCGCCGGGGCGTTGGTCGCGGCAACCGGCGCGAGCAACGGCGCGGACTGTAGCGCATCGGCGATCTCATCGTGATCGGGCCGCACGTCTTCCTGCGGCGCGTGCGCGTGGGCATCCCCGTTCCTCGTGCCGGCCGCGATCAGGCCGCTGAAACTCGCCATGCGCCACTGATCCCGCAACGGCCGCCGATTCGCGCGCGCGTGCAAATGCGCGCCCAGATCCTGCAGACTTTCGAGCGGCACGCGGCGCGTCACTTCGGGCAGCGCCCGCAAGGTGACCGGTCCGCCCGCCAGCGCATGCCAGCTCGCCGCGAGCGCGGCTTCGTCGGGCGGCTCGGCGAGCCATGCGTCGAAAGTGTGGCCGCTGCCGCCGACGAGCCAGTTCAGCACGCTGCGGCGCGACTCTTTGGTCGAGCGCGACGACAGATAGGTGCCCGCGACCAGGTAGCAGCGATACACCGCGCGCGTGAGCGCCACATAGACGAGCCGCGCGCGTTCCGCCGCCTGCTCGCGCACCGCATAACGCGACGCGCGCTCGGCTTCCTGTTCGTCGCAACCATAGTGCAGCACCGCGTCGCCGCTGTCGTCGTGGTACTCGCGCGCATCGGGCAAGCCCGACGACGGCGGCTCGCGCAAGCCACCATCGTTCAGGAACGGACAGAACACGACCGCGTATTCGAGTCCCTTCGATTTATGGACCGTGACGATCTGCACGAGATTGCGATCCGACTCGAGCCGCAGTTGCGCCTCTTCCCCGCCGCCCTGCTGGCGCTGCGCGGCGAGCCAGCGCAAGGTCGGCGCGATGCCGGGCTGGGTGGCCGCGCGCGCCTGTACGAGCTCGGCGAGATGGTTCACGTTGGTCAGCCGGCGCTCGCCGTCGACACCCGCGACGAGCCGCTGCGCAACCCGCAGCTCGCGCATCAGCGTGCGCCACATCACGGCGAAGCCGCGTTCGTGCCACAGCATCCGGTAGCGCGAAAAACGCTCGACCCAGCCCATTGCGTCGGCGGGATCGAGTGCTGGCGTGGGTTCGTCAAAGGCCTCGGCCGCGGGTGCATCGGCGACCTGCGTAAGACGCCACAGCGCGGCGGCGTCGAGCCCAAGCCAGTCGGTCGCGAGCGCGGCGCGCAGACGCCGCAAATCGCCGGGCGTGTCGATGGCGGCCAGCACGCGCTCGATCTGCTCGGCATCCAGCGTCGCGAACACCGACGCCTGCGCAAGCTCCACGCTGCCGACGCCCCATGACGCGAGCACGCGTTTGACGAGGCTGCCCTGCTTGTGCGTCTGCACGAGCACGGCGATATCGCCGGGCGCGAGCGGCTTGTCGCCGATCGTCACGACGCCTTCACGCGCCCCTCGCAGCAGCCGCACGATCTCGGCCGCGCACGCTTCGCTCGCCGCGCGCTGCGCGTCGCGTTTGCTCAGCGCGCTCTCGCCTCGCGGCAACGTCCAGATGCGGAAATCGCCGCCGCTCGCGTCGGGATCGGCGAACGGTGCACGCCGCCGCTCGCCCGCACGCACCGGCTGATAGTCGAGCCCGTCGAGCACGAAAGCTCGAGGGTTCGCTTCGAAGATCCGGTTGCACGCGTCGACGATCGGTGCGGTCGAGCGCTGGTTGACCGCGAGCGTGTAGCACGCGGACGCCGACTCGCGCGCCGCGAGATACGTATGCAGATCCGCCGCACGGAAACTGTAGATCGCCTGCTTCGGATCGCCGACGAGGAACAGCGGCCCGGCCGGCGCGAAGATGCGGCTGAAGATCGTGAATTGCAGCGGATCGGTGTCCTGGAACTCGTCGATCAGCGCGGCCGGATAGCGGCTGCGCAACGCATCGGCGAGCCACGGATGCGCGGCCAGCGCGCGATACAGATTCGCGAGCAGATCGTCGAACGACACGACGCGGCGCGTGCGCTTGCGCGTCACCAGCTCGGCCGGCGCGAAGTCGAGCCAGGTCTGCACGAGCCCGAGCCAGCGCGCGCGCTGCGCGGCCTCGGCGGCGACCACGGCCGCGGCCAGCGCGTCGGCATGCTCAAAGAAAGGATGCGCGGGCGGCTCGAAGCTGGCCTTGGTCGCCTTCTTCAACGCCGACGCCGTCAGCTTCAACGCCGCGCGCGGCGGCGGCGCATGGCAGTCGCCCCGCGCGAAGTAGTCGGTCCACGCGGCGATCGCGGCGCTGACGTGATCGGGCTTGTGCGTGGTCTTGCTCAGGCGCTCCTGGGCCTCGGCGAGCAGCGAGACGATCGTGTCGCGCTCGGCCTGCCAGATCGCGCACGCGACATCGAAGCCGGCCTGCGGATCGGCGCTAGCGCCGTGCGCGTCGACGCTGCCCCAGCGCAATTGCGCGAGCGGCTTTTTCAGCCGGCGCGCCAACTGCTCGTCGAGCGACGCCGGACCGGCGCGCCTCGCCACCAGCCACGCAGCGAACGCCGGATGCGCATGCGCGACCGGCTCGACCTGCTCGCGCCAGAAATCGGCGGCGAGTTCGAAGCGCAGCGCCGCGTCGTCGGCTTCCATCTCGAATGCGAACGGCATCGCGGCGGCGAACGGCGCTTCCTGCAACGCACGCTGACAGAACGCGTGGATCGTGTGGATCGCGGCCTGATCGAAGGTGCGCAGCGCGCGGCGCACGACCTTCAACGCCGCCTCGCGCTCGATACCGTTCTCCGGCGCGAGCGTCGTTTCGAACAGCCGGCGGATGAACGGATCGTCGCCGTCGTCGTCCATCTCGATCGCGCGATGCAGTTCCGCGAGACGGCCGCGAATGCGCTCGTGCAGCTCCGCGGTCGCCGCCTTCGTGAACGTGACGACGAGAATCTGATCCGCGTTCAGGTTCTTTTCGAGCAGCAGCCGCACGTACAGCGCGCAGATGTTCCACGTCTTGCCGGTGCCCGCCGACGCTTCGATCTGGTTCACGCCGTCGAGCGGGCACGCGAACACGTCGAGTTCGTCGGCGACGAGGTTTTGATGGCGCAGCGCTTCGCTCATGAGGCGCTCCGCACATGCTGGATCAGTGGCTTGAAGACGATCGCGGCGAGGCTGCCGAACGGCTCCGCGAGCGTGAGCGGCGTGCCGCGCAGCGCGATGCGCAACGCGGGGTCGTCGGACTCGCCGCGCACGCGGTCGTTGATCCATACGCCCTGTGCCGCCGATTCGCTTTCGCTGACTCTCGCCCATGCGCTCTTAGGGAAGAAGCGCAGCGGCAGCCGACGGCCGGCATTGAAGAGCGCCGCCAACGGCGCGAGTTCGTCGAGCGGCGCCGCGACGGGCGCGAGCTCGAAGCTCTCGCCGCTGCCGTGCCACACGGTGCGGCGCGGACCGTCCGGCTGCGCCGCGCAATAGACCAGATGCGCGAGCCACGCGGATAGATAATCGCGCGCGCTGGCTTTGGCATAACGAAAGATCACTTGTCCCGTTCCGGTCAGCAGGTTCAACGTGCCGCGCAATTGCAGCGGCGTTTCGGCGGCCTCGCGCAGCAGCGCGTCGTAGTCGCCGAACAGGGAATCGGCGCTATCGATGCCATCGCCGCCCTGCGGCCAGCGCGGCCTGATGTCGAGCACGAACGGCAAGCGCTCGACACCGGCGGCGACTTCGCGCCGCACGCTTTGCGCCAACTGCCGCAGCGCGGACAGTTCGCGAGCGCGCCACACCGCGCCGGTCGCGCCGCCCGGCAACTCGGGGCTCGCCTCGGCGACGCGCTGCACGCGGCTATACACCACGTCGTCTGCGGTGTCGGCGTCGAGCAGCACCGGCAGCAGGCGCTCGGCGAGCGCGTCGCGGCCCGCATAGTCGAGATCGAACGGCTCCGTATCGAGCAGTTCGCCTTGCGCGTCCGACAACGCGATGCCGAGCCGGTCGCGCAACAACGCGCGCGCCGGATGACGCCAGAAGCGCACGAAATCGTCGAACTGCACCTCGCGCAAATCTTCCGGCGGCAGCGGTTGATCGAAGAACGGCGCGGCGTCCGCATGCTGCGGTTCGGCGAGCAGCGTGGCCAGCTCGGCGCGATCGGCGTCGTAGGTGAACAGGTCCGCCTTCGCCGCAAAATAGTCCGACGCGAACGCCTGCAGCAGATGCTCGACGATGAACTCGCGCCGGGCGCGGTCGACGTCGGCCGGACTCGCGTCCTCGCCCGCCGACACCTGCGCGAGATGATCGAGCAATTCGTCGACGAGCGCGGCCGGCGGCAGTGGCGCGTTATCGCGAATGCTGCGGCCCGTGTACGCGATGAAGAGCCGCTCGCGCGCGGCGAGCAGCAGATCGAGGAACAGATTGCGCTCGTCGTCGCGGCGCTGACGGTCGCCGGCCTTGCCGAACGCGGCCATCAGATCGAACTCGTCGGCACGCGCGAGCGACGGCAGCACGCCGTCGTCCATGCCGAGCAGGCAGACCACCCGGAACGGCAAACCGCGCAAGCTCGTCAGCGAAGAAAATGTCACGCTGCCCCACGGCACGCCGCCGCGCGCGGGGTCGTCGAGCGCTTCGGTGAGCGCGGTGCGCACCACCGACGCCGGCAGCAACACGTCGTGCGCGCCGGCCTGCATCGCGGCAGTCATCGCATCGAGCGCGTCGCGCACGGCCGCGAGCGAATCGGCGAACTCGACGCCGCCGTCGAAGCACTGCCCGAGCGTTTCGAGCAGCAGCTGCGACCAGTCGGCGGGCGTGCGCTCGATCGCACAGCTCGCCGCGAAGCTGTCGATATCGTCGACGAAGCGCGACAGACGGCCGAGCAATTCGGCATCCGAACCGCCCGCGCCTTCGACCGGCAGCCATGCATCGACCGGCTCGCCGCCGGCCGGCATCGCATAGCCGAGGTACAGGCGCGTGAGCGCATCGGCGAACGTATGACGCGCGACCGGCACGTGCTCGCCGACCGGTTCGAGCGGCGCGAGCCCGCGCCGCGCGCCGGCGGCCGCGAGCCATTCCTGCGCGGCTTCGAGCGAATTCGCATCGATGCCGTAACGCACCGCGACCGCGTCGACGCGCAGCCATTCGATCAGATCTGGCGCACCCACACTGCGCTCGGGCAGCGCGAGCCAGTCGAGCAACAGACGCGCGACCGGATTGGCCTGCGACGGCGGCAAGCCGGTGATCCGGTACGGAATGCGGCGCGTGTCGCCGGCGGGCGTGGTGCCGAACACCGCATCGATCAGCGGACCGGCCGCCGCCAGATCGGACACCGCGACCAGCACGTCGGACGGCTGCAAATCGTCGAACTCGTCGAACCAGCCAAGCAGGCGATCGTGCAGCACTTCGAGCTGCCGGGACAGGCTATGGCAAACGTGGACCTCGATACCGCGCTCGACAGGCAACTCGTCGGCATCGGCTTCGTTGCGCAGATCGAGGATGCCGTTCTGCACGGCGGCAAGCCAGCTCGGTTCGGGGTTCTCGGTGAAGTCGCCGGTCTCGGCCGATGCCGCGCTTTCGGTCAGCTCGTGCAGCATATGCAGCTGCGCCTGAGTCTGCCGTCCCCATTCGGCGAGCAGCGGATGACCGACTTCCTGATAGTCGAGCTGCCCCGCCGCGTCGAGCGCCTGCACGCGCCCTTCGCTGACCACGTCGAACCAGAACTCGCGGCATGGGTTCATCACATAGAGACGCACGTCGATCCAGCGCGACAGCGCGCGCAGCAACGCAATGTGCAGCGGCGGCATGGTCGGCAGCGCGAACACGCTGACCGCCTCGGGCCATTGCGCGTTCGAGATCGCCTCGAGATCGAGCCCGGCGATTTCATCGAGGAACCGATACGCGGGTGGCAACGCGGCCGCGGATGTTTGCGCATGGCCGCCGGCTTGCGCGAGTTCGGCGAGCACCGCGCGCCACAGCGCCGCCTGCCAGCGCTCGTCTTCGCGCGCCGCATCGCTCGCGCCGGTCAGACGCGGACCGGTGTCGTCTGCCGCGCCACTCGCGAAGATCGAGCCGCCCTTCTGCCACTGCAGCAGCCATTCGGGGCGATAGGTCAGATAGTGATCGAGCACGGTCGCGACGCGCCGCGCGAGTTCGTAGCGCATCGACGCGTCGGCCGCATCGAGATAGGCGCGCAAACGCGGCGACGCATTCCACGGCAGCGCTTCGTCGGTGTCGTCGAGCAGCCGGTAGCAGCGCCACACGAGCCGGTCCGGCGCGAACGGCGAATGCTTCGGCACCTCGATCACGCCGCCGATCTGCGCCCACAACCATTGCGCGAGATAACCAAAGTTCACGTTCGCGCAGATGCCCTGGCGCGCGGCGATATCGAGTTCGAGCCGCCGGCGCACGGCCGCGCTCGGCACGATCACGGGACGCGCGGTCCATGGGTCGGACGGCGCCTGCGCGAGGTCGTCGAGCAGCGCGCCCACCAGCGTTTCGTAGCGGTTCGAGTAGAAGAGCTGAAGCATGGATTCCAGATCACATTTGGCACGCCGACGGCCCGCGAGTGATGCTCGCGAACCGCGGCGGACATTGAAGCGACAGCATAACAAACCGATCCCCACGGCATAACCTGGCCGAATGGACGAGGTCAGATCGCGCGCAAAATCAGTTAGACTCGACGGCAGTTTCGCGCTGTCTTTCCAACTGCGGTTTTCTCGGTGAATGGATTCAGTTAGTCGATGCGCTATTCGGTCGAAATAAGAAAATTCCTCTATAGCCAGTACTTTTATGGCGGCCTGCGCATCGCGGTCGGCGTGTCGTTACCGGCCATCCTGTGCCTGCTCGTGTTTGACAATCGTGAACTCGGCTTCACGATCGCGACCGGCGCGCTCGGCGCCTGCGTCGTCGACATGCCGGGCCCGCTCAAGTACAAGCACAACGAGATGCTGGCCTGCTCGGTGATCGGCTTTCTGTCCGCGCTCGCCACCGGCCTCGCCACCGTCAATCCGATCGCGCTGTGGTGCACGGTCGTGCCGCTCACGTTCGTGCTGTCGCTGATCGTCGTGTACGGCAACCGCTGGCCGCAAATCAGCTTCGCGACGCTGTTCATGATGATCCTGACGCTGGAGGAGCACTTCACGCCACAGCAGGCGCTCGTCAACGCGTCGTGGATCCTGCTCGGCGGCCTCTGGTACACATACTGGTCGACCTTCGTGAGCCAATGGATGGTGCATCGGATCGAGCAGCAGGCGCTCGCCGAAAGCGTGTTCGCGTGCGCGGACTATCTGCTCGCGCGCGCCGCGTTCTACGATCTCGACAACGATCTCGACGAGTGCTATCGCAACCTCGTCGACAAGCAGATCTCCGCGGTCGATCGCCAGGAGGCCGCGCGCGACATCGTGCTGCGCAATCTGCCCAGGCTCAAACGCGGCAAGCTCGAACCACGCCGCGCGATGCTGTACAACCTGTTCATCAATACCGTCGATCTGCACGAGCTGTTCGTCGGCGCGCAAACCGATTACACGCTCGTGCGCAGCACGTTCGGCGGCTCCGACCTGCTGGTGTTCTATCGCGATCTGATCCGCAAGGCGGCCGAAGATCTCGAGGAGATCGGCCTCGCGGTGCTGCAGAATCAGGCGCCGCGCAAGCGCGTGAATGTGAAGGCAGAGTTGCGCGCGATCGAGTATGAAATCGAGCTGATGCGCAAGCAGGAACTGCCGACGCAGAACCCGGAGGCGTATTCGGCGGTGTCGTCGAATTTCCGCCGCATCTGGAGCGCCACGCGGCTGATCGACAAGATGCGCCGCAGCCTCACCACCGAGCCGAGCCCGACCGAAACCGAACTGCGCATCGACCAGGCGCTGAGCCGCTTCGTGACGAGCCGGCGCGTGCCGTTCGGGCAGATCTTCTCGAATCTGACGATGGCCTCGCCGAGCTTTCGCCATGCGTTGCGCGTGACGATCGCGGTCGCCGTGGGCTTCTGGCTCGGCCGCCTGCTGCCGCTGACCAACGCGTACTGGATCGTGATGACCACCGTCATCATTCTGAAGCCCGGCTACTCGCTGACCAAGCAGCGCAACGGGCAGCGGATCATCGGCACGCTGATCGGCTGCGCGGCGAGCATCGCGCTGATCATCTTCGTGAAGGAGCCGCACATCCTGATGGTCGTGATGTTCGCGTCGATGGTGATGAGCTACAGCCTGCTGCTGTTCAACTACACGGCGAGCGTCGTGTTCACGTCGTCGTATGTGCTGCTGCTGTTCCATCTGCTTGCGCCGGGCAGCCTGCGCATCATCGGCGAGCGCGCGATCGACACCGTGGTCGGCTGCGCGATCGCGATCGCGGCGAGCCACCTGTTCCCGTACTGGGAGTACCGCTTGATGGGCAAGCTCGTCAACAACATGATCAGCGCGACGCGGCAGTATCTCGAAGCGAGCTGGTGGTGGAGCGGCAAGCCGGCCGCTGCGGTGGTCGCGGCCGTGACCGAAGCGGGCGCGCGTGCGCCGGCGGCCGCGATGGCGGACCCGGCGCTCGGCTTTGGCGGGCCGGCGCTCGCTGTCGCTGGAGCCGAAGCCGACGTAAAGAGTGGCGCCGGTGCGCGCCGCGCGGAGCGCGCAAGCCGTGCACAGCCGCTCGGCGACGCTGGTGCCGAGGCGAACGCTGGCGACGCCGCCCATGGCACCACCACGATCCGCAATCCGACCGCGCGCCCGGCAAGCGGCGCATCGGCTGCCGCCGCCGCGGCTGCGACCGCGCTCGACCGCGATTACCGCTATCGGCTCGCGCGCAAGAACGTTCACGTTGCGTTCGCGAATCTCGGTCAGGCATTCCAGCGCATGATGCTCGAACCGAAGTCCGCGCAGAAGTTCGTGCCGGAGTTGAACGGTCTGCTGGTGCGCAGCCACGTGCTCGCGTCGCAGATCACGGCTGCCGCGCCGCTGCTGCGCACCTCCGCGCAACAGCAGCAACAGGTCGAGGACGTCTCGCTACAGCCGCTGCAGCGCGCATTGAGCCTCGTGCGCGACAACCTGAGCGCTGCCGAAGCCGGCACCGCGTTGCCCGCAGAGCAGAGCGAGCAGATCAAACTGATGAGTCGCGAGCTCGATGCGATGGTCGTCAAAACGGAGAAATCACCCGACTATTCGGCCGATGCGGTGCACGACACGAAACTGCTTGCGCATCAATGCAAGCAGATGCTCGCGGCGTCCGCGCAGATTCGCAAGGACGCGAGCATCATCCGGTTGCCGGAGGAGTGAGCTGCGACGCGCGCGGGCGTTATTGCGCGGCGCCGCTCGCCGGTCTCAGCGCGTTGACCGCCGCCGCTGCCTCCGAGGCCACCGGCGGCACCTGCGTGGGCTGGCTCTCGAACTCGTGCTTTTGACGGATCGCGTTGTAGATCAGCGTTGCGGTCACGAGCAGAATCGCCACCACGATAAAGACGGCGATGCCAAAGGTCGGGTTCTTCTTGCGCGGCGGTCTGGTCATGAAGCGGGCTCGGTTCGCGTAGCAGTCGCGGATGGGTCGGAGAAGGCGGCATTCTACGCCCAGCGAGCTTGCACGCGGCTTGCAGCCGATGGGGTCGGCATGGATGCGCCGGAGCGCATTTGCTATCGAAACAGCAAGCGGCGCTCCTGGCGCTCACGGATGCTCCACGAGCATCACGTTACCGCCGACGAACGCACCGGCAACGCCGTCGAATACTTGATCTGCTCCATCGCGAAGCTCGAACTCACGTCGTACAGCGGCACGGCCGTGATCAACTGCTTGTAGATCCGGTCGTAGTCATCGATATCGGAGACCACCACGCGCAGCAGATAGTCCGTCTCGCCGCTCATCCGGTAGACCTCGACCACTTCGGGGATATCGCGCACCGCCTGCGCGAACGCGGCGGCCCATGTGTCCGTGTGCTGGTTCGTGCGCACCGCCACGAACACCGTGGTTCCGACACCCAGCTTGCGCGCGTCGCACAGCGCCACCTGCGCGCGAATCACGCCCGCGTCCTTCAGGCGCTGCAGCCGCTTCCAGCATGGCGTCTGTGACAGGTTCACGCGCTGCGCGAGTTCGGCGATCGGCATCGTCGCGTCCGCCTGCAGCAATTCGAGCAGCTTCCGATCGATGATATCCATACCCATACCCCCACCCCTCATAGGAAATTATTCTACTTTTCTGACAGCGGAGGGAATTATATGGAAACTCTTTCTCCGGGCAAACCGGTATAAATATCCATACCGAAAATTGCCGACCAGCAGCGCCCGCGCTGCATCACCATCATGAGCGACGACCTTCGCGCCACCGCTTTCAAGCACCTTCCCGACTACCTGAAGTCGCTGCCGGACCCGGCCCGCCTCGAAGCGACCGCGTTACCTATGCACACGCTGCGCGATATGAAGCGCACACCGCTCGAGCGCCTGTGCGACACGCTCGACGCGATGTTCGAAGCCTGCGCGAAATTTCCGGAACCGTCGCATTCGACGTTCTTCGCGCGCACCATGCGGCTCGCGCTCGCCGAGGCGGCCGCCGACCCGGCGCTGCTCGCACCGGTGCAACGCGAAGGTTCCGCCGAAACTTATCGGCGCCATCTGCTCGTCGCCGATCCGCAAGGCCGCTATGCGATCGCCGCGCTGGTCTGGCAGCCCGGCCAGGCGAGCCCCGTGCATGCACATCACACGTGGTGCGGTTACACGGTGGTCGAAGGCCAGCTGAGCGAAACGGTCTTCGAATGGAACGACGCGCAGCAATGCGCGAGCGCGCTGCGCGCCCTGACGCGCAACCGCGGCGCGGTGTCGTACGTGCGCGGCGGCCGCGCAGCGATTCATCGGCTCGGCAACAGCAGTGACGCGCCGGCGGTGTCGCTGCATATCTATGGCGTCGAAGGCGCGCGGATCGGGACGCACGTGAACGACATCGTGCGCACGGCCGATGCCGCGGAGATGGTGTGACGACGGTGCACGTCACGACGGGACGTGACGTGACCTGACGTGTGACGGGATGTGACGTAACGCGTTCGCGCGACTACGCAGTCATGCGAGCACACAAGCACGCGACCGTCTTCGCGCGTTGCCCAACAAACCCCCGCCTCAACTCTTTCCTCCGACATCGCCCGCCGTCGGAATCTGCGGCGGAATCGGCGCGGTCTGTCCGGTCGGTGGCGGCGCCGGACGCGGATCGTGCGACACGTCACGCGCGGGCGCAAGCGGCACATGTGTCGATGCGCGCGCCGACGGGCCCACAGCGCCCACTTCATACTCCGCTTCGCGCGGATACTCGTGCGCCGCTTCGCGGGTTCGCTCGCGCGCGGGTTCATGGGTCCTTTGATGCGCTTTGCCGTGCGCGCCGTCGCGCGCCCGCTGGTGCGCGTCGGCACCGGCATCCACAGGCGCGACGAACCCGGTCATCTCATCGTCGCGCAACGGCTCGCCCTCGCTATCCTTCGACGACGTGTACACCCGCATCTGCGCGACCGGAATCTCGATGCCCGCCTCGTCCATCTTGCGCTTGAGCCGCAAATTGAACGCCCGCGCGACGCTCCATTGCTGCAGCGGCCGCGTCTTGATCTGCCCTTTGACGACCATCCAGTTCGGATCGAAGCGGTCGAGACCCCACACCTCGATCGGCCCGAGCATCTCGCGCCGGTAGCGGAAGTCGGCCATCAGCTCCGCGCCGACTTCGCGGATCAGCTGCGTGATCTCGTCGACATCGGTCGAGAACGACATGCGCACCTCGAACACCGCGTACGCGAAATCGCGCGACAGGTTCTTCACGATCTTGATCTGCGAGAACGGAATCGCGTGAATCGCGCCCTGCCCGTCGCGCAGCCGCACGGTGCGGATCGACAGATGCTCGACCGTGCCCGCATGGCCGCCATCGACGTCGATCCAGTCGCCGACCGAGATCGTGTCCTCGATGATGATGAAAAGCCCGGTGATCAGGTCGGTCACCAGCGACTGCGCGCCGAAGCCGATCGCCAGACCGATCACGCCCGCGCCGGCGAGCAGCGGCGTCACGTTGATGCCGAGGTTCGCCGCGGTGACGATGCCGCCGATCGTCATGATCGACACGAGCAACACGTTGCGCACCAGCGGCAGCATCGTGCGGGCGCGCGTGCTCGGGCTGCGCGCCTTGTTGCGCGGGCTGCCCGGATTGAGCGTTTCGGTGATCGCGGTGTCGACCAGAATCCACAGCAGCCACGCGATGAACACGGTGGCGACGATCGCCGTCATCGCATGCGCGATGCCGCGCGCCGCCACGTTCCTCTCGATCACCTCGGCCAGCGACACGTCCCACAGCCGCGCCGCCAATTCGAAGAAAAACAGCCAGATGAACAAGGTCAGCAAGGTGCCGCAAAAGCGCAGCAGCCGCGTCAGATACGGCGAGCGGCGCCGCGCGCGGGCGCTGCGCGGGCGCGTCATGCGCAGCACGATCGCCGACAGGAAAAACGCCAGCACCAGCAGCAGCGCGGTGACGATCGAAATCTGCAGCACATTTTCGCTGGAGCCGGAGCCGCCCAGCGTCGCGACCACCGACGCGGCCGCCAGCACCAGCACCGGCACGTGCCACATCGCGGCAAGCACCTCGAACGCATCGGTCGCGGCCCGGTGGTCGCTGCGCTGTTCGTACGGCCGGTTGCGGATCAGATGCGCGATCGGCCGGCGAAACGCGAGCGCGAAATAGCCGGTCAGCACGGCAGCCGTCATGTTGGCCGCGGTCGAAATCAGCGCGGCGAGATTGGTGCCGATCTGATGCTCGACGTCGTAATTGACGGCTGCGTCGCCGAGCGCGCCGCACACGCCGATCACGAACAGCACGCGGCGCGCGTGATCGATCAGCAATCGCACCGCGACGCGCCGGTGGCCCGAGCCGAACAGCGAAAACATGATCAGGCAGATCGCGGAAAACACCGCGCCCGCGACGATCGCATACGCGACCACCATGCCGAGCGTGCGGCCGAGCGCATCGGGCATCGCGCGCATGAACAGCAGCGCCGCGATGAACGCGATGATCCACGGACCGACGCGGCGCAACGCGAAGATCAGCAACTCGCGCGTGGTGGGATTGGGCCGCAGCACCAGTTCGATGCCGAAGCGTCTGTGCACCCGATGCTGCAGATAGATCAGCGCGCCGGCACAGGCACCCCAGCCGGCCAGCATCCCCAGCATCGCCAGCAGGATCGTGCCGACACCCTCGCGGCCCTGGCCGGAGACGATCGTGTACAGCTCGTTGCCGGCCGCGGTCACGCGCCCGCTCCAGTAGCGCACCGGCGTGCGGCCCTGGTGCACGTCGGATTCGAACGACGCGATACCCGATGCGATCGCGCCGAGCAGGCCCGGACTTGGTTGCACGGCCGCCGGCGCGGGCGGGCCGACGGTGTGAGCGGCGCTTTCCGATACGTCGCGCAACTTTTTCAGCTGGGCGACGAGCGCGCTGCGCTGGCGGTCGTTGTCGAGCGTGGCGATCACACTGTCGAGCGAGCGTGCGAGCTCCGCCTGGCTCGCGGGCGACGGGGCCGACGCCGACGCCGCCTCGGGCGCCGACGCACCCGAGGCCTCGGACGCGGGCGTCGCGTTCACCGTCGCGCTGTTGATCAGGCTCTGTAGTGCCGGGATCACCGGCGTGCCGCCGCCGACCGCGGGGCCGGCGGCCTGCGCGATGCGCGGCAGCGCGCCGAGGCACAGAATCAGCGTGGCGCACAGCAGCGCGGTAAACCAACCCAGCAGCGCATATGCGCTCACGCGCGGACGGACGTCGCCGCTGGCAGTGTCGCGAGCGGTGTGATCGGAGGAGAGATGAGTGGCGGTGAGAATCGCCGGCTGCTGCCCGCCGCCAGACGGCGCAGCCTCGGACTCACGCCGCGACGGGCATGACTGCATGGCAATCCGTGAGAAAACGGCAGACGCCAGTGTAGCCGCAGTTACGCCCGGCGCGCCCGAACATGCGTAACCGAATGTTAGTACGCTTGCGCGGCCGGCGGATTCGATGCGCCGGTCGTCAGTACGCGACCGTCGCGATCTGGCGGACGAAGCGGCCCTGCTCCAGTTCGTCGACGAACGCGATCGCGTAGTCTTCGGCCGAAATGCGGCTGTTGCCGTCCGCGTCCGCGATCAGCGTGTTCGCGCCCGTGCGGAACTTGCCGGTGCGCTCGCCCGGCGCGATCAGCGCGGCCGGCGCGAAGAACGTCCAGTCGAGATCGGTCACGCCGCGGTAGTAGTCGAACGCGTCGCGGTGCGCGAGCGCGATGCCCTTGTACGCGGGCGGAAAACTGTCGGTATCGACCAGCTGCTTGCCCGGCGCGACTTCGAGCGAGCCCGCGCCGCCTACCACGACGACGCGTTTCAGCCCCGCCGCGCGCACCCCTTCGACCAGCGCGCGCGTGGCTTGCGTCAGCGTGGCGAGATCGCCTTGCGGCGGCGCATACGCGCTTGCCACGACGTCCTGACCGCGCACCGCCGCGCCGACGCTCGCGGCGTCGAGCAGATCGGCCTGCGCCGCATGCAGATTCGCGACGCCGGCCGGCACGCGCGCCGGATCGCGCACCAGCGCCGTCACCTGATGCCCGCGACGCGCGGCTTCCGCGGCAATCCGCGATCCGATCGTGCCGGTCGCGCCAAACAAGGCGATCTTCAATTGCTTGCTCATATCAGCGTACTCCTCAGGTTGTTTTATATGTAACTGTCACAGTTACATATAGCGAGAAAAAAAGCGGGGCTCTCACCCCGTTCATTGCTTAGGCACCGTCAAGCCCGGCGCTTGCGCTCGCGATGCTTCTCCGAGCGGACCACGTCGGCGGTCGCATCGGCGAGCGTGCGTGCGGCGAGCGCCGCTTCCATCGCCTGCTGCGCTTCGTCGATGATTCCGCTCAGCACGCTCTGGATATTGCGCCCCACCATGCACTCGGGATTCGGCTCCTCGCGATGCAACGCGAACAACTGCGCGTCCTCTACGGCGCGATAGACGTCGAGCAGCGTGATCTGTTCCGGCCGCCGCGCGAGCAACGCGCCGCCACCGGCGCCCATCTGCGACGTGGTGAGGCCGGCCTCCGAGAGCATCGCCAGCAGCCGGCGGATCAGCGCGGGATTCGTGTTCACGCTGCCCGCAATTATCTCCGACGACAACGGCACGCCGCCCTGTAACGACAGCAGTGCGAGCACATGCACGGCAAAGGCAAACCGGCTACTCGTGTTCACAGCAGATCCGTCCCGCAACGACAATGTGTAACCATCGTAATTACATATACCTCTAAAGTCAAACGGCGAAAGCCGGATCGAACCGAGCGCGGGTCATTTGTCCATCTGCTTCTGCGCGTCGGCAGACTCGGTCGATGCGCTCGCCGAAGCCGACGAGGTCGCATTCTGCGCCGACCACGCCTGCAGCTTGCGCCCCGCCGTTTCGAGGCCTTGGCCCGTGATCGACGCGGCCCTGCCGAGCTGAGCGTTGGCCGCGCTCGCCGCGTTCTGCAGGTTGGCCTGCGCGCTCGACGCGAGCGCGGCCGGGTCGATCCTGATCGACGGCGCAGAGGCCGAGTCGAGGTTCTGCTGTGCGGCGTCCTTGGTCGCCGTGACCTGTTGGCCGACGTAGCTCGCTGCCTGATCGAGCTTCTGACCGGCAAGCTGCGCGGCGTCGTTGAGCTTGCCCGCGACCTGGCCGGCCGAAGCATCGTTTTTCTGGCACGCGGCCAGCGCGCCGAACACGAAGATGACGACCGCCGCGCGGCGCAATAAGGATGAGGAAACAAATGAAATCATGATCAGAAAGAAGCCGCGCCGAGCGGCTCGCAGATGCTAAGACGTGCTCATGATACCGCCGTTGCGCCGCGCGGCCGCTTCGAGTCACCGCGGCGAGGCAGACCGTGGTTCCGCCTGCCAATCCTGCCGGAGCCGTCGATTCGCAAATATAAGTTGATTATGTCTCCAGCGAAGTACGGCTAGTTTGTGTCAATCGCTGAGCCTACGATGGCATCACTTCATCACTCACACGTAGGAGACACATCATGGCAAACATTCAACAGGGCGGTTTCAAGCGGGTATGGTTCATCACCGGCGCGTCGCGAGGCATCGGCGCATTGATTGCCGAAGCCGCGCTTGCAGACGGCAACGCGGTGGTGGCCGCCGGACGCAAAGTCGCGGCGATCACCGAGCGGCTTGGCGAGTCGGCTGCGTTGCTGCCGGTGGAGCTGGACGTGACCAACGAAGCGCAGGCAAAGGCGGCGGTGCAGGCCGCAGTCGAAAAATTCGGCCGCATCGACGTGCTGGTCAACAACGCCGGGTTCGGTCTGCTCGGCGCGGTGGAAGAATCCGCCGACAAGGACGTGCGTCGCATGTACGACACCAACGTCTTCGGCTTGCTCAACGTCACCCGCGCCGTATTGCCGGCGATGCGCGCGAACCGCTCGGGCCACGTGATCAATATTTCGTCGATCGGCGGCTATCGTGCCGCGGCGGGCTTTGGCGTCTATTCGTCGACGAAGTTTGCCGTCGAAGGCATCACCGAAGCGCTGCATGCCGAGTTGAAACCGCTCGGCATTCACGCGACAGTCGTCGAGCCGGGGTATTTCCGCACGGACTTTCTCGATGCTTCGTCGCTGGTCGTTGCGCCGGACGTGATCGACGATTACGACGAAACCTCGGGTGCGGTTCGCCGCAAGGCCATGCAACTGAATCACAACCAGCCCGGCGACCCGGCCAGGCTTGCCGCCGCGATGATCGCGCTGGTCGACGCGGCGTCCCCGCCGTTGCGCCTGCCGCTCGGGACGGACACGCTGGCCGCGATCGCCGCGAAAAACGCTTATGTGACGCAGGAAACGGAAGCCTGGAAGGACCTGTCGTCATCCACCGACTTCGCTGCGTAGGCGAAGAAAAGCAGCGGTTCGGTATTCGCCGAGCCGCTGCTCGCCTGAATCGCGGTTGCGCGAATATCAACGGGCCAGTCAATTCGCCGGCGTCAGAATCGGCGCACCGGCATCCTTCAGCAGAAAAACCAGGAATTTAGCCGGCCTGGTCTTGCTGGCATTGCGCCCGACCGTGTGCACGTCGTTCGGACCTTCGTAAAAGGTCTGGCCCGGCTTCAGCGTGACGGTCTTGCCGCCGCGCACACCCATCACGATCGAGCCTTCCAGCACGTAGATGAAGCCGTGCGCATCATGCCGATGCACCGGGTCCGCACTGCCGGGCGGATACTCGACCGAGAGCACCGTGACTTCCTTGCCCGGATAGTCTGCCAGCGCCTTGGTCGTCAGCGGCGAAACTTGCGCCTGCGGCGGCTCGTGCGCGTGTGCGGCGCCCGCTGCCAGCAGCAGCGATGCGATCACCCATCTGGAAATATGCATGACGGTGCTCCTATGCTGATCGATCAGGCCAGACCGGACTTGTCCACGCCAAAAGCCTTGTCGTAGATGCCCGGCGGGATGCGGAAGCCGATGTTGACCCGATTCCACGCGTTGATCGACATCACCTGGAAGGTCAGGTCGGACAACTCCTTCTCCGAGAACTGGGTCCGCACGCGATCGTAGATTTCATCGCTCACACCGAGCGGCGAAATATGGGTCAGCGCCTCGGTCCAGGCGAGCGCCGCACGCTCGCGCGGCGTGAACAGGTTGGACTCGCGCCACACGGCCACGTGATGAAGGCGCAACGGACGCTCGTCATGGATCGTGGCTTCCTTCACGTGCATGTCGACGCAGAACGAGCAGCCGTTGAGCTGCGACGCGCGGATGTCGACGAGATGGCGGATGGTTTCCTCGATGGCCGACTTCTTGAGCACGAGGCTGAACTCGACGAACTTCTTGAACAGTTCCGGGGATTGCTGCTGGTAGTCGATGCGCTGGGTCATGGCATGTCCTTTGGGCGGTTGAAGAAAGGAAAAATCGTTGCGGGAATGCGGTTCAGTCTTTCGCGACGGAGCGGCTGAGCCAGGTGTGGAAGCGTGTCGGGCCGACGCGATGACCGCTGCCGGCGACCAACGTGCGGTCGTCCAGTCCGCTGCCGAAATAGCGGGCGTGGATATCGGCGATCACCGTGCGTGGATCCTTGTGCGCGGCGAGGAACTTGCGGGCGAGCTCGTCGAGTGGGAAGCGGTCCGGACCGGCGACTTCAGTCGTGTCGTTCAGCGGCACCCCCGCTGCGAGATCGGCGAGGACTGCGGAGACGTCGTCGGCGGCGACCGGCTGGATCAGCGCGGGCGAAAGACGCACCTCGCCTCGCTGGGAGCTGGCCTCGATGATGCCGCCGACGAATTCGAAGAACTGCGTCGCACGCAGCAGCGTGTACGGAACGGTCGACGCCTGGATCAGCGTCTCCTGCGCGGCCTTGGCGCGAAAATACCCGCTTTGCTGCAGGCGTTCCGTGCCTACGACCGACAGAGCGAGATGGTGCTCGACGCCCGCCGCGTGTTCGGCGGCCAACAGGTTGCGGCCCGCCGTCTGGAAGAAAGTCATCACGGCCTCGTCCTCGAAGGACGGTGCGTTGGCGACATCGACGACGACCTGCGCGCCTTCGAGCGCTTTCGCCAAGCCCTCGCCGGTCATCAAGTCCACTCCGGTCGACGGGGATGCGGCCACCACGTCGTGACCATCGCGGCGAAGCCGCCGCACCACGTTGGAGCCGATCAGTCCGCTGCCACCCATGACGACCACTTTCATGTTCCACTCCTCCGGTTCGGTTGACGAAGCGCTTGCTGGTTGATCCGATGGGTGCAGTATCATTTCCAGCCGCCGGCGCCGCTTTGCCTGCGCCTTGTATTTCCGTCCAAAATTCCTTGATCCGCTTCATCAGCGCGCCGGGTAGCGCGTAGCTGGCGGCTTTCTCGCTCTGGAGTCCCCAATGCAATGGGTTTTCGCTGACTGCACGCTGGACCTGGAGCGTCGCGACTTGCGCCGCGCTTCACAAGCGGTCGCCACGACGCCGAAAGTGTTCGATCTGCTGGTTTATCTGGCGAGCCATCGCAACCGGGTCGTGGGTCGTGATGAGTTGATCAATGCGGTGTGGGACGGCCGCGTGATTTCCGAATCCACCATGGCCAGTCACGTCAACGCCGCACGCAGCGCGGTCGGCGATGACGGTCAGCAGCAGCGCGTGATCAAAACCGTGGCGCGCAAGGGATTCCGGTTTGTCGCCGACGTCACCGAACATCCGGCATCTGATCAGGCCAGCGAGAAGACAGCGACGGCGACCGAGACGTCATCGCCGGATGCGGCGCAGGCCAGCAAGCCTTCCATCGCCATCCTTCCTTTCGTCAATCTCAGCGGCGACCCGGAGCAGGACTATCTGGCCGACGGCGTGATCGAGGACGTCATCACCGCGCTGTCGCGATACCGCTGGTTGTTCGTCGTCGCGCGCAATTCGAGCTTCACTTACAAGCATCGCAACGTGGACGTGAAGCAGATCGGCCGTGAGCTCGGCGTGCGCTACGTGCTCGAAGGCAGTTGGCGGCAGGCACAGGGGCGCGTTCGCATCACCGGCCAGCTCGTCGACGCGGGCACCGGCGCGACCCATTGGGCTGGCCGCTTCGAGGGCGTGCTCGACAATATTTTCGAGTTCCAGGACCAGATCGCCGACAGCGTGGTCGGTGCGATTGCGCCGCAGGTCGAACAGGCGGAGATCGCTCGCGCGCGGTTCAAACCGACCGAAAGTCTGCGTGCCTACGACTACTACCTGCGCGGCATGGCGCAGCTTCATCAAGGCAGCCGCGAAGCGATCGATGAAGCGTTGCCGTTATTTCAGCGCGCGTTTGCGTGCGACCCTGAGCTTGCATCGGCGTATGCGATGGCGGCCTGGTGTCACTGCTGGCGCAAGATCAATGGCTGGATGCACGATCGCCCAACGGAAATGGCCGAAGGCGCCCGGTGGGCGCGTCGTGCCGTGGAGTTGGGCAAGTACGACGCCGTAGCTCTCGCGCGCAGCGGTCATGCGCTATCGCATCTGGCCGGCAACCTGCCCGAAGGTATCGCCTTGCTGGATCGGGCGCTCGAGTTGAATCCCAATCTTGCCGCCGCGTGGTTTCTCAGCGCATTTCTCCGCTTGTGGCATGGCGAGACTGAACAGGCGATCGGGCAATTTGCCCATGCGATGCAGTTGAGCCCGCTGGATCCAGAACGCTACCGAATGCAGTTCGGCTTGTCGGCCGCGCATTTGTTCATGGGCAACTTCGTCGAAGCCGCCGCGTGGGCCGAGAAAGCCATCCGGGATTTGCCGGGTTTCGGCATGGCCTACGCAACGCTCGCCGCGAGCGAGGCCTGGCTCGGGAAAGCAGCGGAAGCTCGACAAGCCGCGATTCGCTTACGCGAACTGATTCCCGACTTGCGCCTCGGCAACTTGTCCGACTGGATGCCGATCCAGCGCGACGAAAACCTTGCCGTCTTCACTGAAGGCTTGGCAAAGGCTGGATTCGATCCTGAACCCCGCGAGGATTGATGCATCCCGCAAAGGGCGTCGACATGCAGCGGCGCTCGCCTCGATATCGTTCAGCGGCCTCCCACATTTCAGAAACTTCCGACGGTTGTAGACGAAACACCTCCCTATAGTCGCGGCTGCTTTTAGGGAGTGCTGTTTCGATGAAACTGATCGACTGGATCGTCACCCTCGTCGTCATGCTGATGATGATCGTCTTCTTCTGCGGGCGCCGACCGCCCACCTGGTCGCACGACACCCGCGCCCGGCATATGAAGGGAACGCGTTTGCTGATGCAGGCCGCGTGCGCGCTGTGGGCGGCGCTGCTGGCTGTGACGAACGGCCTGTTTGCCGTCGAGGGGATTGCCGGCGTTCGGACAACGCCGGCCGAGTCGTCCGCCGGCATCGCCGTGCTGCTGGCATGCAGTTGCTACTGGTCGGTGCGCGGCCGAAGACTGCTGAAGCCGCGGCGGATTTTCGCCGGTTAAGCGACGGCAGGACGCCATCCGCATCGCGCGATCGAGCGCCCCTACCGCGTAGTGATGCCTCGCACCGCGTCTATCGAAGGCGCGGGCAACCCGCTTCCGGCGCTGAAGCCCGACCCCGTGGCGCCCAGCATGCTCTCGCGCACACCGCGCGCCGCCGGAGCCGGAGCCGGAGCCGCCGCCAGACTTGCCGCGGCGAGCGCTGGCGCGCCAGCCGCGGCCGGTTCCGCGCGCGCGGCACCCGCCGCCTCTGGCAGCGACAGATAGAAGGTCGTGCCCGCCCCCTCCTTCGATTCCGCCCACACTCGCCCGCCATGCCGCTCGACCATCCGCCGCACGAGCGCGAGGCCGATGCCCTCGCCGTCGCCGGCCGTCGGGTTGCCGTGCAGGCGCTGGAACGCGGTGAACAGCCGCGGCAGCGCGATCGACGGAATGCCGAGGCCGTTGTCACGCACATAGAAGATTCGCAGCGAATGCACGCCCGGCGGTGCGGGCGTCGTGCCGATTTCGACGCGGCCCTCGCGCGCCGGGTCCAGATAATTGACCGCGTTGCCGATCAGGTTCGCGAAGATCTGTTCGAGCGCGGTCGGATCGCCCCATACCGCGGGCAATTCGCCGACCGTCACACGCGCGCGCCGCGCGCGGATCGAGCCCTGCATCGCATCGACGACGCGTTGCACGATGTCGCCCACATCGACCTTCTGGCGGCGGTACTCGACACGTCCGACACGCGACAGCCGCAGCAGCGCGTCGATGATGTGCGACGCGCGCAGCACCGCGGTCTGCAGATAGTGCAGCGCCTCGCCGATGTCCTCGTCGACGATCCGCTCGATCCGCTCGCGCGTGCTGAGCGCGAGGGACGAGCCGCGCACCGTGTCGCGCAATTCGTCGCAGGCGCGAATCAGCTCCTTCGAAAATCCCTGCAGGTTCACGAGCGGCGCACGCAGATCGTGCGACACGCTGTAGATGAACATTTCGTTTTCCTGAGTCTGCTGGCGCAGCGTCTCGTTGATGCGCGCGAGCTCGGCGGCGCGGCGCTCGAGGTCCGCGTGAAAACGCGCCTCGATGCGCTCGGCTTCGAGCAGACGGCGGCTCGTCTCGTGCAAGGTCAGATCGAGTCGCGCGATCTCATCGCGACCCGCGCCGAGCGGCGCGAGCGGCTCGTTGCCGGCAAGCCGCCCCGCGTTGTCGGACAGCAGCGCGAGCCGGCCGCGCACGCCGCGCGTGAACATCCAGATGGCGAGCGCGACGAACAGCAGCGAGCCCAACGCGGCCGCGACGATCAGCGTCTGCTCCCGCTCGCGCACGGCGGCGACGGCATTCGAGCGCGACATGTCGAGACGGCGCTCCTCGGCCTGGAACGCGCTCACCTGCAAACGGAAATGATCGAGCACGTCGGCCTGGGCGAGATCGTCGAAGCGCGCGAGAATCTCGGCGCGCCGCCCGGCGTGCAGCATGTCCTAGATGCGATCGGACCACTGGCGGTACGCCTGCACCGCCTGGCGCACCTCGACCACGCGCTCGACCTGCGCGGGATTGTCGCCGACGAGATCGACGAGCTCGTCGATGCGCCGGTCGACGTCCATCCATACCGCGATCGGGGTCGTGAAGCGCGCGTCGTTGGCAAGTACCGCGCCGCGCAGCGCGACCGATTCGGACAGCACCGGATCGAGAATCGCCGTGCTCTGGCGCAGCACCTCCTCGCTATGCATCGCCCGCGGCTCGGCCATCGTCGCATCGGCCTGCGCCTTCACCACGCCAGTGAGCAGCGCGAGTTCGAAGACGGCCGGGATCGCGATCAGCAGCAGGCCTTTAGTGGTCAGTCTCATGCGTGCCCATGGGAGGGTTGGCCGACGGATCTTTTATGGAGTCGGCACATTATGTGGGCGTTTGCGCGGGAAAAGAAAGAGGGGCACGAACCCGTCGATAGGCGCGGTTCCCGTTGGTCCACTGCGCGCCAGGATTGGGCATCGGCGCGCCCCGTCAGCATCTTATTGCGTCAGGATTCCGAATAAAGATGTAATTTAAATCGAATATTTCGCCCTTGTGTGGGTCATCCTTCGCAGCCTCGGCGATTTATGCACTTTTGTTGTGCTTCGCCTCTCTTTTGAGGTGCATGACGAGTTCAGACGGCGCATCGTTCGAAACCATCGGATTCCCAGCCCGGTGTCCGATTGCACCGGGTCGACGCGGCCGGCACAACTTTGGCCCGCTTCTTGCTCACATAGCGCACTTTTTTGGCACAAGCGGGACATATCGATGGAAAGTCTGAAATACGGCGCCGATACCGAGTTTCTTCTGATCGGCGCCGCCATGGTGCTGGCGATGCACGCAGGATTCGCCTTCCTGGAGCTCGGCACCGTGCGCAAGAAGAACCAGGTCAATGCACTGGTCAAGATTCTGGTGGACTTCGCGGTGTCGACGATCGCGTACTTCTTCATCGGCTACACGATCGCATACGGCGTGCAGTTTTTCGACGGCGCCGCGACGCTCGCCCAGCACAACGGCTATGCGCTCGTGCGCTTTTTCTTCCTGCTGACGTTCGCCGCCGCGATCCCCGCGATCGTGTCCGGCGGCATCGCCGAGCGCTCCAAGTTCAATCCGCAGCTGTTCGCGACGTTCGTACTGGTCGGCTTCGTCTATCCGTTCTTCGAAGGCATCGCGTGGAACGACCGTTTCGGCATTCAGGACTGGCTCACGCAGGCGTTCGGCGCGCCGTTCCATGACTTCGCGGGTTCGGTGGTGGTGCACGCGTTCGGCGGCTGGGTCGCGCTGCCGGCCGTGCTGCTGCTCGGCGCGCGCCACGGCCGCTATCACCGCGACGGCGGCATCGCCGCGCATCCGCCGTCGAACATTCCGTTTCTCGCGCTCGGCGCATGGGTGCTGACGGTCGGCTGGTTCGGCTTTAACGTGATGAGCTCGCAGACGCTCGACAAGATCAGCGGCCTCGTCGCGGTCAACTCGCTGATGGCGATGGTCGGCGGCACGCTGAGCGCGTGGTTCGCGGGCCGCAACGACCCGGGCTTCACGTACAACGGCCCGCTCGCGGGGCTCGTCGCGGTGTGCGCGGGCTCGGACATCATGCATCCGCTCGGCGCGCTGATCACGGGCGGCATCGCCGGCGTGCTGTTCGTCTATATGTTCACCTGCGTGCAGAACCGCTGGCGCATCGACGACGTGCTTGGCGTGTGGCCGCTGCACGGCCTGTGCGGCGCATGGGGCGGCATCGCGGCCGGCATCTTCGGCACCCACGCGCTCGGCGGGCTGGGCGGTGTGTCGTTCGCCTCGCAGATCATCGGCACGCTCGGCGGGATCGTCGTGTCGGGGATCGGCGGCACGGTCGTGTATGGCGTGATCCGCATGACGGTCGGTCTGCGGCTCGATCAGGAAGAGGAATACAACGGCGCCGATCTGTCGATTCACAAGATTTCGGCGACGCCGGAGTGAAAAGGCGGCGCTCGCGGGGAAAGGCACGGACCACACGCCTGTCCCCAAAATCCGCGCGCCGATGTTAGACTTCGCGGCTGGAGATGGCATTCTCCATTAACCGCCCATGGGGCTGATGATGCCTGCTACGCCCGGCTATGCGGACGCGGCATCATCTCGCTCGCATCAACCGGTTTGTCGACATTCCCGGTTCGATCCTCTTCCATGTATTGGTCTTTTCTCGCTGTCGCGATTGGCGGCGCACTCGGCTCGCTGTTTCGCTGGTTCCTCGGCTTTCGACTGAACCCACTCTTTACTGACCTGCCGCTTGGCACGCTCGCCGCCAACGTGATCGCCGGCTACATCATCGGCGTGGCGGTCGCGGGCTTCGCGCGGGTGCCCCAGCTCTCGCCGGAATGGCGGCTGTTCGTCATCACCGGTCTGATGGGCGGGCTGTCGACGTTCTCGACGTTCTCCGCGGAAGTCGTGCAGCGCCTGCAGGACGGCCGGCTCGGCTGGGCGGCTGGCGAAGTGGCGATTCACGTGAGCACGTCGCTGATCATGACGATTCTCGGCATCGCGACGGTTTCGCTGCTGGCGCGCTGAGGCGCGCGCCTGCCGCGCGAACCTAGGCCACTTGTACCGTCATTTCCAGTTCAAGGCACGCACCCAGCGGAATCTGAGCGACGCCGAAAGCGGAACGCGCATGCTTGCCGTCCTCTCCAAAGATTTCAGCCAGCAGTTCGGACGCGCCGTTGGTCACCAGATGCTGCTCGGTGTAGTCGGGCGCCGAATTGACGAGGCACATGAGCTTGATGATCCCCTGTACCCGATTCAGATCGCCCAGAAAGGTGTGCAGCGAGGCCAGTACATCGATCGCGGTCAATCGGGCGGCCTGTTTGCCTTCCTCCGTCGCCAATGTTTCGCCGAGTTTCCCCACCCAGACGTTGCCATCGCGCTTCGCAATGTGACCGGATAGATAGACGCTGCTTCCCGTCTGACGACACATCACGTAAGCGGCCGCCGGCGCGCCGGCAGTCGGCAGACTGATGCCGAGCTGGCTCAGTTTTTCATAGATATCGATACGACTCATCAAGACCTCCTCAATGGATCAGGTTCTGTGGTGATATAGCTGTTGCGTGCGCGTGATCAGTGCTTCGGAGACACGATCGACTTCGGCTCGAGGAATGCCTCGAGGCCATACACGCCGAATTCGCGGCCGATCCCGGACTGCTTTACGCCGCCAAAAGGCGCCATCGTTTCCGGGACGATGCGATTGACCAGCACACTGCCCGCCTCCAGCGCCGACGCAATCGCGACGCCATGTTCTTGCCGTCCGGAAAAGACATAGGCCTGCAGGCCGTAGCTCGAGTCGTTGGCTATGCTGATGGCTTCTTCTTCTGAGTCGTACGCGAGAACGCAAAGTACCGGGCCGAAGATTTCCTCTTTCGCGATATCCATCTCCGGATGCACGTCAGCGAAAACCGTCGGCTTGACGAAGAAGCCTTGGGTCAAACCGTCTGGGCGGCCTTCGCCGCCGGCTACCAGCGTAGCCCCTTGCGCAAGGCCGACATGAATGTACCGCTGGATGCGCTCGTACTGACTGCGCGTCGACAGCGGCCCAATTGCCGTCGCCGGGTCGCGTGGATCGCCAACCCGCATGGCCGAAACCGTACGTTCGACCAGAGACAGCACCTCTTTCAACCTGATCCGCGGAACCAGCAGACGCGTACCGTTCACGCAAGCCTGGCCGTTGTTCATGAAGGCCGCGTTCAGCGCGAGAGGAATTGCACTGTCGAGATCGGCATCGGGTAACACGATCGACGCCGATTTTCCCGACAATGACAGGCTCACCCGCTTCATCGTATCGACAGCGGCGCGGGCGATGTGCTTGCCCGTTGAAGTCGAACCCGTGAACGAGATTTTCCTGACGCCTGGGTTGATGCTCAGTTCGTCGCCGACGTCACTGCCGCGTCCCAGCACAACGTTCACGACGCCGGCAGGGAGCTTCGCTGCGTGCAAGGCTTCCGTCACCACCTGCGTCTGCAGAGGAGCCAGCTCGCTCGGCTTGATCACGGTTGCGCAGCCCGCCGCGAGCGCGGACGCCAGCTTGCTGCAAATCGTCCCCGCGATGCTGTTCCATGGAACGATCAGCGCGGAGACGCCCACTGGTTCGAGACGTACGCTTGCGTCGCCTATCTGTCGTTCGAACGGAAAATCCTTCAACAGGTCGGCCGTTCTCGACAGGCAATCGGACGCGTATTGACTGACCCACTGCGCCCGCGCCAATGGGCCGCCGTATTCCTCGATGGTGGCCTCACGAATGTCGTCGGTACGAGCGAGGATCGCTGACTGCAGGCTGTGCAGCATGCCGATGCGCTCGGCTTTCGACGTATCGCGCAAGAATGGCTGAACGGCACATGCCGCGGCGATTGCATTTCGGGCGTCGTCGCGATCGGCGAGCCGGGCCGTCGCAATCGGTTGCTCAGTGGCGGGGTTTAGAGACTCGATGGTCTCGGCGCCATGCAAGCGCGCGAACTCGCCATTGATATAGCCTCCATTGATTTCACGCATGGTCCTTTCTTCCATTCATTGCTCGATTCTGTTTCGCGGCTTCGTGTATGGATGGTCAGTCCGCTACCGGATCGACTACCGACACCGGCGCACTGCGCTCTTCGATTGCAAGACCGGCCTGCAGGCACAGGTCCTCCCTGAAATGCGCGGCAACGATCTGAACGCCTACCGGAACTCCATTCACCAGATCAGTCGTGACCGTGAGACCCGGCAAGCCCATCGCGGGTAGCGCTCGCATCGTGAGTTGCGACTCCCACACGCGCTCGAACCCTTCGATCCCCTCGCGATCCAGATCGTCAGGAAACGGCAGCTCCGCCGATACGGGCAGGATCAGAACCGGATAGCGATCGAAGAACGTCCGCCACTGCCGCATCAAGGTGGTACGTTTGACGAGCGAATCCTTGATGACATCGACCGGCAGGTCGACTACCTTCAGCCGCGCCGCCGCGACCACCGCGGCCGCGCCCGGGTCGCCATCGCTCTCGACCGAATTTGCCAGCGCATCGAATCCATCTCCAAGCCACAGCCGCTCCTGAACCTGCGCCGCGTCGCGAATCGGCGGCGTGTCATCGATTTCATCGACCGTCCAACCGGCATCGACGAGCTTGCGCGCGGCTTCGCGCAGCGCCGTTTCGACTTCCGGAGCGATCCGCAAACCGCCGGGACGCAGGCACAACGCCGCGCGCTTCGGCGCGTCGGCGCCGACCAGCGGCATCGGCACATACCAGGGGTCGCGAACGTCCGGTGCCGACAGCGCCAGCAGACCCAGTTGCAGGTCCGCGATCGTTCGACCCATCGGGCCCGCCGCCGACATCAGTTGAGGACCGATCGGGCGTTCCGGCCACGTCGCGTTATACGCTGGCACGCGTCCCAGGCTCGGGCGAATTCCATGAACACCGCAGGCATACGCGGGATAGCGGATCGAACCGCCGATATCGGTGCCGATCGCGAGTTGTCCAATGCCCGCCGCAACGGCGGCAGCGCCGCCGCCCGACGACCCACCCGGTGTGCGCGAGCGGTCTCGAGGATTGAAGGTTTTGCCGTGCACCTGGTTCGATGTGAACCAGCGCAACGCAAAGGTCGGCGAGTTACTGCGGCCCAGCAACACTGCGCCCGCCTTTTCCAGGTTGTCGACGAGCGGGCTGTTCACTTGCGCGACGAGGTTCTCGTGACTGCGCGCTCCGTTCGTCGTCGCAAAGCCGCGCTGGTCGATGTTGATCTTCACCGTCACCGGAACGCCGGCGAGCGGCCCCAGCTTGTCGCCACGAGCGCGCGCGCGGTCCACCGCCTCGGCCTGCTGAATCACCGCTTCTGGCCGGTACGCAACGATCGCATTCAGCACCGGATTCACCGATTCGAGACGCTCCAATGCGGATTGCGCGGCCTCTTTTGCCGATACGTCACCGTTCCTGATCCGCGTCGCAAGTTCGCTTGCACTCAGGCGCCAAAGTTCTTTCATGGATTCTCCCGGGAGTCGTCGTTGGTCTTCGCCAATCCGAACGATGGTTATGCCGCTTTGTCGGATTGATCGGTCATGCACGCAGGCATCATTTAGCGCGCACTTTGTATCCGCATGTTGTCTGGTACTTCGTTATTTGTAACGGGACATTATGAGTTTCTCCAGGTCGACAAATACGCATTGGTGATTGACGCGCAATTGCATGTGCGCAGGCTCGCAGCCATATCCAAAGGTATAACGCTGTGTTGACATCCGTATAGGGTTCGGCACCGAATGTCTGATAGAGAAGAGACGGACAGCAGACTATGCTTTCGAGCGGGCAAGACCCACATTCAAGACTCCTCCTCAATCCCTCGTCAACAGGTGATTCCATGACGTTACGCCACAAGGCACTCACGGGTGCTCTAGCCGTTTTGCTGTCATCGGCCGCACTCGTACAAGCCGCGACGCCCCCCGCCGACAACGCCGCTCCGACCAAAGAGCAGCTTCGCGCGGAGATGCGCGCCGATCGCGCCGCCAATCACGCACTGGCGAAGAAGGTCCGCGAGGCTCTGTTCAGCTCCAAACAACTGAACGACACGGACATCGCCGTATTCGCGAATACGCGCACGGGCAAGGTCACGCTGGCGGGCACCATTCTCGACGAATCGCAGGACCAGCTCGCTCAGGATGTCGCGTCGAAAGTGCCGGGCGTGCAGTCGGTGTCGAGCAAGCTGACGCTCTACGCAGCGCCCTGATCCTGCCGGTTTCATCGTGGGAGATCGCGCCGGCTATGCCGGCGCATTTCTATGGGCTCACCGAGCGGGAACGGCGGACTCGACGGCGCGCCCATGACTCCATGCGAAGCCGAACGATCACGAGCGAGCTGCCGCAAAGGCGTTCAGGTCAACGCGCGTATCGCGTGAAAACGTAGTCGCGATCCTTGACGAGCGCGGCATGGCACGCAAAGCACGTCTGATGCTGCGCGGCATCCGCGGGCACACCGTTGATGAAACGTCCAAAGCCCCAACCGCCCGTCGATGCATAGCGGCGCGAGTCTTTCACCATGACCTGCAGCGTGGTCGGTTCGCCCGGCACGGTCGCCGGCGCAAAGTCGTCCGACTGCTTCTTTCTGTACGCCAGCTTGACCAGAACGGTTCCGTCCGGAAACGGCTGCGTGGCGCTCTCGATTGCCTTGATCGCAAGCGGATTGCCCAGCACCACGCGCAGTTCGTCTAGCGGCGCGGCTTCCTCCGCCGGAGCGACCATCTGCCATTGCCGGTAGCCCTTGGGAATCGTCACGCCGTAGATGGGCGACTCGGCGCTCGTTGCATCCGCGGCAGCGGCGCCCTGATTCGCCGCTGCCGCAAGCACGAGCACCGCTGCGGCAAGCGGCGCCCCGAAGCGAGCGAGCATCATTTCGCGCACTCTTCCGTTAAAGACGCTGGACTCGCAGCAGCGCGTCCGCGAACGCCTTGGGCGCCTCTTGCGGCAGATTGTGGCCAATGCCGCCGCTGATGTCGCGGTGCTGGTACTTGCCGGTGAACTTCGCGGCGTACGCGGCCGGCTGCGGATGCGGCGCGCCGTTGGCGTCGCCTTCGAGTGTGATGGTCGGCACCGCGATCGCCGGCGATTGCGCAAGCTTTTTCTCGATGTCGTCGTACTTGGCCTCGCCATGCGCGAGCCCCAGACGCCAGCGATAGTTGTCGATCACCACCGCCACATGATCGGGGTTGTCGAACGAGGCCGCCGTGCGTTCGTAGGTTGCGTCATCGAAGCGCCACTGCGGCGACGCGAGACGCCAGATCAGCTTGTTGAAATCGTGACTGTTCTGCGCATAGCCCGCCTGGCCGCGCGCCGTGGAGAAATAGAACTGATACCACCAGGCCAGCTCGGCCTGCGGCGGCAATGGCTTCTCGTTGGCCGCCTGGCTGCCGATCAGATAACCGCTGACGGAGACGAGCGCCTTGCAGCGCTCGGGCCACAGCGCGGCGACGATGTTGGCGGTGCGCGCGCCCCAATCGAATCCGCCGATCACCGCCTGCCTGACGTTCAGCGCGTCCATGAACGCGACGATATCGACGGCGACAACGGCTTGCTGGCCATTGCGCGGGGTGTCCGCCGATAGAAATTGCGTCGGACCATAGCCGCGCAAATACGGCACGAGCACCCGATGTCCGGCCGCCACGAGTATCGGCGTGACCTCGGCGAAGCTGTAGATATCGTAGGGCCAGCCGTGCAGCAGGATGACGACCGGACCTTCTTTCGGGCCCACATCGGCGTAGCCGATGCTTAAGCCATTTGCGTGAACCCGGCGAATCTCACCGAAGGAGGCGGCGTTCGTGCTCGCGGACACCGGCTGCGCGCGAGCCAATCCGGCAACTCCCGATCCCGCTATCGCAACGCCTGCAAGGCCGGTTCGCAGGATTTGCCGGCGACGTTCGTCAATCAGTTTTGCCACGCTCCATCTCCTCTCGAGTAGTTTAAAGTCGACTCGATCAAGCTTATGGGCACACGTGACATGGCACCATCCGATCAACGGATCGGACTATACGGCGATCGGTTTAGCGCCCTATACGCAGGTATATCCGCACGCGGAGCTACGGCCTCGGTATTGCGCCGAAGTACCGGGCTACTTTCAGTTTTCACCTAGCGCAAGCTGGAGTGCCGCGAGAAGTGCGGTATCGCTAAAGGGCTTGAACAGACAATCAGACGCGCCCTGCATGAGCAGACGCTCGCGAATGGCTTCGTCCTTGTGGGCAGTGATGAAGACGACGGGAATCTTCTTGCCGAGACTTTTCAACTCGCAGAAAAGCCCGAGCCCGCCTTTCCCCGCCATGTTGACGTCGAGGACCAGACAGTCGGTCTGATCGACCACCTCGGATGCGAGGAAAGCTTCCGCGGACGGGAACTCGCTGACCGCATAACCGAACATTCTCACCAGATCTGGAAGCGATTCCCGCACCGCTTCGTCATCATCGACCACCGTTACCAGCATGATTACCCGCAATCAAGTCCCGTTGAATCCGCTACTCGGCTCGAAGCATGCATGAAGCCGGGCGGCCGATCCACGATACCTTGGTATCAATCGATTGAAAAACTCTTCGGCGAGCCGACACGCGAGCTGAACTGCCCGCCCACCTGGGCGGCCATGATCACGAGTTCCGGCAGCGAGTTCGCCGCCATTTTCTCCATCAGGCGGCCACGGTGACCCTTGACCGTGATCTCGCTGATACCGAGTTCGGCCGCCACCTGCTTGTTGAGCAACCCGGCAACCACCAACGCCATCACTTCCCGCTCGCGGCGAGTCAGCGCGGCATAGCGGGCCCGCAGCGAGGCATGTTCGCTCTCCGCTTGGATCGCGTGACGGCTATGTTCAATGCCGTCGCGAACGGCCTCGAGCAAGGCTTCACCGTTGAACGGCTTGGTGAAGAATTCGATCGCGCCGGCTTTCATGGCCCGCACGGTAACGGGCACATCGGGGTAGCCGGTGATGAAAATAATCGGCATGTCGGCGCGGTCGGCCACGATTTGCCGCTGCAGATCCAGACCATGCAGATCCGGCAGAGAAACGTCGAGCAGCAGGCAGCTTGGTCCGCAAACACGCGGGTGCGCGAGAAATTGCCGGGCTGATCCGAATACCTGCGGCTGCCATCCCGCGCTGCGAATCAGCAATTCCAGAGATTCGCGCACGGAGACGTCGTCATCCACGACGAACACGACAGGGACCGCCTGCGGGGTGCTCGTGGACACGCGGCCCTGGGTTTCACCAGGTCTCTTCATCGCATACCTCGCTAATATCGGTCGCCGATTCGTATAAAGGCTCCGAATGAATCCTGGTCCGAACACCGGACAATGCCGGATTCCCCGATGCGCTTCCATCATACAGAGGTATGTATATGCCCGTTATCCGCCTTTACCCGCCGTAAATGGGTAGACAGAATGCGAAGCTCGCGCCGGGCCCGTCATCCGGCAAAGCCGCCCACAGACGCCCGTTCTGGCTTTCGATGATCGACCGGCTGATCGCGAGACCAATGCCCATGCCGTCATTCTTGGTCGTATAAAAGGCATCGAAAAGCCGTTCCGCGTGTTGCGGATCGAAGCCGACCCCCGAGTCAAGCACGGTCAAACGAACCATCCCGTCGGAGTCGGCCTCGGTCTTGACCGATATGCGCCGCGGCCGATCGTCGACGCTGCTCATCGCATCGGCGGCATTGCGCAGCAAATTCATGATCACCTGTTGGACCTGCACCCGATCACAGCCGACCAACGGCAGCCCGTCCGCGAACTCCGCGCGCACGATGACCCGGGCCCGGTCCAGATCGGTCTGCATCAGGGCAACGACCTCGCGCGCCGTATGGTTGAGATCGACCGCCTCCAGCGTCACGCTGCGCTTGCTGAAGAGCGCACGCAAGCGCGCAATGACATCGGCCGCGCGGTTGCCGTCGCGGATCGTGCGCCGCGCGGTCTCCTGCGCCCCTTCGATGTTGGCGGGCACTGCCGCCAGCATGCGAAGACAGGTGCTGGCGTTGGTCACGATTCCCGACAGCGGCTGGTTGACTTCGTGGGCGATCGAAGCCGTCAACGCGCCGAGGCTCGTGATCCTCGCGACATTCAAAAGCTCCGAGCGCGCCTTGTCGAGCGCCTCTTCCGAGCGGCGGCGCTGGCTGATATCGAGGGCCGTGCCGATGTATTCGCGACCACCCGGACGGTCAGTCGCGCGATGCCCCAGCAAATGCACATGCTTGACCGACTGATCCGGCATCAGCAGGCGATACTGGCTCTCGACATCGCTATCGCCGCGTTGCACCTGTTCGATCAATTGAAACGCGAGACCGACGTCATCCGGGTGATAACGCGCGACGATACGATCGAGCGTCACCGTAGTGCCCGGCTCGAACTCGAAGATGTGATAAAGCTGATCCGACCAGGCAATCTCGCCCGTATCGACGTGCCACGAGAAGTTGCCCATTCGCGCCAGCGCCTGACCTTCGGCGAGAAATGCTTCGCTGCGCCGCAGCTCCTCCTCCGCGCGCTTGCGATCGTCGATGTCGATGTTGACGCCGTACCATTTGACGACCTTGCCGTGCTGGTCCCGCAATGGGCTGGTGCGAAACAGAAACCATCGGTACTGGCCGTCGTAGCGCTGCATTCGCGCCTCCGCCGCGCCGGGCAACTGACTGGCCATCACGGAGCTCCACACCGACATCAGCCCAGCCCGGTCGTCCGGATGCACCGAGTCCATCCATCCGTAATCTCGCACCTGCGACAGCGTTCTGCCGAGATAATCGAGGTAGTGCTGGTTGTAAAACTCGCCGGTGCCGTTCAGGCGCGCTGACCAGATCAGCGCGGGCAGTGCGTTGATCGTCTCGTTGAGGTGGCGCTCGCTCGCGGCGAGCGTGATTTCCGCACGCTTGCTGTCCTCGATATCGATCGACAGGAAGAACCAGCGCAAAATGCTGCCGTCCCGGCCGAGCAACGGAAATCCGCGCACGTTGAACCAGCGGTAGGTTCCGTCGGCACGCCGGTAACGGCTCTCTACATTGTGCGCGGTGCCGTTCGAGAGCGATGCTTCCTGCGCGGCGATCACCGCCTCGAGGTCTTCCGGATGAATGAATCCGCCGCTCCGCCAGGCTTTGAGTTCCTCGAACGACTTTCCGAAGTATTCCAGCGTGAGCCGATTCTGAGCTTCGACTTCGCCTGTCGGCGACATCACCGTGACGGGCACGGGAATGCTCTCGACGATCAACTGCAGGTCGAGCTCCTTTCGCTTCAGTGCCTCCTCCGCTCGCCGCAAGTCCTCGACATCATTGCAGACTCCGCACCACCGAACGATGCGCCCTTCGCCATCACGCAGCGGACTGATCTGAAGCACGAACCGACGGTACTGGCCGTCGAAGCGCCGTAGACGCGCCGCTATTTCACCCGGCTCTCCGGACGCCAGAATGGCGGTTTGCCGGTCGAGCAGCATCGGCAAGTCGTCGACGCAAATCACGTCGCGCCACTGCAAGTCGGATGATGTGTCGAGCACCCGTCCTGTGTATTCGGACCACTTTCGGTTCACGAAGTCGACCCGACCGTCGGGCAGCGCGGTCCAGGCCATCGCGGACAGCGCATCGAGGACGATGCCGGAATCAATTGCCAGTCCCATCATTGTTTTGATTTTGCGAGCAGGCGCGAGATTCTCAAACGTTCGCCGAAACCTGCGTTCAGGTGCGTAGTTTGGTGCCGACCAGAAAGTGGCGCGATTATCCCATGCGACGAAAGTCATCGCAATGCAATGGGTGCGCGAAAGGCGGGCTGATTAAAGCCGCATTGAGGTCGAATTGAAGACGGTGAAGTTGGCTGATCGCCACGTTGCGGGCTTCGTTCGCACCCGCCTTTACTGCCCGGATGGACCTACGCCGAGCGCAACCGTTTTACGCACGAGATCGGCAACGGAGCGCACATTCATTTTGCGCATTGCCTGGCCCCGATGAATCTTGACCGTCACCTCCGCGATGCGCATTCTGGAAGCGATCTGCTTGTTCATCAGACCGGACGCGACGTTGACCAGCACCTCCCGCTCGCGAGGCGTCAGCGCGCCCCACCGTTCGCGAGCCTCGAACAGCGAGCTATCCGCTTCGAGGCGTCGTGCGTCGCGCTGCAATGCCGCGACCACCGCGTCGATCATGTCCTGATCGCGGAACGGCTTGGTGAGAAAGTCCAGGGCCCCTGCTTTCATCGCCTCGACCGTCATGGCGATATCGCCATATCCCGTCATGAAGACAACGGGCATCGGAGCGCGCTGCTGCGTCAATAGCGACTTCTGCAACGCCAGTCCGCTTTGGCCACGCAAGCGCACGTCCAGCACGAGGCACGCTGGTCCCGGGCCCTTGGGCGCCGCGAGGAACTCTTCAGCGGAGCGGAACGCGTCGACTTCCAGGTCGATCGAGCGCAGCAGACCCGTTAGCGCTTCGCGTACCGAATCGTCGTCGTCTACGACATAGACGATGCCCGCGGTTCTGTTGGCTGCGGTCGTAGCGGACCACGCGGTCTCAGTGTTTAGCATCAAGATAGTCTTCTACTACGATACGGTCTGCGAATGGGCCATCGCAGACACCCTCGATATCAGTTGGACTTCAATAGCTGACTCGACCGTTGCAGGGAATAGCCGCCGGATTGCCGGCCGCGATGCGGTCATCCCTGTCACGTCAAGCCTGAAGCTTACATGGGGCGTAATGAAGAGGCTCTAGTACTTTGGTATTGGAAATTCGCGTCGAGCGGCCTGGATCGGAATGTCCAGGGCTTACTGATTTCTGGATGGCGAGCTAATACCTTGGTATGGGTTAATCATTCTGGAACCTCTGAGCGCCGGCTGGCGGATTAATATGTCTGCCCTTGTCGATCAACAGAGTTCGAAGCATGCAACCATTCCATGCTCTTTTCGTTCTACTCGGCACGCTGCTCGCCGCCAGCGGTTATGGCGCGACGTTTCTGCTCTCGATGCATTTCCGGACCGCCGGCGGAACCGACCTGAACACCGGCATTGCGTTGGCGCAAGCGGTGATCGGCACGTTCGTGAGCTTTCCGCTAGCCGACTGGTTCGCGCCGCGCGTCGGCGCGGCGCGCTTGACCGCGATTGCGGCGCTATGCCTGGGCGCGGGCGTTGCGGCTTTCACGGTCATCGCGCCAGAGAATGCGATCGGTTTCGTCCCCGGGTTCCTTGTCGGTTTCGGCTGGGGTTCTTTTAGTCTCGCCGCTCCAATGGCGCTTGCCGAACGAACCACGAATGCCGATCGTGGCTCGTGGTTCATGCGGTTCGGCACGATACAAATGCTGGGCATCGGCGCATGGCCGGCGCTAGCCGCGTTCGCGATCCGCTCGCTGCACTGGAGCGTTGCAAGCGTGCTGCTAGTCGTCGCGGGGCTGTGCATGGCTGGATCGTTGATGCTGGAAGCATTCGCACGGCTGTCGCCGAATCCCGCAACGCACACGCAAAAGCCATGGGCACTGAATTCGGGCGCCATTCTCCGCACGCGCGCGGTTTATTCGATCGCGATGATTGGCTTGTGCGCCTGTGTTTTCTCCGGCTTATTGACGTTCCAGATGTCGCTCGTTCAGGGCACTGGCTCGCACGCCGGCACGTTCTTCAGCTTCTATACCGTGACGGTCGTTCTCGCGCGCTGGCTGCTCGGACGGCTCGTGATCAGTTCGCGGCGTGAAATCACGACGAAACTCGTGCTGATGTTGATGCTGCTTGGCATTGCAGCAATGTTCGCCGTTCCGTATCACACGCTCTTTCACCCGACCAGCGCCGTGCTGTTCGGAACTGGCTATGGCCTCGCCTATCCCGTGATCCAGGAACAAGCCGTCAACGATTCCAATGCCATCCATCGTCACGCCGCGCTGACATGGTTCATCGTCGCTTACTCGCTCGGTGCGTTCGGCTTTCCGGCCGTCGGCGGCTGGGTGCTCGTGCACGCCGGGAAGAACGCGTTGACCGCGCTGATCGCGATATGCGGCATGTCGGCACTCGTGCTATCCGTACTCCGCGACAGGCGACGCCTCGCTGCGCAATTCAGTTCGTGACCACGACGGAATGTTGAACGACAGGGTTAAAGGGATTCCCCATTTGCAATAACCAATGGGAGTTCACAGACATTAATGCAACGCTCAGCATCAGCGTAATAACTTGGATTGGATAAATAATGCTAAAGCGGTTGGTAAAAAACTTCGAGGCCAAGCCCCTCATGGCGCAGCCCTTGCCTCGGTGTTGATGACGAGCGCATGAAAGACGACCAGAAGCAGGCGGAGCAATATAATTTACTTTTTACATTGAAAGTATTTACATAGCTCAATTCGCGGAGCATGATTCATTGAATCGCGTAACCGGTATGCGCGCTTTCGCAGCTAGTGCGTTTGCAAATAAAAACGAAATGTAAAATGAGACGGGTGATTATCGGCGATTATTGCGTATCGCCTTTTTAGCTGGAGCGATTTAATGCCTGCATTTGGTGCCGATTTTTGCGACACAAAAAAAAGGCGTCACGTTGCCGTGACGCCTTAAAAGTTCTAGCCATTCCGAGGGCCGTGCTAGAACCTGAGAGAAGGTATTTCGAAAGGCGCAAGCGCTTTGGACAGGCAATCGATCCTGGACTCCGGGATTTTCCGCTCGCGTGCATCATATGCAGCGGGCAAAGGCGACTTTCGAAATGAGGTTCCATTTTTTATGGTTATGCTGACTAAGTCAAGCAAAAAGATATAGTCGCTCATCGATCGGCAATTTCTTCCGATACAATGATTTTCCCAAAAATATATGAAACGGATGCTCCGGTTTGGAGAGGCCCCCGCACCGCGCGGGCGGTCGTCAACAGGTTAACGAACGAGCAGCCTGAAATACTGTTCCAAAAAAACGCATGAACCGATCCGCACCGAATCAAACCGTCACCGCTAAAGCCCCCGCCAGCAAAGACCGAGACGGCCCGGGCGATGAAGTCACCGCGCTCGCGCGCGGCTTGACCGTATTGCGCGCCGTCGCCGCCGCGCACGCACCGCTCAGCAATCGCGAACTCGCCGAGTTGACCGGCATCCCGAAGCCCACCGTGTCGCGCATCACCGCGACGCTCGTGGGCACCGGTTTTCTCGTGCGACTGCCCGACAGCGAGCGCTTCGTGCTGACCTCGTCGGTGCTCGAACTAAGCAACGGCTTTCTGCGCAACTTCGACATCCGCTCCCGAGCGCGGCCGTTCCTGATCGAACTCGCGGAACGCACCGCGTTGTCGGTGCATCTCGCGGTGCGCGACCGCTACGACATGGTCGTCATCGACGCGATCCGGCCGCGTTCGGCGGTGCTTGTATCGCGACTCGAAATCGGCTCACGCATGAGCCTGACGCGGACTGCCGTCGGCCGGGCGTACCTCGCCGCGCTCACGCAAGCGGACCGCGACCGTCTGCTCATCGGCCTGCAGACGGCCGAGGGCGATGATTGGGGCTATATCGGCAGCCGTCTCGTCAGTGCGATCCAGGACACGCTCGAACGCGGTTTCGCCATCGCCACCGGCGAGTGGTACAACGGATTGAACGCGATCGCGCTCGGCTTCGTCGGACCGTCGGGCGAGCGCTACGCGGTCAATTGCGGCGGCGCGGCCGACCAGTGTCCGCGCGAATGGCTAATCTCGGACGCCGCACCCGCGCTGCTCGAATGCATCGACAAGATCGTGCTGGAGATCGGCGGCACGCCGGGGCGCCGGCTCGACGAGTGACCCGGCGGCGGCAACGGGCGCCAACGCGGCGCCCCGCCCAGACCGCACGCGGCGCCGGCCGCCTGCGGTCTGTGCAGTGACGAAGGCATCCCGCCCACCCTTGCCCTACAATTCGCCAACATCCTGTAACCTTCGTAATTAACCGAAAAATACGCGGCTGGACTGTTGCAGACGCCGCAACGTACGATCACGCATCCCGTCGCGGGACCGCGCCGCGAGCCGTGAGCGCCGTCAAAAAGGCCTCGCCGATCCGTGATGATTCCGCATTGCGTTAACATCTCTGTCCCGCGCCTCGGATAGCATCGCGCTAAATATTGCGCGGCGCGCGCCGCCACGACCGCCTGACATGCCGACCATATGCCGGCCCGCCGTCTTTCTAACGGCGGCGACCGTATCGGCGGCTCACATCACAAAGCCAGCCACCTGACCGAACCGATGGACGAACAACAAAAGCACCCGGAAACCCAACGCCCTGCCGCTTCCCAGCCGTCCGCGAGCGGCGCGCAATCGAGCGCGCCCGGCGCGGTGAAACGCCACCGCGGCCGCACCGTCGCGCTGATCGTCGCGGCGCTGGTCGTGCTCGGCGTCGTACTGTGGCGCTGGCATCCGTGGGCCGGGCCCGGCAGCGGCGCGAGCGCGCCGGGTGCCGAGAGCGGCGCGCGCAGCGGCCGCCTCGGCCGGGGCGGTCCGAACGCGATGGCCAACATGCCGCAGCCGGTGCACGTCGCTGCCGCGACGCACGGCGAGATGCCGGTCGTGCTGACCGCGCTCGGCACGGTCACGCCGCTCGCCACCGTCACGGTGCTGCCGCAACTGAGCGGCGTGCTGCAGGACGTCTATTTCAAGGAAGGCCAGATGGTCAAGAAGGGGGACGTGCTGGCCCAGATCGACCCGCGCCCGTATGAGATTTCGCTGCGCAACGCCGAGGGCACGCTGGTGCGCGACCAGGCGCTGCTCGCCACCGCGCGTCTCGATCTGAAGCGCTATCAGACGCTGCTCGCGCAAGACTCGATCGCGAGTCAGCAGGTCGACACGCAGGCGTCGCTGGTGCGGCAATACGAAGGCACGGTGAAGGCCGACCAGGCGAACGTCGACAGCTTCAAGCTCGACCTCGTGTACGCGCGCATCACCGCGCCGGTGTCGGGGCGCGTCGGTCTGCGTCAGGTCGACCCGGGCAACTACGTGACCTCGGGCCTCGCCAACGGCATCGTCGTGATTACGCAGCTCGATCCGATCAGCGTAGTGTTCTCGACCTCCGAAGACAATCTGCAGCAGATCATCCAGCACACGCGCAACGGCGAGTCGCTGTCGGCCACCGCGTACGACCGCAGCAACACGCATCCGCTCGAAGTCGGCTCGCTGAAGACGATGGACAACCAGATCGACACGACCACCGGCACGATCAAGCTGCGCGCGATCTTCGAGAACAAGGACAACGGCCTGTTCCCGAACCAGTTCGTCAATACGCGCCTGCTCGTCGATACGATCAAGGACGCGGTGATCGTGCCGACCTCGGCGGTGCTCAACGGCTCGATGGGTGCCTTCGTGTACGTCGTGAAGCCCGACAACACGGTCACCGTGCGCCAGGTCAAGGTCGGCCCGGTCGATGGCGAGCGCACCAGCATCCAGTCGGGTCTCGCGGTCGGCGAGCGCGTCGTGACCGACGGTTCGGACCGGCTGCGCGAAGGCGCGAAGATCACGATCCCGGCCGAACGGCCGCGTGGCGCGTCCGGCGCGCACGGCGCGAGCGCTCCCCCGGGCGCCGCGGCCGCCTCGGGCGCGCACGAGCGTCGCGGCCGGCGCGCGTCGCAAGCATCGCAATAAAGTAAAGCCACGGCACTTACCGCATGAATCCATCCCGCGCTTTTATTCTGCGTCCCGTCGGCACCGCGCTGCTGATGGCGGCGATCATGCTGGTCGGCCTCGTCGCGCTGCGCTTTCTGCCGCTGTCCGCGCTGCCCGAGGTCGACTATCCGACGATCCAGGTGCAGACCTTCTATCCGGGTGCGAGCCCGGACGTGATGACCTCGTCGGTGACGGCGCCGCTCGAGCGGCAGTTCGGGCAGATGCCGTCGCTGAACCAGATGTCGTCGCAAAGCTCGGCCGGCTCATCGATCATCACGCTGCAGTTCAGCCTCGACCTGCCGCTCGATATCGCCGAGCAGGAAGTCCAGGCGGCGATCAACGCGGCGGGCAACCTGCTGCCGTCCGACCTGCCCGCGCCGCCGATCTACGCGAAGGTCAACCCGGCCGACGCGCCGATCATTACACTCGCGATCACGTCTAAAACGCTGCCGCTCACGCAGGTGCAGGACCTCGCCGACACGCGTCTCGCGCAGAAGATCTCGCAGGTCGCGGGGGTGGGTCTCGTGAGCCTGTCGGGCGGCCAGCGCCCGGCGATCCGCATTCAGGCGAACCCGCGCGCGCTCGCCGCGTACGGGCTGAATCTCGACGACCTGCGCACCACCATCTCGAACCTGAACGTCAACACGCCGAAGGGCAATTTCGACGGCCCGACCCGCAACTACACGATCAACTCGAACGACCAGCTGACCGACGCCGACGAGTACAAGAGCGCGGTCGTCGCATACAAGAGCGGCCGCCCGGTGATGCTGACCGACGTCGCGAGCATCGTGCCGGGTCCGGAGAACACGAAGCTCGGCGCATGGGTTAACGACACGCCCGCGATCATCCTGAACGTGCAGCGCCAGCCGGGTGCGAACGTGATCCAGGTGGTCGACAGCATCAAGGCGCTGCTGCCGCGCTTGCAGCAGTCGCTGCCCGCCGCGCTCGACGTCGAGGTCGTCACCGACCGCACCACGACGATCCGCGCGTCGGTGCGCGACGTGCAGTTCGAACTGGCGATGTCGGTCGTACTGGTCGTGCTGGTGATGTACCTGTTCCTCGCCAACATCTACGCGACGATCATTCCGAGCCTGTCGGTGCCGCTGTCGCTGATCGGCACGCTCGCCGTGATGTACCTGTGCGGCTTCTCGCTGGACAATTTATCGCTGATGGCGCTGACCATCGCGACCGGCTTCGTCGTCGACGACGCGATCGTGATGATCGAGAACATCGCGCGCTACGTCGAGGAAGGCGACAGTGCGCTCGAAGCCGCGCTGAAGGGCTCGAAGCAGATCGGCTTCACGATCATTTCGCTAACGGTCTCGCTGATTGCGGTGCTGATTCCGCTGCTCTTCATGGGCGACGTGGTCGGCCGCCTGTTTCATGAATTCGCGATCACGCTCGCGGTGACGATCGTCATTTCGGCGGTCGTGTCGCTGACGCTGGTGCCGATGATGTGCGCGAAGCTGCTGCGCCACACGCCGCCGCACGACAGTCACCGTTTCGAGGCAAAGGCGCACCGCTTCATCGACTGGGTGATCGCGCGCTACGCGGTTGCCCTCACGTGGGTGCTGAACCGTCAGCGCTCCACGCTGGTCGTAGCTGTCCTCACGCTGGTGCTGACCGGCCTGCTGTACGTGTTCGTGCCGAAGGGCTTCTTCCCGGTGCAGGACACCGGCGTGATCCAGGCGATCACGCAGATGCCGCAGTCGGTGTCGTTCGCGTCGATGGCCGAGCGCCAGCAGGCGCTCGCCGACCAGATCCTGAAGAACCCGGACGTCGAAAGCCTGACCTCGTTCATCGGCGTCGACGGCAGCAATATCACGCTCAACAGCGGCCGCATGCTGATCAACCTGAAGCCGCGCGACGACCGCAGCAACACCGCGAGCGAAGTGATCCGGCAGTTGCAGAAGGACGTCGCGCATATTCCGGGCGCGTCGCTGTTCATGCAGCCGGTGCAGGACCTGACGATCGACTCGACGGTGAGCCCGACGCAGTATCAATTCATGCTGACCGATCCGAACATCGGCGAATTCACGACGTGGGTGCCGAAGCTGGTCGAGCGCCTGAAGCAGTCGCCCGAACTCGCGGACGTCGCGACCGATCTGCAGGACAACGGCCGCTCGGTATTCATCGAGATCGACCGCGCGACCGCCGCGCGCTTCGGCATCACGCCGGCCACGATCGACAGCGCGCTGTACGACGCGTTCGGCCAGCGCATCATTTCGACGATCTTCACGCAGTCGAACCAGTACCGCGTGATTCTCGAAGCGCAGCCGACGATGCAGCACTACACCACGTCGCTGAATTCGATCTACCTGCCCTCTTCGACGTCGGCGGGCGGCCAGGTGCCGCTGTCGTCGATCGCGAAGTTCATCGAGCGGCCCGCGCCGCTGCTGGTCACGCACCTGAGCCAGTTCCCGGCCACCACGGTGTCGTTCAACCTCGCACCGGGTTCATCGCTCGGCGCGGCCGTGAAGGCGATCGAACAGGCCGAAAAGGACATCGGCCTGCCCGCGTCGTTCCAGACGCGCTTCCAGGGCGCGGCGCTCGCGTTCCAGGCGTCGCTCGCGAACACGCTGTTCCTGATCCTCGCGGCGATCGTCACGATGTACATCGTGCTCGGCGTGCTGTACGAGAGCTTCATCCATCCGATCACGATTCTGTCCACTCTTCCGTCGGCCGGCGTCGGCGCGCTGCTCGCGCTGCTGATCACCGGCCACGATCTCGACATCATCGGCATCATCGGCATCGTGCTTTTGATCGGTATCGTGAAGAAGAACGCGATCATGATGATCGACTTCGCGCTCTACGCCGAGCGCGAGGAAGGCAAGCCGCCGCGCGAGGCGATCTACCAGGCATGTCTGCTGCGTTTCCGGCCGATTCTGATGACCACGCTCGCCGCGCTGCTCGGCGCTCTGCCGCTGATGCTCGGCACCGGCGCGGGCTCGGAGCTGCGCCGGCCGCTCGGTATCGCGATCGCCGGCGGCCTGATCGTGAGCCAGCTGCTGACGCTGTTCACGACGCCGGTGATCTACCTCGCGTTCGATTCGCTCGGCCGCAGGCTGCGCGCGCGCTTTAACCGCGGCAGTTCGTCCGGTAGCGCCACACCGCCCGCCACCGATGCAGGGAACTAGGCGATGAACCTGTCGCGTCCGTTTATTTCCCGCCCGGTCGCCACCACGCTGCTGGCGATCGGCATCGCGCTGTCGGGCGTCTTCGCGTTCACCAGGCTGCCGGTGGCGCCGTTGCCGCAGGTCGACTTCCCGACCATCTCGGTGCAGGCGACGCTGCCGGGCGCGAGCCCGGAGACCGTCGCGACCAGCGTCGCGAGTCCGCTCGAGCGGCACCTCGGCTCGATCGCCGACGTCACCGAGATGACGTCGCAAAGCTCGGTCGGCTCGACGCGCATCACGATGCAGTTCGGCCTGAACCGCGACATCGACGGCGCCGCGCGCGACGTGCAGGCCGCGATCAACGCGGCGCGCGCCGACCTGCCCGCGAGCCTGCGCAGCAATCCGACCTACCACAAGGTCAACCCGGCCGACGCGCCGATCCTGATTCTCGCGCTGACGTCGAATACGCGCACGCCCGGCCAGCTCTACGACTCGGCCGCCACGGTGCTGCAGCAGTCGCTGTCGCAGGTGCAGGGGGTCGGCGAAGTGGACGTGAGCGGCTCGGCGAATCCGGCGGTGCGCGTCGAGCTGATGCCGCATGCGCTGTCGCATTACGGCATCGGCCTCGAGGACGTGCGCGCGGCGCTCGCGTCGGCCAACGCGAACAGCCCGAAAGGGGCGATCGAGTTCGGCGAGAACCGCGTGCAGCTGTACACCAACGACCAGGCCACCAAGGCGTCGCAGTACAAGGATCTCGTCATCGCCTATCGCAATGGCGCGCCGGTCAAACTCTCCGACATGGGCGAGGTCGTCGATTCGGTCGAGGACCTGCGCAACCTCGGCCTCTTCAACGGCAAGCAGGCGGTGCTCGTGATCCTGTACCGGCAGCCGGGCGCCAACATCATCGAGACCGTCGACCGCGTGAAGGCGATGCTGCCCCAGCTACACGCGTCGCTGCCCGCCGACGTCGAAATCTCCCCGACCTCGGACCGCTCGACGACGATCCGCGCGTCGCTGAAGGACACCCAGCGCACGCTCGTGATCGCGGTCGCGCTCGTTGTGATGGTCGTGTTCCTGTTCCTGCGCAACTGGCGCGCGACGCTGATTCCGAGCGTGGCCGTGCCGATCTCGATCATCGGCACGTTCGGCGCGATGTACCTGATGGGCTTCTCGCTCGACAATCTGTCGCTGATGGCGCTGACCATCGCGACCGGCTTCGTCGTCGACGACGCGATCGTCGTGCTCGAAAACATCTCGCGCCACATCGAAGACGGCGTGCCGCGCATGAAGGCCGCGTTCCTCGGCGCGCGCGAGGTCGGCTTCACGGTGATGTCGATCAGCATCTCGCTCGTCGCCGTGTTCCTGCCGATCCTGCTGATGGGCGGCATCGTCGGGCGGCTGTTCCGCGAGTTCGCGCTGACGCTGTCGCTCGCGATCGCGGTGTCGCTGATCGTCTCGCTGACACTGACGCCGATGATGTGCTCGCGCCTGCTGCGCGAGCCGCACGAGAAAAAACAGGAAAGCCGCTTCGGCCGCTGGCTCGAACGCGGCTTCACGTCGATGCAGCGCGGCTACGAGCGCACGCTCGGCTGGGCGCTGCTGCATCCGAGGCTGATCCTGCTCGTGCTGCTGCTGACCATCGGGCTGAACGTCGTGCTCTACATCATCGTGCCGAAGGGCTTCTTCCCGCAGCAGGACACCGGGCGTCTGATCGGCGGCATCCAGGCCGACCAGAGCACGTCGTTCCAGGCGATGAAGGGCAAGTTCTCGCAGATGATGGAGATCGTCAGCAAGAACCCGGCGGTCGACAGCGTGGTCGGCTTCACCGGCGGCCGGCAGACCAACTCGGGCTTCATGTTCCTGTCGCTGAAGCCGAAGAGCGAACGCAAGCTGTCCGCCGACCAGGTGATCCAGCAGTTGCGCGCACCGCTCGGCGACGTGGCCGGCGCGCGCACCTTCCTGCAGGCGGTGCAGGACATCCGCGTCGGCGGCCGGCAATCGAACGCGCAGTATCAGTTCACGCTGCTCGCCGATTCGACGCCCGATCTGTACAAGTGGGGGCCGAAGCTCACCGAGGCGCTGCAGGCGCGCAAGGAGCTCGCGGACGTGAACTCCGACCAGCAGCAAGGCGGTCTCGAAGCGATGGTGACGATCGACCGCGCCACCGCCGCGCGCCTCGGCATCAAGCCCGCGCAGATCGACAACACGCTGTACGACGCGTTCGGCCAGCGCCAGGTGTCGACGATCTACAACCCGCTGAACCAGTATCACGTGGTGATGGAAGTCGCGCCGCGCTACTGGCAGAGCCCGGAAATGCTGAGCCAGATTTACGTCAGCACCTCGGGCGGCAGCGCGAGCGGCGCGCAGACCACCAACGCGCCGGCCGGCACCGTGACGTCCAGGGCGACCAGCACGGGCGCAACGACGAGCGCGGCAACCGGCGGCACCGCAGCCACCACCGCGACGAGCGCGGCCAGCATCGCGGCCGACTCCGCGCGCAACCAGGCGATCAACTCGATCGCGGCGAGCGGCAAGTCGAGCGCGTCGTCGGGCTCGCCGGTGTCGACCGCGAAGGAAACGATGGTGCCGCTGTCGGCGATCGCGAGCTTCGGGCCGGGCACCACGCCGCTGTCGGTCAATCACCAGAGCCAGTTCGTCGCCTCGACGATCTCGTTCAACCTGCCGCCGGGCGTGTCGCTATCCACCGCCACGCAGGTGATCTACGACACAATGGCCGAAATCGGTATGCCCGCCACGATCCACGGCAGCTTCCAGGGCACCGCGCAGGCGTTCCAGCAGTCGATGTCCGATCAGCCGATCCTGATCCTCGCCGCGCTCGCGGCGGTGTATATCGTGCTCGGCATCCTGTACGAGAGCTACATCCACCCGCTGACGATCCTGTCGACGCTGCCGTCCGCGGGCGTCGGCGCGCTGCTCGCGCTGCTGCTGTTCAAGACCGAGTTCAGCATCATCGCGCTGATCGGCGTGATCCTGCTGATCGGCATCGTCAAGAAGAACGCGATCATGATGGTGGACTTCGCGATCGACGCGTCGCGCAAAGGGTTGTCGTCGCGCGACGCGATCTACCAGGCCTGTCTGCTGCGCTTCCGGCCGATCATGATGACCACCTTCGCCGCGATGCTAGGCGCGTTGCCGCTCGCGTTCGGCAGCGGCGAAGGCGCGGAGATGCGCGCGCCGCTCGGCATTTCGATCGTCGGCGGGCTGATCGTCAGCCAGATGCTGACGCTCTATACGACGCCGGTCGTGTATCTGTACATGGATCGCATCCGCGTGCGCTGGGAGGCGAGAAAGGCGCGCCGCACGGGTGGCGCGGCGCCGACCTCGTCATGATGTCGTGAAGGCGGCGCTCACAGCTTCTGCTCGATGGCCAGCGAAAAGATCCGCTGCCATCGGCGCGCCGCCCGCTCGTTCGACATCGGCACGAGCCACTCGCCGCGCCGTGCGTCCTTGACCTTCACGGCGAGCCGCGCCTGCGCGTCGCGGCCCTGTGCTTCGGCGCCGAGCAGATCCGCGAAGATATACGCGCCCTGCTCGTCGCCGACGCGAATCTCGCAGAGCCGCTTGGCCGCCGCGAGCCGCACCGACCCCCAACTGCCCTTCAGCTCGTGCGTCCAGTCGCCGTCGCGCACGTTCGGCGCGACTTCGCGGCGCCGCTGCCGCCAGTAAGCGAGCGCACCGGCAATCAGCAACGCAACCAGGACCGCCACGCCTTCCGCCACCGCTAGCCCGAAACTGGCCTGCAACGCAGCGAAGGCGCGTACCGCGCCGTACCCCAGCGCAACCAGCGCGATCAACGCAACGAGAATCGGCATCGCAAGCTCATCCGGTAAATGGTTTTGCCTGGCACGGGCCTGACACGAGCAATGCGCGATGCCGGCGCGGCCCCTTCACTGACCCTTGTGCGCGGCCGCCCATTCCTTGAGCGCGTTCAGCGTGTTCTCGACATGCTTGTCGGGCTGCAGGCTCGTGTATTCGTAGATGATCTTGCCGTCGGGCGAGATCACGTACGACACGCGATTCGCCATGCCGGCCTTCATCGGCATGGCCGCGTCGTATGCGTCGATCACCTTTGCGTCGGCGTCGGCCGCGACCGGGAATTTGCTGCGGCATTCGCTGATCGAGAACTTCGTCAGCGTATCGATGTTGTCGTGCGATACGCCGATCACAGTCGCGCCGTACTTTTTGTACTCGTCGACCGCATCGGCGAACTCGTGCGCCTCGATCGTGCAGCCCTTCGTGAACGCGGCCGGATAGAAGTACAGCACGACCGGCCCCTTCTTCAGCTGATCGGCGAGCGAATACGTGTAGGTCTTGCCGCCGAGCGAGGCCTCGGCAGTGAACGGCGGTGCCGTATCGCCGGGTTTCAGGGTTGCCGAGGCGAGCGGCGAATGCATTGCGAATCCGAACACCATGACGGCGGCCAATACCGCCGGTATGTGTTTTGTCTTCATCTGCTCCTCCATGCGTGAGCGCACGCAGTTGATCCCGTCCATCGAACACAGCTTCGGCCGGCGTCACAGGCCGCCGCTGAACGGCCTATTGGACCACGAATGCGCACGCGGCGTCGGTCGCCGCCAGGACCACAAGCCAATCGAAAGAATGCGGCGCGCGGGCCCGGCGCATCACGCGTCCGGCTCCGCCACGTGCGCGCCGAACCACGCCGCCGCCGACAGGTTCAGCTGCGATAGCACGTCGGGCGTCAGCGCGTGGAAGCCCGCCGCCGTCGCGACCGGCGCGGCGTCGCCGCCCTCGCCCGCGACCTCGGCGATCAGCAGCAGCGCGCCCAGCTCGCCCTTGCGCGCGACGATCGCCTCGCGGATCTGCGGCGCGAGGCCGAGCTTTTCGAGCACCGCGTCCGGGGTGCTGTCGAGCACGATGTGCACCAGCGAAAAAATCCCGGTCATGAACGCGGCATCGGCGAATTCGCCGTCGGCCGGACGCAGCCAGTTCGCGGCGAGCTCCATGAAGCGCGAGCGCGTCGCGGCCAGTTGCACGAGCGGATCGGCGCGCCACGGCAGGTCGCCGGTATCCGCGTACAGCAGCAGTTGCGCCCAGCGCGCGATCTGCCGGGTGCCAGTCGCGATGATCGCCTCGCGCAGCGACGCGATGTTGCGCCCGAGGCCGAACGCGCTCGAATTGACGAGCCGCAGCAGTTGCACGACCACGCCCGGATTGACCTTCAGCTCCGCCTCGAGCTCGACGATGCCGGCGTCGCGCGAGAGCAGCGCGAGCAGCCGCAGCAGCCCCGGGCGCAGCGAGCGGTTGCGCGGCGCGGCCAGCACCTGCGGCCGCGCGAAGAAGTAGCCCTGAAACAGATCAAAGCCGAGCTCGTGCGCGAGCGCGAAGTCCTCGCGCGTTTCGACCTTCTCGGCGAGCAGCGTCTTGCCGTAGCCGCGCAAGGCCGACGCGAGCTCGGCGACCTTGCGGCGCGGCGTTTGCAGGAAGTCGATCTTGACGATGTCGGCGTACGGCAGCATCGCCTTCAGCTCGTCGGTCAGGTCGTGCACGTCGTCGAGCGCGACCTGGAAACCGGCGCAGTGCAGCTCGTCGAGCCGACGCGCGAGCGAGGCGTCGTAACGCACGGTTTCGAGGATTTCGAGCACGAAGCGCTCGGGCGGCATCAGATGGACGATGTCGCTAAAGAGCAGCGCGCGGTCGATATTGACGAAGCCGCGATGCTGGCCGAGCACGGCCGGCACGCCGATTCCGCCGATCGTGCGCGCAACCACCTGCGCGGTGGCCTGCGCGTCGTCGCTGATTTCGGCGTAGTTGTAGGTGCCGGCGCGGAACAGCAGCTCGTACGCGTGAAGCGCCCCATCGCGATCCAGAATCGGCTGGCGGCCGACGTAGACATACTGCGGGACCGCGTCCGGGTGCCCGCGCTCAGGATAGCCGGCCGACGCGCCGGCGGAGACATCACGCACCTCGACGTCCCGCGGGACGGGCCGTGGGGCGCTGGCGGACCTGATGACGGAGCGTTCGAAGATGGATCATCGGTGCAAGGTTCGGAAAGTCTACGCAGCGCGACGCCATCAGCGTCGCCAAATTAAGGGAGATTCGCCGTATTAACGGCCGCGAAGCGGCGTCACTTTAACTGAATCGTCCCAGCGACGGCACCGGGCGCCTCATTACCGGATCTTTTCTCCGCGCGCAGCTAAAGATTTCCCCGCTTGCGTCGTTATCTCGTTCTGATGGGGCGGCCTGCTATTTCCCGGCCGCCCGGACCGGCGGACAAGCAGCCCAGCCCGCGGACGAACCCAGGTTGCCAGCGACGAACATGGAAGCGAACACGATCACCGCGCCCCGCCGGGGCTCCTTGCGCACGGTCATCGACCGGCTGCGGGCGTTCGGCCGGCGCGAGGACGACGACCGGCCGAGCAGCGCGAACCGCCCGCCCCCACTGGAACAGGTGGTCGGCGCGGTCGACCTGCTTGCGCACGTCGACGATGCGTTGCGCTTCATCTACGTGTCCGACGCGAGCCTGCGCTTCATCGGCTATCACCGCGAATACCTGAAAACCGCGACGCTGCCCGATCTGGTCGCCCCCGCCGACGTGCCGCGCCTCGATGCGCTGCTCAAGCAGGCGGCAGCCTCGGGCAGCGTCGAGAAAGCGACGCTCGGGCTCGTCAAGTCGCTGACCTATCCGATCACGGTCGAGTTGCGGGTCGTGCGCAGCAACCATGACGGCGTCGACGGCTACGCGATCGCCGGCTTCGACGTGTCGTCGTGGCGCGCGACCGAAGAGCGGCTGACCCAGGCGCTGCATCTGGACCGGCTGACCAGTCTGCCGAACCAGTCGGGTCTGGTGCATGCGCTGCTCGACGCACAACAGAAGGCCGACGCGCACGGCACGCCGGTCGCGCTGCTGCTGCTCGATCTCGACGACTATCAGCGGGTGAACCGCGCGCTCGGCTACGACGCCGGCGACGAGATGCTGCGCGATACGTCACGGCGCCTGTTGAACATGACGAGCCCGAACGAAACGATCGCGCGGATCGCCAGCGACGAGTTCGCGATCCTCGTGAAGCCGGCCGCGAGCCGCACCGACGCGGCCGCCGCCGCCGAAGCGCTGGCGCGGCGCCTGTTGACCGCGATCCAGCAGCCGTATGTGTTCAACGGTCAGCAGGTCCACCTGTCGGCCAGCATCGGCATCGCCCTGTACCCGGACGTGCGCCACGCCAACGACACCGGCGGCCACGACACGCACCTGCTGCGCTGGGCCGACCACGCGCTGCTGCAGGCGAAGGCCGCGGGCGGCAACACGCTCGCGTTCTACGTGCCGGACGACAACCCGGCCGACGCCGAGCGTCTGAAGCTCGAGGCCGACCTCTACGACGGCGTACGCAACGGCGAGTTTTCGCTACACTTCCAGCCGATCACGAGCAGCCGCACGCGGGGCGTGGTCGGTGTCGAGGCGTTGATCCGCTGGACGCATCCGGTGCACGGCCTCGTGCCGCCGTCGATGTTCATTCCGCTCGCGGAGTCGATCGGGCTCATCAACTTCCTCGGCAACTGGGTGATGAAGGTCGCGTGCATGCAGCTGATCCAGTGGGACGCGAAGGGCATCCCGCTGCAGTACGTGGCCGTCAACGTGTCGCCGCAGCAGTTTCGCGATCCGCGCTTCAAGGACTCGGTGCGCGAGGCGATCGAGCTGACCGGCATCGATCCGCGCCGGCTCGTGTTCGAGATCACCGAAAGTCTGCTGATGCACGACCCGGCGCACGCGAAGGGCTTGCTCGAAGACCTGACCGCGATGGGCATCCGCTTCGCCGTCGACGACTTCGGTACCGGCTATTCGAGCCTCGCGTACCTGCAGCGCTTTCCGCTCGCGAAGCTGAAGATCGACCGGAGTTTCGTCGAGAATCTGCTAACCTCGCGAAACGATCAGGCAATCGTTAGCGCTGTCGTCGGCCTTGCGCAGACGCTCGACCTCGAACTGGTTGCCGAGGGCGTCGAAACGGAAGCGCAGCGCACCCTGCTCACCGAGATGGGCTGCGATCACATTCAGGGCTGGCTCGTCTGCAAGGCGCTGCCGTCCGAAGAGCTCGCGCAGCGCTTCGAAACGCGCGAGCTTCAGCTGCACGGCGCGTAACGGGCGATGCAGACACGACGCCCAGGCAGCGGAACAAGCCGGCTCACGACCGGCACGGCATTCACTGGAACACGTATGGCTTTTGCGGGACACACATGGTAAAGGCGGCAGTGCTCGACCGGCTCTGGACGCGAATGAGCGAGCGCGGCGATTTCCCTATGCTGTCGCAATCGCTGCGCACCACCATGGCGGCAGTGACCAACGACGACCTCGACTTCACCGGCCTCGTGCAAGTGGTGCTGTCGGACTTCGCGCTCACGCAGAAGGTGCTGCGGCTCGCGAACTCGGCGATGTACATGGCGTTCGGCGGCAATATCACGACCGTGTCGCGCGCGCTGATGGTGCTCGGCATGGATGCGGTCGGCCACCTCGTGGTCGGTCTGAAGATCGTCGATCACTTTCATCAAAGCGTGCCGCGCCGCATCGACGCGAAACTCGAGTTGAACCGCACGCTGCTGTCGGGCTGCGTCGCGCGCAAGCTGACCGAGCGCGGCGACCTGCGCGCCGGCGAGGAAGCGGTGGTCTGCACGCTGATGCGGCAAATCGGCAAGCTGCTGGTCGTGTTCTATCTCGACGCCGAGTGGGACCAGATTCGCCGCCATATCGACGGCGGCGCACTCGAAGCCGATGCGTGCGTGCTCGTGCTCGGCGTCACCTTCGATGAAATCGGCGCCGAAGCGGCGGTTCGCTGGCGCCTGCCCGACACGATCCGCTCCGGCATGGGCGAGTTCGATCCGGAGGACGTGACGCAACCGCGCCAGGTGCAGTGGCTGCGCGCAATCACCAACTACTCGACCGCGGTCGCCGACGTGCTCACGCAGCAGAACATGCCCGAGGGCGAGCGCGAGGCACGCATCGGCGAGCTTGCGCACGAGTACGGCAGCGCGCTGAACACCGACCCCGAGGTGCTGCTGCAGATGAGCGTCGCGCTCGCGCGCGAGGATGGCGGCGACAGCGTGATGCGCGAAATCGTCGAGCTGCGCGCCAATGCCGATGCGATCGCGCGCGAGGCGCTCACGCCCGAGGCGCGCATCGAGGTCGGCGTGAAGGACTTGCGCGGCCTGCCCGAGGGCAGCCCGCTCGCGCCGGCGCTCGCGATGGCCGCCGAGACTGTGCTCGCGGCGCTCGGCTTCGCGCGCACCGTGGTCTACGTCAAACATAGCAACGGCACGTTCAGGGCGCGTCTCGGCTTCGGGCCGAAGATCGACGTGGCGCTGCCGAAGCTCGCGTTCAATACCGCGTTCGAGCCCGACGTGTTTCATCTCGCGATCGCGAACTCGGTGGGCATTTTCATCGAGAATGCGCGCGATCCGAAGATGGTCGCGCGGCTGCCCGAGTGGTTCCGGCGTTCGTTCGACGACGCGCGCGCGTTCGTGCTGCTGCCGATCATCGACGAAACCGATCAGACCGTCGCGCTGCTCTACGGCGACTGGTCGCATACGCAGGAGGCGCGCCGCATCTCACAGAAGGAGATGGGCGTGCTCAACGAACTGGCAAAGGAGTTAGGACGTTTTTTCGGCCGGGGGCAGATGCGGGAAATGGAGACGATGTGAAGACCTGGCGTGATCGCTGATCACTCCGCTTCACTTTGATTCTTTCCGTGTTTGCCCGAAAACGATTTTATGCGGGCATCCGTGGGGCTTTCACCCCACTCAATCCTCGATCCGCTCCAGCCCTTCCGCGCTGCGATCCGCAACACCGGCCCACGCGCCGGCCGCGAGACCCATCTGCGCGACCTCTTCCAGCGTCAACGGCGCAAGACGTTCGGACAGCGCGGCGACGCGCTCCCATGCGCCGCCTTCGAGCGCCTCGACCGCGCTCAGCAACAGACCCAGCCTGCCCTCGCGATGCAGGATCGCGGCCTGGATCGGCCGCGACAGCGTGAGGATATTCAGCGTTTTCTCGAGCGAGCCGCCGAACACCGCATCGACGAACGAAAACACGCCGGTCAGGAAGGCCGCGTCGGCTTCGTCGCGGCCCGCCTCGGGCATGCGCTCGATCGCGAGCTCCATGAAGCGCGCGCGCGTGGCCGCGAGTTGCAGCAGCGGATCGTCTTCGAGCGCGACCTTGCGGCCGTCGGCATAGAGCAGCAGCTGCGTCCAGCGCGCGATGCGATCGGTGCCCGTCGCGTTGATCGCGTCGCGCAGCGTCGTCACCTTGTGACCGACCGCGAGGCCGCTCGAATTCGCGAGCTTCATCAGATGCATGACGAGCACCGGATTGAGCTTCAGCTCGGCCTCGAGCTGCGCGACCGTCGGGTCGCCCGCGAGCAGTTGCAGCAGATTGAGCAGCGCGTGGCGCGGCGCGCTGACGCTGCGCGTCGACGCGCTTTGCGCCCGCGCGAAGTAATAGCCCTGGAAGCGGTCGAAGCCGAGTTCATGCACCGTTTCGAAGTCGGCCTGCGCATCGAGACCCGATGCGAGCAGCAGCTTGCCCGCCGACTTCAGCACGCTCGCGAGCTTCGACAGCAGCGCGCGCGGCGTGCGCGGGACGTCGATCTTGACGACTTCGGCGTACGGCAGCAGCTTCGCGAAAGTCTCGTCGGGCTGCGTGACATCGTCGAGCGCGAAGCGGTAGCGACGGCCATGCAGATACACGATACGCGCGATCAGCTCGTCATCGACTTCGAGCGATGAAGGCAGCTCGAGCATGAAGCGCTCGGCGGGCAGTCTCAGGATCGCGTCGTCGAGCAGCAGCTCGCGGCTCACGTCGACGTAGGCCGGATGGCCGGTCAGCGCGCCGCGCACGTCGCTTTGCACGAGCCCGCGCACGATCGCGCGCGCGACGCGTTGCACCGGCGTAGGCTCGCGGCCCGGCAACGCGTCCGCGTCGGCATGAGGATCGGTATTGGTTCGCGGGGCGCTGAGGTCTGCGTCGGCGAGCGGCAGCTCGGGCGCTCGCACCTTGATCTCGTACCCGCACAGCATGCCGTCCCGATTCAGAATGGGCTGCCGCGCGTAGCTGGCGATGAGCGACGCGTCGTCGGTCGTGCCGCTGTGGCTCAGAGTCTCGATTGCGATGGTGGTCATTCCGGTCCCCCGCTCGGCGCCGCTGGCGCCTGGCCGCTATGTTCTGTTTTTCGCTGCACATAGGCGCGTTTCCGTGACGTTGGAAGCTCGTCGACGCGCGGCAGCGTGCGTCGCAATTTTATCGCAGCGTCATTGGGCACGAACAGGCTTACAGGGCAATATCTCGAAATATTTGTTGAACGTTTGCGACACGCGTGCAAAAAGCAAAACGGCCGCATCAGCGGCCGTTTTGCACAATTAGATGCAGCGTTACTTCAGCACGACTTTCACGTCGAAGTATTTGGCGGCGAGATGGTCGATCGTGCCATCGGCCTTCAGCTCCTTCAACGCGCCGTTCAGCGCATCCTTGAGCGCCTTGTCGTTCTTGCGCACGCCGTAGCCGACACCCGCGCCAAGCAGCTTGTCGTCGCTCACGGCCGGACCGGCGAACTCGAAGCCCGCGCCTTGCGGCTTCTTCAGAAAGCCCTTCGATGCCGCTTCGGCGTCCTGGAACGACGCGTCGAGACGGCCCGACGCGAGGTCCGCGTAGATCTGGTCCTGAGTCTGATACGGCACGACGTCGACACCGGCCGGCGCCCAGCGCGCCTTCGCATAGGTCTCCTGGATCGTGCCCTGCAGCACGCCGACGTGCTTGCCCTTCAGCGATGCGGGCGTCGGCTGCAGAGCGCTGCCCTTCTTCGCGATCATCTGATTCGGGATCGTGTAGATCGGATCGGTGAAGTCGATCGCCTGGCGACGCTGGTCGGTGATCGTCATGTCCGAGTTGATCGCGCTGAACTTGCGCGCTTCGAGCGCCGGAATCAGACCGTCGAACGAATTCTCGACCCACACGCATCTGGCCTTCAGCTTCGCGCACACGGCATTGCCGACGTCGATGTCGAAGCCTTGCAGCTCGCCCGCGGGCGACTTCGATTCGAACGGCGCGTACGACGCTTCGACGCCGAAGCGCACTTCCTTGATCTCAGCAGCCGACGCGGTGCCTGCGGTCAACGCCGCCGTCGCGAACAGCGCGAGCGCGGCCAGGTTGGGCCAATTCTTCTTCATTACGGGTGTTCCTTTACGGTGTTGACTGAAACGGAGCCGACTTCGCGCGCACAGGCGGATGACGCCTGCCGCGCTTCGGACTCGCGCGGCCGGCGTAACCGGTAGGTGCGTCAGCCGCGAAGCCCGCGATTGTACACGGAACCTGTCTAGACAAGCTTGGGCAGCGTCTCGGCGGTGGTATCGACGACCAGCAGACCGGCGCGCAGGCCGGGCTTGACCGCCGGGTTGGGAAACACGATGCGCTCTTCGTCGCGCTGCACCGTGTATTGATAGTCACCGTCGCGCGCGAGCGGGGTGCCCTTGGCGAGCGGCGTGAAGTTCGGCACGTCGGGCGCGAGCAGCAGCTCGAATGCGTCGCTTTGCTTGGTCAGCTGATCGACGACGGTGAACACGCGCGGCAGCGTGGCTTGCGCGTCGCCGTGTGCGTTCATTCGGGTGCCGGCCAGCAGCGCGCGCACCGCGAGATCCGCGCCCTCGAAGCGCGTCAGGTCGTTGTGGCCGAACGGCCGCACCTTGCCGAGTTCGAGCGTGCACGCATCGGCGCCGCACGCTTGCGCGGTGAAGTGCGAATAGGTGTTGCCCTTCGTCGTGTGCAGCAGCACCGCGCTGATGCGCGCGTCGCCGAGCCATTCGAACATCGCCCGCGAAAAGGGCTTGCCGGTATGCGGCAACAGCGCGAAGCGCTCGAATACCGACGCGCGGATCGCCGTATGCATGTCGATATGCCAGCGCGCGCCGGGCGCGTCGGACGCGTCCGCGAAAAAGCGCGTTGCGGCCTGTTCGAGCGCGGCCGCGCGCGGCGCTTCATGACTGTGCGGCAGTTGCAGATGACGGCCGCTGAAGAGCCGGTTCAGATCGTCGTCGCGATAGCGGCCGCCGTCGCGCATCGCATCGATGTTGCCGAGAATCACGAGCAGCCGGCACGCGAGCGCCGCGCGGCCCTGTGCGATATCGGCGACGATGCGCGACAGCAGTTCGATCGGCGCGGTCTCGTCGCCATGCACGCCGGCCGAGACGAGCACGCTGCGCACGCCTGCATGCCGCTGTGCGGGCTCGATGACGAGCACGCCGTCGCCCTGCCACGTCCAGCGCACACCGTTCCCGCACGTGCCTTGCGCTCGATGCGCGGCAGGCCGCGAACCCGCGAGCGTCCACGCGAGAAAATCGTCGAGCATCGCGCTCGGGGCCGACATCGCGTAATCAGCGCTGGAAGTCATACAGCGAGCCCAGAGCGAGGATTTGCGTCAGCTCATCGAGCGCGGTGCGCGATTCGACCAGCAGTTGCGGATCGCTGAGATCGGCCGGTGCGAGACGATCGCGATAGTGCTTTTCGATCCACGCATCGAGACGGCCGAACAGCGTGTCGTCGATCCATACGCCCGGCGCAACCGCCGCGCGCTCGGTGTCGTCGAGTACGACGCGCAGACGCAGACAGGCCGGACCGCCCCCGTTCTTCATGCTCTCGCGAAGATCGAACACGAGCACTTCGTCGATCGGACCGCTGTGCGAAGTCAGCTCATCCAGATACGCGGCGACGCGCGGATTTTCGCGGCACTCCTGCGGCACGACCAGCACCTGCTTGCCATCGGGCCGAGTCAGCAGCTGGCTGTTGAACAGATACGACGTCACCGCATCGGCGACGCTGACCTGCGCGTCGGGCACTTCGATCACGTTGAAGCCCGCGTGAAGGTTCGCGAGCTTCGAGCGCAGCTCGTCGTACACCGCTTGCTGATCGACGAACGCGAGCTGATGGCAGAACAGTGTGTTGCGATTGCCGACCGCGATCACGTCGTTATGAAACACGCCCGCGTCGATCACTTCGGGGTTCTGCTGTGCATACACGGTCGCCGCTTCCTGCAAGCCATGACGATGCGCAACCGCGCGGCTCGCCTCGAACGTCTGGCGCGCCGGATAGCGCTTCGGCTCCGGCCCACGACGATACTCGCTGCGGCCGTACACGAAGAATTCGACGCCGCGCGCCTTGTACTGCTCGCAAAAGCGCGTGTGATTCGCCGCGCCTTCGTCGCCGAGCGCGGGCGTGCCGGGCAGCGCCTCGTGCACGACGAAGCGGTCGGTGTCGCTGAACATCGCCCGCAACGTGCGGCGCGTCGATTCATGCTCGATCGCGCGATGCAGCTTGCTGCACAGATTGGCCGGCGTGAAATGCACGCGGCCGTCGTGCGTATCCGCGGACGGGCTCACCGTCGCGGCGTTCGCGGTCCACATCGCCGAGGCCGAACTCGCCGCCGCGAGCAGCTCGGGCGCGTTCTTCGCGACGCGCGCGATCACCGAAGCGTCGTCGCCGGAAAAACCGAGCTCGCGCAACAGCCGCATCGACGGACGCTCTTGCGGCGGCAGCACGCCCTGATGAAAGCCGAGGTCCGCGAGCTGCTTCATCTTGCGCAGACCCTGGCGCGCCGCGGCCTTCGGATTCGCGACCGACTTCTCGTTGCTCTGCGACGCGACGTTGCCGAACGACAAGCCCGCGTAGTTGTGAGTCGGGCCGACCAGGCCGTCGAAATTGGCTTCAGTGGCTTGCAGCATCGTCGATCCTTAGAATTGAAGGCCCGGCGAGACGCTCGCGGGCATGTTCAGTTGCGCGCTTTCGACAGAGGCCATCGGGTACGCGCAGTAATCGGCCGCATAGTACGCGCTCGGCCGATGATTGCCCGAGCGGCCCGGCCCGCCGAACGGCGCGCCCGACGAAGCGCCATTGGTCGGCCGGTTCCAGTTGACGATGCCCGCGCGAATCGTGCGCTGGAAATGCGTCCACAGCGCTTCGTCGTCGGCGAGCAGGCCCGCGGACAGACCGAACTCCGTGTCGTTCGCCTGTTCGAGCGCATCGTCGAAGTTGCGGTAGCGGATGATCTGCGCGAGCGGGCCGAAGTGCTCCTCGTCGGGCAGGTCCTTCACGCCGGTCACGTCGAGAATCGCGGGCGTGACGAAGCCGAGTTGCGGATCGCGCTGCTCCATCTTCAACAGCGCCTTCGCGCCGCTCGCGAGCAGACGTTCCTGCGCGCTGATCAAACGCGAGGCCGCGCGCGCCGACACCACCGCGCCCATGAACGGCTGCGGCTCGGCGTTGTATTCGCCGACGCCGATGCGCGCGGTCACTTCCGTCAGGCGCGCGAGAAAACGCTCGCCGAACGCATCGTCGGGCACGAAGATGCGGCGCGCGCACGTGCAACGCTGCCCCGCCGACAGAAACGCCGATTGGATCGTGTGATGCACGGCGGCGTCGAGGTCCGCGACCGGGCCGATCACGAGCGGGTTGTTGCCGCCCATTTCGAGCGCGAGCACGATCTCCGGCCGGCCGCCGAACTGTTTGTGCAGCAATGTTCCCGTATCCGAACTACCGGTAAAGAACAGTCCGTCGATCTGACGGTGATTCGCGAGCGCGACGCCGGTGTCCTTCTCGCCCTGCACCAGATTCAGCACGCCGGCGGGCAGCCCCGCATCGCACCAGATCTGCACGGTGAGCGCCGCGACGCCGGGCGCCAGTTCGGACGGCTTGAACACGACCGCGTTACCGGCGATCAGCGCGGGCACGATATGCCCGTTCGGCAGATGGCCCGGAAAGTTGTACGGGCCGAACACCGCGACCACGCCATGCGGACGATGCCGCAGCACCGCGGTGCCATCGGCCATCGCCGAGCGCTTTTCGCCGGTGCGCTCGTTGTACGACTGGATCGAGATCTCGATCTTCGCGGCCATCGACGCCGCTTCGGTGCGCGCTTCCCACAGCGGTTTGCCGGTCTCGCGGCCGATCGCTTCGGCGAGCGCTTCCTTGCGCTCGGTCACGAGCGCGGCGAAGCGGCGCACCACCGCGCAGCGCTCGTCGAGCGTCAGTGCCGACCATGCGGCGAATGCGCGGCGCGCGCTGCGTACCGCGCGATCGACGTCGTCCGCCGATGCGCTATTGCCTTGCCACACCACCGCGCCCGTGCCGGGATTGTGCGACGCGAACACGGGTCCTGTGCCGGCGACCCACTCACCGGCGATGAAAAGCTCGCTCATGATCATCCTTGTTTGTGTTTCACCGGCAGCACCCGCAGCGGATCGCCTGCCTTTACCCGAAGCGCGTCGGCTTCGGCCGCGCTGAGGCGGAACACGCCGTTGCGCGCCACGCCCGCCACGACCCCGACGCGAAAATCGCCGAGCGACGTATTCGATACCATCGACTTCAGTCCGTCCTGCGCGGCCGGCTCCGCTGCGTCGCCGATCTCGGCCGCGACCAGCACGCTCTCGCGCACGGTGCGCAAATCGGCGATATGGCATTCGAGCACCGGACCCGCATCGAAAATATCGACGTGGTTCTCGTAGCGCAGCCCTTCGGCTTCGAGCATGCGGCGCGCGGGGATCGTGTCGCTATGCGTGAGGCCGACGCAGCGCTGTGCTTCTTCCGGCAACAGCTCGACGTACACCGGATAGCGCGGCATCAGCTCGGCGAGAAACGCCTTGCGGCCGTGCGAGCTCAGATAGTCGGCGGCGTTGAAATCGATCTGATAAAAGTGCGAGCCGACCGCGCGCCAGAACGGCGAGGTGCCCTGCTCGTCGAAATGGCCGCGCAGCTCCGCGCATAAACGCTGCGGAAAGCGCTCGCGGAACTGCGCGAGAAACATGAAGCGCGAACGCGACAGCAAGCCGCCGACGCCGCTCGTGCGATAACGCGGGCTCAGGAACAGCGAGCACACTTCCGCATAACCGGTGAGGTCGTGCGAGATGTTCAGCGCGTGCATGCGGGTCCAGATGCCGAGATCCTGGCTCGCGTGCACGACCGTGCTCACGCGATAGTTGTAGAACGGCTGCTGCAGCCCCACCTCTGCTTCGATCCCGCAGACACCGGCCACGTCGCCGGTCGTGGTGTCTTCCATCACGAAGAAATAGCCGGCCTCGTGCGGCTCGGCCCGATCTTCCATCGTGCGGCGCGCGCGTTCGACACGCGCTGCGAGCGCATCGCGATCCGGCTTGAACGTGGTCAGGCCCGGCCCGGTTTCCTGCGCGAGCCGCATCAGCGCATCCACATCGCCTCGTTGCACTACGCGAACGACGATCATTGCGCGTCTCCAGATTGTTCATCCTGCGGCTGATGCAGCGGCACGCACCGCACCGTATCGCCTTCGCGCACCCCGAGCGCGGCGAGCGCCGCCTGCGACAACACGGCGCCCGACTCCTTGCCGGGCGCGAGCTCGCCGAGCACGCAACGGAACTCGCCGTCGGCGCCGTTGTGCGCGATCAGGTAGGTTGCACCGTGCGGCGCCGGTGCCTCGCGCACGACGCGCGTTTCGTTGTGCTTCACGCTGACGCTGCGATCCATCTGCGCGGTCAGCACCGGACCCGCGTCGAAGATATCGACGTAGCGATCGGTCTCGAAGCCTTCCTCGAGATGAATCTCGTACGCGAGCAGCGCGTTCGCATCCGGCTCGCCGAGCACGCGCTGCGCCGCTTCGGGCAGCAGCGGCACATACACCGGATAGGTCGGCATCACTTCGGCGATGAAGGTGCGGCTGCGGCCGCCCGATTCGACTTCGATGTCCGCGAAATTGCGGCCGAAGAACTTGCGGCCCACCGCTTCCCAGAACGGCGACATGCCGTTTTCGTCGGTGACGCCGAGCAGCAGCGAGAACACTTCGGGCGTGAAGCGCTTGCGATTCGCGGCGATATACATCATCCGCGCGCGCGACATCAGTTGCGCGGCTGCGTCGCCGCGCAGCGACGGGTCGATGTAGTAGCCCGCGAGCCGGCTCTTGCCGGTCAGCTCGTGCGACATCGTCAGTGCGTGAATCTTGCGATTCACGTGCAACTCACGTGACGCATGAATCAGCGCGTCGTTGCGAAACACGTAGAACGGGTCCGCGTAACCGGCGGCCGCGACGATGCTCGCGGTTCCCATCAGCTTGCCGGTGTCCGAATCTTCGAGCACGAACAGATAGAACTCTTCGCCCGGAAAATCGACTTCCGCGCGAAATGAGTCTTCGGACAACGCGACGCGCGCTTCGAGCGCGCGCCGGTCGTGCGGCAGGGAATGCAGCACCGGTTGCGCGGTGCGCGCCATATGCTCGAGCGCATCGAGATCGGCAAGGCGGGCGGGACGTACGAAATACATCATCGTTCCTGTTGAATGTGACGCATGAATCGCCGCATCGGCGTGGGCAGGCGTGGAGGATTGCACGGTCTGAACATCAACGCGACGCCGCCTGCGCATTCGCGCCGACGAGTTCGCCGAACGCCTTGTCGAGCCGCGCGAAGCCTTCGGCCATGTCGTCGAGCGGCATGATCAGCGACGGCACGAAGCGCAGCACGTCCGGGCCCGCCATCAGCATGATCACGCCGTGCTGGCCGGCCGCGGTGACGAAGTCCTTCGCGCGGCCCCGATACGCGTCGTTCAGTTCGGCGCCGATCAGCAGACCCTTGCCGCGCACTTCGCTGAAAAGCCCTAACCGCTGGTTCAACTTCGCGAGATGGCCTTTCAGCACTTCGCTGCGCGAGCGCACGCCTTCGAGCAGCTTCGGGTCGCTGACGAGCTCGACCACTTTTTCCGCGATCGCCGAGCCGAGCGGATTGCCGCCGTAGGTCGTGCCGTGCACGCCGACCTTGAAGTGCGCGGCGAGCTCTCTGGTGGTCAGCATCGCGCCGATCGGGAAGCCGTTGCCGAGCGCCTTCGCGGTGGTCAGGATGTCGGGCGTCACACCGGTGTCCTGGTACGCGTAGAAGTAGCCGCTGCGGCCCACGCCGGTTTGCACTTCGTCGAAAATCAGCACGGCGTTGTGCTGATCGCACGCTTCGCGCAGTGCTTTGAGGAACGCCGGATCGGCCGGGATCACGCCGCCCTCGCCCTGGATCGGCTCGACGATCACCGCGCAGGTCTGCGCGCCGATCGCCTTCTTCGCCGCTGCGATGTCGTTGTACGGCAGATGCTTGATGCCGGCGGGCACCGGGCCGAAGCCTTCCGAATACTTCGGTTGGCCGCCGACGCTGACGGTGAACAGCGTGCGGCCGTGGAACGACTGTGTAAACGAAATGATTTCGTCTTTCTGCGCGCCGTGACGGTCGAACGCGACGCGGCGCGCGAGCTTCAGCGCGGCCTCGTTCGCTTCGGCCCCCGAGTTCGCGAAGAACGCGCGATCGGCGAACGTGAGGCTTTCGAGGCGCTTCGCGAGACGCAGCACCGGCTCGTTCGTGTAGCCATTGCCGATGTGCCACAGCTTGCTGCCCTGCTCATGCAGTACCTTCAGCAGCTCCGGATGCGCATGACCGAGCGCGGTGACGGCGATGCCGCCGGCGAAGTCGATATAGTCGCGGCCTTGCGTGTCCCACACGCGCGAGCCGAGACCGCGATCCGGTACGAAGGCGGCGGGGGCAAACACCGGCACCATGACTTCGTCGAAGGTCTGGCGTGTCACAGTCAGGTCGTTCATGGCTAATCCTTTTACGGGTGACAGGTAATACAGCTAGTGTAGGAAACCGTGCGCGGCGCGTCTTGCGCATACGCGACGCTTTCTATGAGGTTCCGCGCGTCGTCGCGCCACGGCGGGTACCGCGGGTACTGTTCGTGCAGGTGTTTCGTTCTTACTGTGTGAGCGGTTCGTGTCGGGTTCGTGTCGCTCGTGTCGGACTTCGGCGGTGCGGCCGCGCCGCCCGCGCCGGACATGCCCCTGCTCCGCTTTCAGACGGCTTCCAGCTTGCGCACGAGCTATGCCCGACTGCGCGCGCCGCTGTGCATCAATCGAGCTCGGGCCGCTCGATCAGCGCGGCCGGCCGGGGCTCGCTCGCGCCGCCGTGCGCACCGGTCTGCCGCTCGATCCAGTTGCGGCGATCCTCGCGCGGCGTGACGCCGAAGTGCTCCCGATACGCATTCGAAAAATGCGCCGCCGACGAAAACCCGCACGCGAGGCTGATCTGCACGACCGATTTGCTGGTGCGCTGCAACTGCGTGCGCGCCTTCGACAGCCGCAGCCCCAGATAGTATTTGGAGGGCATCGAGCCGAGATACTGGCGAAACAGGCGTTCGAGCTGCCGCCGCGAGACGCCGACGAGGCCGGCGATTTCATCGGTGGTCAGCGGGTCCTCGATATTGGCTTCCATCAGCAGCAGCGCGTCGTTCAGGCGCGGATGACGCTCGCCCGGCGCAGTCACGAACGGGATGCGCTGACGCTCCTCGCCGGCGCGCAGCACACCGACGCCGAGCGTATCGGCGATGCGCTCCGCGAGTTCGGGCCCGTGCGCGCGGCCGATCATCGCGAGCATGAAGTCGACGGTCGCCTGACCGCCCGCGCAGGTCGCGCGATCGCGGTCGATTTCGAAGATCTGCTGCGTGACGATCGAGCGTTCGAACTGTTCGGAGAACTGCTGATAGGTTTCCCAGTTCACGCTGACGCGATAGCCGGACAACTGCCCCGCCATCGCGAGCCACCACACGCCGTGGTGGATGCCGGTGACAAGCGGCGTGCGTTGGCCGACGCGCGCGAGGCTCGCGAGAAACAACCGATAGTCGGCGAACTGCTGGAACCGCTCGCTGACGATGATCAGCCAGTCGCACGCGATCGCGTCGCCGAACGCGGCGTCGGCCGGCCATTGCGCGCCGCCCGACAGCGGCACCGCGCGGCCGTCCCACGAACAGACCTGCACGCGATACAGCGCGCGGCCGTCGATTTCATTGGCGAGATTGAGCGCGTCGACGATCGGCCCGACGCCCGACATCGACACGGGCGGCAATGCGACGATCGCGACCTGGGTCGTGCGAGCCGGGCTGGACGTGCGGGCCATCGGGTGTCCGTGAAAAGCGGGCCGCGCGTTACTTCAGGCTGCCGGACAGGAACTGCTTCAGGCGCTCGCTGCGCGGCGCGCTCAGCACCACGGCCGGATTGCCCTCTTCCTCGGTGCGGCCTTGGTGCAGGAACATCACATGGTTCGACACATTGCGCGCAAAGCCCATTTCGTGCGTGACGACGATCATCGTGCGACCTTCCTCGGCGAGCTTCTGCATCACCTTCAGCACTTCGCCGACGAGTTCGGGGTCGAGCGCGGAAGTCGGTTCGTCGAACAGCATCACGTCCGGGTGCATCGCGAGAGCCCGCGCAATCGCCACCCGCTGCTGCTGGCCGCCCGACAGATGCGACGGATACTGCTTCTCGAGACGCGGCGCGAGACCGACTTTCTCCAGATATTCGCGCGCACGGTCCTCGGCTTCCTTGCGCTTCAGACCGAGTACATGAATCGGCGCCTCGATGATGTTCTCGAGCACGTTCATGTGCGACCACAGATTGAAGTGCTGGAACACCATCGCAAGCTTCGTGCGGATGCGCTGCAACTGTTTGTGATCGGCGACTTCGAGATTGCCGGCGCGATCGGTCTTCGTCTTCACCGCCTCGCCATCGACGACGATCTGCCCGGCGTTCGGCCGCTCGAGAAAATTGATGCAACGCAGGAAGGTGCTCTTGCCCGAGCCGCTCGCGCCGATGATGCTGATCACGTCGCCTTTGTTCGCGTTCAGCGACACGCCCTTGAGCACTTCGTTGTCGCCGTAGCGCTTGTGGATGTCCTGTACGGCGAGCTTGCAAGCTTCGGTTTGAGTGGTATGGAGCAAGATGCTCTCCCAGTGAAGATACGGATCGGTCTGATGCGGACGCCGCGGTGCTCAAGCGCGCGGCGTCCGCTGCAATGTCAACGCGCGCTCAATGCGTGCGCACCGCGAGATGCGCGAGCCAGCGGCGCTCGGCGCGCCGGAACAACGCAACCAGCGCAAACGACACCACGAGGTAAATTAACGCCGCGAGCCCGAACGCGTTGAACGACTGGTAGGTCGCAGAGTTCACATCGCGCGCGACCTTCAGGATGTCGGGCACCGTGGCCGTGAACGCGACCGTGGTTGCGTGCAGCATCAGGATCACTTCGTTACTGTACAACGGCAACGCGCGACGCAGCGCGGACGGTATCACAATGCGCCGGTACATCGTGAACCAGCTCATGCCATAGGCGCGCGCCGCCTCGACTTCGCCGTGCGAGGTCGAGCGGATCGCGCCGGCGAAAATCTCGGTCGTGTACGCACAGGTGTTCAACGCGAACGCGAGGATCGCGCAATGAAAGCCGCTGCGAAAGAACGCGTCGAGCAGGCTGTGCGAGCGCACGAACGCGAGGCTGTACACGCCGGTGTAGATCAACAGCAGCTGCACGTAGAGCGGCGTGCCGCGAAACACGTAGGTGTACAGACGTACCGGCGTCGACAGCCAGCGCTTCTTCGACACGCGCGCGACCGCGAGCGGCACCGCGCACACGAAGCCGATCGCGATCGACGCTACCAGCAGCCACAGCGTGACCGCAAGACCCGACAGACGCTGCCCATCCCAGAACAGATACGCCTTCCAGAATTGATTGATGATGTCGATCATGACGTTCAAAGCTCCGCGTGTCGCACGCCGATCGAATAGCGGCGGTTCAGCCAGATCAGCGCGACGTTCGAGACGGTGGTGATCGCCAGATAGATCAGCGCGGCGACGAGGATGAAGAAGAACATGTTGAAGGTGCTCTTGCCGGCGTCCTGCGCGGCTTTGACGACGTCGGCGAGACCGATGATCGACACCAGCGCGGTCGCCTTTACGAGCACCTGCCAGTTGTTGCCGATGCCGGGCAAGGCGAAGCGCATCATCTGCGGAAACAGGATGCGGGTGAACACGCGCACGCCGCTCATGCCGTACGCGCTGCCCGCTTCGAGCTGGCCGCGCGGCACCGCGAGAAAAGCGCCGCGGAAGGTTTCGGTGAAATACGCGCCGTAGATGAAGCCGAGCGTCAGCACGCCGGCCACGAACGGATCGATGTCGAACTGCGGCAGATCGAGCGCGTCGGTCAGATCGTTGACCGCCATCTGGATGCTGTAGAACAGCAGCAGCATCAGCACGAGGTCGGGCACCGAGCGGATCAGCGTCGTGTAGCCGGTCGCGATGGCCCTGAGGGGCCGGTTGAACGAGAGTTTCGCCGCCGCGCCCGCGAGGCCGAGCAACACGGCGGCCGCCAGCGACAGAACGGACAGCTCGATCGTCTGCAGCGTGCCGGCGAGCAGCACGGGACCAAAGCCGTATAGGAACACGCGTGTCTCCATCCAGGTTCGTTGAATTGGCGCGGATGGCGGCAGCTTCGTGGGCGGCTCGCTGCTCCGGCATGGCGCGGAGTCTCGCAAGCGAAAATCAATTTCTCAAATACCGGGCGACTGGATTGCTGCGACGCAGCATGACGCTGCCGGCGCGCGCTGAACGCTCGTAGCGCTTGGTATCACGAGGGTTATCGTTTTGTCAGGTGCGCCGCGCGCGCTTCGCCGCGCCGCGATTTCGCAAATTTCGGGTCGCTTTTTCGATAGGCCGCGGCGACGAACAACCGGCGCTCAATCGAGCGCGAGCCGCGCGCGAATCGCCGGCAGCATGTGTTCGACCGCCGCGCGCCCTTCCGCGATGGCCGGCTCCGCGCGATGAAAATCGAAGATGCCCATGCCGCCGAGACGCGGCTGAATCAGGATATCGGCCGGTTCGCCCGCAAGCCGGCTGCGCGTGATGCGCACCTGCATGATGTCGATGCTTTGCGCGATCGAGCTCAGCATCGACGGCACGTGCGCGCTCGGCTTCGGCGGCACGCGCACGTCGTCGGTGGCGCTCGCTTCGGCTGGCGCGAGCCAGCGCGGCCACGGCTTGCCGTTGCGGCGCAGCGCGACAGGCGGCGGCGCGGTGGGATCGAGCGCTGGCGTTTCGATGACCGGGCCGCCGAAGTCGCGGCCGTTCAGGATGTCGTTGTTCAGATCGATCGCGATCACGCAGTCCGCGCGCATGCCGCGCGCGACCGACACCGGCACCGGGTTGCACAGCCCGCCATCGACGAGCCACACGCCGTTGTGCCACACCGGCGTGAAGATGCCCGGAATCGCAATCGACGCGCGCACCGAGTCGACCGTGCTGCCGTCCTGCAGCCAGATTTCGCGGCCCGTGTCGAGTTCGGTCGCGACTGCCGCGAACGGCATGTTCAGTTGCGCGATCGAGCGGCCGGCGAATTTGTCGGCGAATAGCTGGATCACCTTGCGCCCGCCGAGCAGGCCGCCCGAGATGCGCAGATCGAGCAGCCGCACCACCGTCTGCCAGGTCAGACGCGACACCCACTCCTCGAGCCAGTCGAGATCGCCGTTCGCATAGACGGCGCCGACCAGCGCGCCGATCGACGTGCCGCACACGACGTCGGGCTTGATGCCCGCGTCTTGCAGCGCCCGAATCGCGCCGATATGCGCCCAGCCGCGCGCGGCGCCGCCCCCCAACACCAGCCCGATCCGGCTGTATCGACGTCGACGTATCATGCCTACCCCGCTCTTTCGGCCGGCTTATCCGGCCGTCTTCTATTCGACATTCTTCCCACCTATCGCCCACGAATCACGTCCGAGCGTGACGTGGTGTACACCCTCTGGTTGCGGTCGAAGTGAACGTTAAAAATGCCTTCCTCGGTCACGCCGCGCTCGCGCCATTTCCAGCTCCACACGGTTTCCGGCTTCAGTGGAAACACCGCGACCTCTCCAGGCTTACCAAGCAATCGACGCACCTCGTCCTCGGTCATGCCGGAGCGGATCTTCGCGAAGTTGTCCGCGGTCAGCACTTGCGTGATCGCCTGCAGCTTGCCGTCGCGATCGATGTCGACCATGTAGGTGTTGAGACCTTGCGGACCGCGCGGATACTCGAAGCGCTTCGAGCCGTCGGTGAAGGTGCGGGTGGTTTCGGGCTTGCCCATCTGCGCGAGGATTTGCGCTTCGGTCGTGACACCCGGCGTCATGTTCTTGAGCAACAACGCGTCCGGTTTGACCGCGTTGAAAAAATCCTTGAGTTTTTGCACGGCTTGATCGCTCTGCTGTTGGTCGCAGCCGGTCAGCGCAACGCACGCTATCAGCAGCGTGATGCCCAGCGGTTTGAGGCTCACTTCGATTCCTGTCCGGATGCGCGGCGTCTGCAATCGCTGCGCACGGCCGGTCTGTAGTGTGTACTACAAGGATAACCGCGCACGGAGAAAACCGCGAGCAACGCAGGCGCGACGAGTGCGGCTACGCACGTAACCTGTTGCGCGCAGCGCTAAAAGATCGGCTGGGGGTCGCTTGAAACGGGCACGCCAGAAGCAAAAAGGCGACGCTGTGTGCAGCGTCGCCATGTCGGTCGATACGATCAACCGGAAGTGACGGCGGCTCGACAGCCGCCCTGCGCGAAGTACCGCGGACGACGCGCAGCGGCCTGCTCCAGACGAAGCGATGAGCAACCTTGGCTACTCACCTTGCGCCATCGCCGAATGACAAACCGCTGCCTTTTACGGCCGCCCTGGTCCCTCGATAAGCCTTCCAGATGCGGATAATCTAAACGCATCGGAGGCTTTCGACGAGAGCGCGTTTACACCGAATCGGCAGAAGATTCGCGGCGCAACATGGCCGGCCTCCGGAAGGCCGGCCCCCGGATAGCCGGCCTCCGGATAGCCGGCCTCCGGACTGCCGGCCTCCGGACAGCCGGCCCCTTCAAATCACCCGAAAGCCGTGTGTGCCGTCGCGCGCGAGTTGCGCGACGAGCCCATGCTCCCACTCCAGATACGCGCTCATCGCTTCGCGCGCGTTCTCCGTGCCCTCATACGGCCGCTGATAACGATCGATGCGCGGCGACGCCATCCGCGCGCCGCCCGACTCCACCGGCAAGCCCGCGTCGATCCACGCGCGGGTGCCGCCGCGCAGCACCTGCACCGGCCGCTCGGTCGCCGCGGCGAGCTCCGGCGCGACGAAGCGCGCGAGCACGTCGCTGCCGCACGTCACCACATAGCGCTTCGCATCGGGCAGCGTGCGCAGCGCGTCGGCAAGCTGGCTGCGGATCACGAACCACGCGCCCGGAATGTGCCGCTTCAGATAATTCGTGCTGCTCGCGAAGTCGAGCACGACGGTTCCGGGCGACTGAAGCAGCGCGGCGAGCTCGGCCGGCTCGATGTCGTCGACGTCGGGCGGCGTGACCGCGTTACGCGAGAGCGGCGCCACGCCCTTCTCGGCGAAATCGCCCGCCGTCAGGCCATCGACCACGAACACCTCGACGTTCATCTGCGCGAGCCACGATGCGGTCATGTTCGCGCGAACGCCGTCGCTGTCCGCGAGGATCACGCGCGCGCCACGCACCGTCACGAACAGGTCGGTTTCCTGCACGAGCTGGCCGCCCGGCGCGCTGCGAAAGCCGGGCACGTGGCCCGCCTCGTATTCCTCGGGTGTGCGCACGTCGAAGCGATACACGGTGCGCACCGCCTCGTCGGCCCAGCGGCGCGCTTCGTCGCGCGAGGTGCGGCGCACGCGCGCGCGGTCGGCAAGCGCGCGCGCGCCGTCGGCCGCCGCGAGTCGGGATACGTCGTCGACCGCGCCTTCGACGCGCCGCGTGCTGCCATGCGCGAGCGGCTGACCGGCGAGCGTCCAGCCCATCGTGCCGTTGCGCAGCGCGGCCACCGGGTTGGGCACGCCCGCGTTGATCAGCGACTGCGCGCCGATGATGCTGCGCGTGCGTCCCGCGCAATTGACGATGATGCGCGTGGCCGGGTCCGGCGCGAGCTGCCGCGCGCGCAGCACCAGCTCCGCGCCCGGCACGCTGATGCTGCCGGGGATGTTCATGGTCTGAAACTCGTCGAAGCGGCGCGCGTCGAGCACCACGACATCGGCCTCGCGATCGAGCAGCGCCTGCACCTGCTGCGCGGACAGCGACGGCGTATGACGCACGCTTTCGACCAGTTCGCCGAACGCCTTGCTCGGCACGTTGACATCCTTGAACAACTCGCCGCCCGCTTCGCGCCAGCCCTGCAGACCGCCTTCGAGCAATGCGACGTTGCTATAGCCGAGCTCGTCGAGGCGCTCGGCCGCGCGCCTCGCGAGCCCTTCGCCGGCATCGAACACGACGATCGGCACGGCGAGGCGCGGCAGTCGCAACGGCGCATCGAGTTCGAGCCGCGACAGCGGCAGATTGGCGGCGAACAACGGATGACTGCGAGCGTGCGGATCTTCCTCACGCACGTCGACGAGCGCGATCTCCTCGCGGTCGAGCAATGCGTGGCACACGTCCTGGAACGACCGGGTACGAAACTCTTTGACGACATTCATGGGATCGGGAACTCCTTCGCTACATTCCAGATTTCGGGCAACGCGTCGCGTCACCGTACCGAATACTTAAACCGTACACTCGAATTCCGATCGGCGCACGGTCACTCGTGGGATTGCTTATTCGACCGCGCTGCGAATGCGAAGCACCGCCGCGCGAACACGCTAGGCGAGCGCAATTTCCGCGCCACACGACGGCCGTCGTCGCGGTTCGTCGGTCCTCAGCGCCGGCGACCCTTCCGCCGTCAGGGGCATCGCCGCGCCGCCAGCAGAAAAGCCGCCGCTTTGCCACAATGCCCCATCGCGCGAAAGCGCCGCCCATCGCAATCAATAGACAATGATTCCCTTCTCGGTTCTCGATCTTTCGCCGGTCACCGCGGGTGCCACGCCCGCTGACGCATTCAGGAACACACTGTCACTCGCGCAGCACGCGGAAAAACTGAATTACAAGCGTTACTGGCTCGCCGAGCATCACAACATGACCGGCATCGCGAGCGCAGCGACCTCGGTCGTGATCGGCTACGTGGCCGGCGGCACGAAGACGATTCGCGTCGGCTCCGGCGGCATCATGCTGCCGAACCATGCGCCGCTCGTGATCGCCGAACAGTTCGGCACGCTCGCGTCGCTGTATCCGGGCCGGATCGATCTCGGCCTCGGCCGCGCGCCCGGCACCGATCAGACCACCGCCCGCGCGCTGCGCCGCGATCTGCAGGCGAGCGCCGAAACTTTCCCCGACGATGTCGTCGAATTGCTACGCTACTTCGCCGAACCGGTCGCGGGCCAGCGCATTCGCGCGGTGCCGGGCGCGGGCCTGAACGTGCCGCTGTGGCTGCTCGGCTCGTCGCTGTACAGCGCGCAACTGGCCGCGGCGCTCGGGCTGCCGTTCGCGTTCGCGTCGCACTTCGCGCCCGATTACATGATGAGCGCGCTACAGGTGTATCGCTCGCAGTTCCGGCCGTCCGCGACGCTCGCGAAACCGTATGCGATGGTCGGCGTCAATCTGTTCGCCGCCGACACGAACGACGAAGCCGCGCGCCTCTTTACGTCGCTGCAACAGCAGTTCATCAATTTGCGGCGCGGCACGCCGGGGCAATTGCAGCCACCGGTCGAGCGGCTCGAGGCATCGGAGATGGAGCTGAACAACGTCGCGCGTGCGCTCGCGTGCACGGTGCTCGGCGATCGCGACGCGATCCGCGAAGGTCTGCAATCGATCATCGAGCAGACCGGCGCGAACGAGTTGATGCTGACCGCGCAGATTTACGATCATGAAGCGCGGCTGCGCTCGTTCGAGATCGGCGCCGAGGTGCGCGACGAATTGATGGCGGTCGAATAAGCGCTTCGCGAACCGATCGTCCGACACGGCCACGCACGAAAAGAGGGCGGCTCATGGCGAGCCGCCCTCGTCTTTTGCACTGAGTTGGACCAGTCGCATGAGAAGCCCGCCCCGGCGCCGGCATGGCCCTAGAAGGCGCTCTTTATAACGCCCCCGTCGGCGCGCAATGCAGCTCCCGTGGTGGCCGACGAAAGCGGACTGGCGATATAGGCCACCAGCGACGCGACTTCCTGCGGCGAACCAAATCGCTTGATCAGCGAGGTGGGACGGACCTTCTCGAAGAACTCTTTTTCGAACGCTTCGAACGATTTGCCGTCGGCCTTGGCAAGGGTCTCCACGAATTCACCGACTCCCCGCGATTTCGTGGGCCCCGGCAACACGCTATTGACGGTAATGCCGGTGCCGGCGACGGCTTCGGCGAGACCGCGCGCGACCGCCAGCTGCGCGGTTTTCGTCATTCCGTAGTGGATCATTTCAGCTGGGATCTGCACCGCGCTTTCGCTCGAAATGAAAATGATGCGCCCCCAGTTGGCCTGCCTCATCGCAGGCAGATACAGGCGAGCGAGGCGTACCCCGCTCAACACGTTGACATCGAAGAATCGCTGCCAGTCCGCGTCGGGGATCTCTTCAAACGGCTTGGGCTCGAAGATGCCCAGGTTGTTGACAAGAATTTCCACGCCCGGATAGCGTCGCGCGAGTTCTTCTGCTGAAGCGGCGGTTCCGAGATCGCCGGCAAATCCCAGCACGTCGCCGCCCGTCTGCGCTTTCAGCTGCGCGACCACGTCATCCACGGATGACTGCAGGCGGCCGTTCACGATTACACGAGCGCCCTCCTGCGCCAACGTGCTGGCGATAGCGAGACCGATGCCCGCTGTACTGCCGCTCACCAGTGCGAGTTTGCCTGTCAGGTTCAGGTCCATGGGTGATTTCCTTTCAATGGATGAATTAAAAATCGCAACGTTCGGTACAGCCTCGCTTTCGAACAGCAAAAAGACTAGATGATCTGACGCAGACGCCCGGGAGCAGGAAAGCGAGGCCATGTCAGCGATTTTCCGACTTCGTCTGGCTAAGTGATGGTCGCGCCCAAACTCGCATCATAGAGATTCCCCTTGAGATGCGCTCTGCACAGACCACGCGCAAATGGCATGACATGTGCGTACTGTGCTGCAAGCAGCCGGCCGCTTGAATGTTTCTACAACCCTCTTGTTCAAGGAGCGCCCATGAACACACTGACCATCGACGACATCGAGAACTGTGCAGAGCTCGATCATCAGGAGATGACCACCATTCAAGGTGGCCGGATGAAACTACCCGGCCAGCACGTCGGGTCAATCCTCACGACCGCGGATGGCGACCCTGTCGGCGTCTATGTCGACGGCGTGCTGCAAAATTCGGTTACCGACGGCTTCTACCACGGCTGACAGCAAGGCGGCGCGCAGCCCTGCGCGCCCCGATGCCGCAGGTTTGGCCCGTGCGTGCTTGAGAAGCGCTCGTCACCTGTCGTCAAGACGGCTCACCAGGTAATCGATCAACGCACGTGCTCGAGACGGTAAAAATCGATTCGGCGGATACAGCAGCCAGACCGGGCCCATATAGGGACGCGCCTCGAACTCCCAGTCGCTCAGCACCCGGACGATGTCACCCGCGGAAACCGCCTGCGCCGCGACAAAATCGGGCAAGCTCGCAATGCCCAGGCCATGCAGCGCGGCATCCAAGCGCGCACTCGTGTCGTTGGCGATGTAGCGCCCCTTCACTTCGACCGTCTGTGTCTCGGCGTCGCGGCGGAAATGCCACCGATTGTCGTCGACCGTCTCTCCCAGATACATGCATGCATGCCGCGCAAGGTCGCGCGGCTCGGCCGGCGTCCCCCGCTCCCGCAGATAAGCAGGCGACGCGCAGAGAACCCATTTGACCGCTCCGAGTCGCCGCGCAGCAAGACCCGGCGGAGGCGAACGCGTGAGCCGGATCACCAGATCGACATCGTCACGCAGCGGATCGACGTCGTGGTCGGCGAACACCAGATGGACATCCACGTCGGGCCACATGCGCAGAAATTCGGGAACCAGCGGATGGATGACGGAACGCGCAAATGAAATCGGCGCACTGATGCTGACCTTGCCTCGCGGATCACCCGCCCCTTGTCCCGCGACGTCGACAGCGCCCGACGCCGCGCCGACCATATCCCGGCAATACCGGTAAATCTGCGCGCCCGAATCCGTCAACCGGATGCTACGGGTCGAGCGCTCGAGCAGGCGCGTGCCCAGCGCATCCTCAAGGCGTTTGATTTGCCGACTGACAGTCGAGGGTGTACTGCCCAACTGCCGCGCGGCAATGGAGAAGTTGCCGGCGTCGACGACCCTCGCAAACATCGCCATGTCGGGTAGCAACGCAAAAAGCTCGTTCGGATTCATCGCGATCCTCGCACCTGGCCGGACATTTGTGCAATTCAGACATAAAAGATGTGCTGACGCCGTGGATTATAGTTTTCAGCGCAATACCCGACAATTTGGACCGTCCGAATGAAAACAGAAGGTCCGTCATGTCGAAGCAACAGAGTGCTTTATGGGTATCCGACCTGATGCTGCTTGCGGTCGCGATGGTGTGGGGCACGAGTTATGGGGTCGTGAAAGGCGCGCTCGAGATCTATCCGGTGCTCGGTCTGCTGGCGTTGCGCTTCGGGCTGACGTTCGTCGTGTTGTCGCCGGCGTTGCGCTCGCTTCGACACGTCAAAGCGTCCGCCTTGCTGGGGGCGTTAGGTTCCAGCGCAATCCTGCTCAGCATCTTTTTGGCCGAGACATTCGGGATCGCGCACACACGCGCGTCGAACGCGGCGTTCCTTATCAGTCTGTGTGTCGCGCTGACGCCGCTGGTCGAATGGGTGTTGCTGCGACGAAAGCCATCGCGTGGCGAATGGATCGCCGTGGGCTTGTCGCTGACGGGCGCCGCGTTCGTCAGCGGAGGCGCGATCATTCCGACCGCAGGCGATGCGCTGATTCTGGTTGCGGCGTTGCTGCGCGCGCTGATGGTCTGCGTGACCAAGCGCGTCATGCGCGAATCGAAACTTGCGCCGCTGTCGGTAACGGCGGTCCAGGCAGGCGTCGTTGCACTGGGCAGTGTGCTGGTGGCGTTCGTGTTGCCGTCACAACATTGGCAGGCGCTGCCGTCGCTCAGTGGGCACGGTGACTTCTGGGCGAGCATCGCTTACCTCGTGCTCGCCTGTACGTTGTTCGCATTTTTCGCACAGAACTTTGCCGTCAAGCGCAGCAACCCGACGCGCGTCGCTTTGCTGATGGGCAGCGAGCCCGCGCTCGGTGCGCTGTTCGCCTACGTATGGCTCGGGGAGCATCTTTCGGCCTCGGCATGGTTTGGCGGAGGTCTGATGGTGCTTGCGTCGGTGCTGGCGGCGGTGCCATTTAAAAGGGACCCTAACGCGAGGCTCGACATGCGTCCCGCCACTTCGGTCGACGCTTAGCCAATTTTCAGGCTAAGCGTTGTTCGAAGGTCCGGCTCGAGTGACAGATTTCGCACAGCACGCACCTGCCTCTTGCACGGACGGGCACTTGACCGAGCCATACGAACAGAAGACACAGCAGTCGCCGGACCTTGGAGAAAGCAAGCTTTTGCACCGCGGGCATTCATAGAAGTAGACGCAGGCTTCGGTGGGCATCGTCATGACTGACACGCCCCCGCAGTGCGGACAGGTCAACGCGGATTCCAGGATCGATGAGGTTTGCATGGATAGCGTCTGCATCCATATTTCTTGCACCTATCAATGTCAGCGCCGCCAAACGGTTGCGGGGCTCGCGCAAAGTCCGTGCGGCATCGAACTCCATCGTCCCGGCGCGATACGTGTCACAAATAACTATTGCGTTGGAATAAAGGCGCGCCGTCGGCGTTCGTAGATTAGGCGTCGCGTGCAAGCGCGCGGAGCCGTGGGACCGCGAAACGGAATCGTCGGCCGCGCATGGCGGTTGCTGGTTCGTTTTGCACAAGGTTTGTCTGTTCTTTTTGTAACCGTCGTCGGCGTCGCGGCACTTGCCGCCAGCGATCCGCGACTCGCCGGCTCAACGCGTGGCCGCGCGACAAGTCAGTCGCGTTGGCCGTGCAGGAGAGTTCTACATGAAAGTATCAAAACTGTTATCCGCCGTATCCGTGATCATCGCGCTAGGCGTCGCATCGTTGTCGTTGGCCGCGTGCCAATCCACGGGCGGCGACATGGGCTCGTCGGGCAGCAGCAGCAGCGGCGCCACCAACAGCGGCGGCTATTGATGCGCGCCCGCGCGCCCATCAGCGTCGCGTGAACTTCGAAGCGGAAGTGATACCGCGGCTCCCGTAGCCGCAGCGCTATGGGCGTGCGCTGACGTCCCTGGGCGGTCAGCCTGACCGGAACAGCCCGATCGGCTTACGCTGATCGGGCTGTTTCCTTTTTGGGAGGTTCGTCGGATACGCGACAAAATCCGTCCGAGCCCTCAGCGGTTCGTCGGCACCGCCGCCAACCCGTCCAGCAGCGCCTTATGAAACGCATCCGGGTCCTGCATCTGCGGCGCGTGACCAAGCGTCGCAAACTCCACGAGCGTCGCATGAGGAATCGCCTTCGCGGCCGCGCGACCCAGTTCCGGATAATGGCCGAGCTTTGCGCGCACCTCGGGCGGCGCCGCATCCTTACCGATCGCGGTGGTGTCCTTCTGACCAATCAACAGCAGCGTCGGCATGCTGAGCTGCCCTAGCTCATAAAAAATCGGCTGCGTGTAAATCATGTCGTACAGCAGCGCGGAATTCCACGCGACGATCTGCTTGCCCGGCCCGCGATACATGCCCGCGAGCATCTGCACCCATGGCTCATAGTCCGCGCGCCATTGCCCCGCGTAGTAGGTCGCCTGTTCATAACGGCGGATACCGTCGGCGCTGGTCTTCAGTTCCCGCTGATACCAGTGGTCGACCGATAGCGACGGCACGCCCTTCGCCTTCCAGTCCTCGAGTCCGATCGGGTTCACCAGCACCAGTTGCTGCGTTTCGCGCGGATACATCAGCGCATAGCGAACCGCGAGCATGCCGCCCGTCGAATGGCCGACCACCGTCACGTCGCTGATGCCGAGCGACTCGAGCAGCGCACGTGTATTGCGCGCGAGTTGCTGGAAGCTGTACTGGTAATGCTCGGGCTTGCTCGATTTGCAAAAGCCGATCTGATCCGGTGCGATCACGCGATAGCCGGCGTCGCTCAGCCGGCGAATCGTCGTATCCCATGTTGCAGAACAAAAATTCTTTCCATGCAGCAACACCACCGTGCGTCCGTTCGCATGCGCGGGCTTCACGTCCATGTAGGCCATCTGCAAAGGCACCCCCTGCGACGTGAATTCGAAGCGTTCGACCGGCGCCGGATAGCTGAAGCCCTGTAGCTCCGGACCATAGGCCGGGCCGGAATCGTCGAGTGAGGAAGCGGCGCTTGCGGCGCCCGGGCTCGCCTCGCTGACGGGCGTGGCGGCCACGGCGACAGCCGCCGCGCACAGCACGACACAGGCGCAGACACTCGACAGGGCAAGCAGGAATGGGTGGCGAAGATTCATCGGGAGGGTCTGGAAAAAACGCAACAGGGATGCACGAGGTGTGGAGCGCACGATTCTACGATGCACCGCCGAACTCTGACGCCAGTCGCGCAGCGCGGACACGGCACGCGGCAGCGGCGATGTGGCATGCATATTGCGCCCCCGTGCTTGAGCATCGTCGGACACGACCTCGTGGCCAATGTGCTGCGCCGCACCGAGAAATTCGCCATAACACGCGATCGTTACAGGATGGTCGGCCACGCGGCCCCCGCAATAAACATTTATTCATTCGAGTCCAATCGGTGCTAGAACTGACTGACGGACTCGCGATAAACAGGCACCAAAGAACGGCAGTGCGGTGCGACTGCCAGGCAGCCCAAATCATCAGCGGAGAGGACGCGGCCAGATCATTCCCGGGGGTACATCAATCAAGCAACCATCTTGCATGAGGTCGACGTGAGTGATGAAGGGCTCGCGCCGATCGACAGGAGACAAATATGAATACTCCGGCACGGCTGAACGACTTACAGCGCACTACCCTGGCGATCGTCCTCGCCGGCGGACGCGGCACCCGGCTCGGGCCGCTGACGAACAAGCGTGTGAAGCCGGCGGTGCACTTCGGCGGCAAATACCGGATCATCGACTTTGCGCTTTCCAATTGCCTGAATTCCGGCATCCGCCGCATCGCGGTGGTCACGCAGTACAAGGCGCATTCGCTGCTGCGGCATCTGCAGCGCGGCTGGAGCTTCCTGCGCGGGGAGATGGGCGAATTCATCGATCTGTGGCCCGCGCAGCAGCGCGTCGAAGGCGCGCACTGGTATCGCGGCACCGCCGACGCTGTGTTCCAGAACCTCGACATCATCCGCTCGATCCGTCCGAAGTATGTGGTCGTGCTCGCGGGCGACCACATCTACAAGATGGACTACACGCGCATGATCGCCGATCACGCGGACAGCGGCGCCGACTGCACGGTCGGCTGCATCGAAGTGCCGCGCATGGACGCGGTCGCATTCGGCGTGATGGCCGTCGACGAAAACCGCCGCGTGACAGGCTTCGTCGAAAAACCGGCCGACCCGCCCGCGATGCCCGGCCGTCCCGACACCGCGCTCGCGAGCATGGGCATCTACGTGTTCAACGCCGACTATCTGTACACGCAACTCGAAGAGAACATCGCCGCGATCGATACCGACCACGACTTCGGCAAGGACATCCTGCCGCGCGTGGTCACGCAGGGCGTGGCGATCGCGCATCCGTTCAGCATGTCGTGCGTGTCGTCGGACCCGAGCGTCGAGCCGTACTGGCGCGACGTCGGCACGATCGACGCGTATTGGGCCGCGAACCTCGACCTCGCTTCGACGATTCCGACGCTCGACCTGTACGACGAGTCATGGCCGATCTGGACCTACCAGGAGCAGTTGCCGCCCGCGAAGTTCGTACGCGACATGAAGGGGCTGCAGGGTTCGGGCAACAACCTGATCGTCTGCGGCGGCTGCGTGATCTCGGGCTCGCAGATTTCGCGCTCGGTGCTGTCGTCGAACGTGAAAGTGAGTTCGTTCTGTAATATCAATGAGGCAGTCTTGCTGCCTCAGGTCACGGTCGGCGCGAGTTGCCGCCTGCAGAAGGTGGTGATCGACCGTGGCTGCACGATCCCGGAAGGCACCGTGATCGGCGAAGACCCGGCGCGCGATGCCGAGCGCTTCTATCGCACCGACGATGGCGTCGTGCTGGTCACGCAGGAAGCGCTGCGCACTCATCCGAAGTAGCGCGCCCGCCGCATGCCCGCGCCGGCGGCCGCACGCCGCCGGCTACGCCTTTGCTCGCTTCATCCGGCTTCACCCGCAGCACCGCTCACCTTTTTACCAACCCGAGCAACCCTGCCAACCCGACAGAGACCCGGTCTATGACGATTCGCGCCCTGCACGTCGCAAGCGAGCTGTATCCCCTTCTCAAAACGGGCGGTCTCGCCGACGTCGCGGGCGCGCTGCCGTCCGCGCTGATCGAGCGCGGCGCCGACGTGCGCGTGCTGCTGCCCGGCTTTCCCGCGGTGCTCGCGGGACTGCATGATCTGCAACCGGTCGCGCAACTCGGCAACCGCTTCGGCGCGCCGAACGTGACGCTCGAACGCGGCACGCTGCCCACCAACGGGCTCGCGGTCTACGTGATCCGCGCCGCGTCGCTGTATGACCGCCCCGGCAACCCGTATCTGAACGACGAACACGTGCCGTATGGCGACAACGCGCAGCGTTTCGCGCTGCTCGGCTGGGTCGCCGCGCAGCTCGCGCAGCAGATGGACCCGACGTGGTCGCCGCAGATCGTCCATGCGCACGATTGGCATGCTGGGCTCGCGCCTGCCTACCTGAAGGCCGCCGAACGCGAGCACGGCCGCGTGCCCGCGCACAGCGTGTTCACGATCCACAACCTCGCCTACCAAGGGATCTTTCCCGCGCATCAGTTCGGCCTGCTCGGCCTGCCGCACGATTTCTTCAACATGCACGGCGTCGAATTCTATGGACAGCTGTCGTTCCTGAAGGCCGGCCTCTATTACGCCGACCGCATCACGACCGTCAGCCCGAACTATGCGCGCGAAATCCAGACGCTCGCGCACGGCGGCGGGCTCGATGCGCTGCTGCGCCATCGCGCGCACGATCTGAGCGGGATCCTGAACGGCGTCGACTACACGGTGTGGAATCCCGCCAGCGATACGCTGCTGGCGACGCGCTACAGCTCGTCGCGGCTGGCCGGCAAGCTCGCCTGCAAGGAAGCGCTGCAAAAGCGCTTCGGCCTCGCGCAACGAAGCGACGCGCTGCTGTTCGGCGTGGTGAGCCGGCTGACCGAACAGAAAGGCCTCGATCTGCTGCTCGGCGCGGTGCCCGAAATCGTCAAGCGCGGCGGCCAACTGGTCGTGTTCGGCACCGGCGATCCGGCGCTCGAGAATGGCCTGAGGATGGTCGCGCAGGCGCATCCGGAATCGGTCGCGGTCGAACTCGGTTTCGACGAAGCGCTCGCGCATACGATCATCGCCGGCAGCGACGTGGTCGCGGTGCCGTCGCGCTTCGAGCCGTGCGGGCTCACGCAGCTCTATGCGCTCGCCTACGGGTCGCTGCCCCTCGTGCACAGCGTCGGCGGTCTCGCCGATACGGTCGCCGACGCATCGCTCGAAAACCTCGCCGACGATGTCGCGACTGGCTTCGTGTTCGACCGCTTCGATCCGACCGGCCTCGCCGCAGCGATCCGCCGCGCGTTCGCGCTGTACGGGCGCCGCACCGAATGGAAGGCCGCGCAGCGGCGCGCAATGCGCCAGGACTTCGGCTGGGGCACGTCGGCCGACCGCTATCTGGCCTTGTATCGCGAGCTCGTCTGAGGCATCGGCCACGCGGGAAACTGTCAGCTTTCGTTAAGGTTCACGCGCGTTTGATGGTTCGGCGCAACAGCACGGGGACGGATCAACTCGCGGCTGTCAAACTCCTGTATCGTTTGCTGACTTGCCGGCTATGCAGTTCGTGCGTTTTTCCTGCACCATCTGTATCAGGCATGTCTGCTGCGCGGCGCCGGGGCCATCGGCCCGCCCGCGTGAGACTCCCTTCCCGCTTTGTTGATCGCGCATGACCGGTTGCGCGAGCCTTACCATGACGAAAAACGTTCTGAGCATTCAGTCCCATGTCGTGTTCGGTCACGCCGGCAACAGCGCGGCCGTGTTTCCGATGTGCCGGCTCGGCGTCAACGTGTGGCCGCTCAACACCGTCCAGTTGTCGAATCACACGCAATACGGGCACTGGAGCGGCAGCGCGATCGACGCATCGAAGATGGAAGATCTCGTCGACAGCATCGGCGCGATCGGCATGCTGCCGCGCTGCGACGCGGTGCTCTCCGGCTATCTCGGCACGACGGAACAGGCGCAGGCGGTGATCGACATCGTCAAGGCCGTGAAGGCGGCCAATCCCCGCGCCTGGTACTTTTGCGATCCGGTGATGGGTGCGATGGGCGGCTACAAGGTCGATCCCGGCATCCAGGAATTCCTCGTCAACGAAATGCCGCAGGTCGCCGACGGGATCGCGCCGAATCACATCGAATTGCAGCGCCTCGTCGGCCGCGAGATCGAGACGCTCGAGGAAGCCGTCACCGCGTGCCGCGAGGTGCTCGCGCGCGGGCCGAAGCTCGTGCTCGTCAAGCATCTGCTCGATCGCAACAGTCCCGCCGACCGCTTCAACATGCTCGTCGTCACAGAGCGTGAAGCGTGGATGGGACAGCGCCCGCTCTATCCGTTCGCGCGCCAGCCGGTCGGCGTCGGCGATCTGACGAGCGCGGTCTTCGTCGCGCGCACGCTGCTCGGCGATTCGATCCGCTCGGCCTTCGAGCACACGCTCGCCGCCGTCAACGCGGTGGTCAAGGCGACCTGGCAGGCCGGACGCTACGAACTCGAACTGGTGGCGATGCAAAATGAAATCGCCCAGCCGCGCGAGTGGTTCGATGCGTGGGTTGCGGAGACGGCTTAAGGTCGAGCTCGGGTCACTGAGGCGCGTCCCCCGTTGCGGGGCGCTCGCCGCCAACGTCACGCGAGCAGCCGTCCTATAATGCGTGCCGCGTGGAACGGGGCTTGCGCCCGCATTCCACGGGATTTTTCAGCATCCGGCATTCAGCAGACGAGGCATTCGATGGACGGTCATATCCGCAGCGAGCGGGAAGAATTTTTTGAGCAGTTGTGCATCAGCGTCGACGCGGACGAAGCGCACGAACAGGAAGCGATCGAGTACTTCGAGAACCAGTTCGACCAGCCCGACTTCGATCCCGCGCAATGGCTCGATATCGCGCTCTACTACTCGCCTGCCGTCGCGCGCGGCATCGTCGAGATGGTGACGGCCGACGACAAGGCACGCAGCAACATCGCCGAAATCATCGCCGACAATCTCGACATCTCTTACGGCGAGGACGAGTGCCAGCAATTCGCCGAGACGATCGAATTCGCGCTGAACAACGGCGTGCCGGTCGATCTCGACGTGGTGCTCGACGGCTGCCAGCGCGCGATCGACGATCTGGACACGTGGGCCGACGAAGACACGAAGGCGCCGCTTCTGCGTCTGCGTGAGGAACTGCTGCGTCAGCAAGGCGAGCGCTAGGCAAGAGGCTCGAATCTCCCCGCCGCAACGCTAACTCCGCAACACTGCAACACCGGCCGGCGCGCGCTCGCGCCGGTTTCTTAAGCGTATGCCGTAATCCGCAGCCCCAGCGGAAATTCTCGCGGCAAGCCAGCCTGGATGCCTCACGCACGCTCCCTGTGGACGTGACGGACATCCCGCCGGCTATGCCGAAATGCTCATCCAAAACGCCACGAATTGCCAAGACGACGGCAATTTGGCTTTCTATATTCGCCCCAGATTGACCCCGCGAACACGCTGTGAAGCGCAACGTCACTGCGCGTATTCCAGCATTTGAGCGGCGACCGATCCTTCGTAGCCTTGCGATGCGCGAGGGCTCCCCTCGGCCTCACGTGTCGTACCGCATTGCTGTCGTACCGCTTTCATAACAACCGTCGATGCAAGGAGAGACCATGAGTCTTCGCAACACGCTGAAACCGCTGGCCATGCTCGTGGGTGCGATGTTTGCCGTCGCGCCTGTCGCCAGTTTTGCCGACGACCTGCCGGTCAAGATCGGTTTTGCCGCGCCGCTGACGGGCGCCAATGCCGGTTACGGCAAGGATCTGGAAAACGGTGTGCGGCTCGCGATCGACGAAGCCAACGCGCAGAAGATCAAGATCGGCGAGAAGGTCGCGCACTTCGAGATCGTCTCGCAGGACGACCAGGCCGACCCCCGCGTCGGCGTGCAGGCCGCGCAGAAGCTGGTCGATTCGGGCGTCGCGGTGGTGGTCGGCCACTTCAACTCGGGCACGACGATCCCGGCCTCGCAGGTCTACGAGCAGGCCGGCATTCCAGTGCTCGATCCCGCCGCGACGAATCCGATCATCACGGGCCGCGGCTTCGCGAATACCTTCATGGTGATTTCGACCGATGCGCAGAACGCCGGCAACGCAGGCATTTATGCGGTCGAGGTAACGAAGGCCAAGCGCATCGCGATCATCGACGATCGCACCGCGTTCGGCCAGGGCGAAGCCGACGAGTTCGAGAAGGCCGTAAAGGCACACGGCGGCACGATCGTCGCGCGCGACTACACCGACAACCACGCGGTCGACTTCAGCACGCAGATCACCAAGTTCAAGGGTGCCAATGCGGACCTCGTGTTCTTTGCCGGCCTCGACAGCCAGGCGGCGGGCTTCGCGCGGCGCATGAAGCAGCTCGGCCTGAACGCGCAACTGGTCGGCGGCGGCGGCGTGATGGACGAAGACTTCATCAAGCTCGCGGGCGACGCGTCCGACGGGGCGATGGCCTGGGAATACGGCCGCCCGCTCGCGCAACTGCCGGGTGGCAAGGACTTCAACGCGAAGTTCAAGAAGCGCTTCGGCGCGGATGTGCTGTCGTATGCGCCGTTCGGCTACGACGGCGCATGGGTCGCGATCAAGGCGATGCAGCAGGCCAAATCCGACTCGCCGAACGTGTACCGCCCGGTGCTCAAGTCGATCGACTACGACGGCGTGACCGGCAAGATCTCGTTCGACAACACCGGCGCGTTGAAGAGCGGCGCGTCGACGCTGTATCAGGTGAAGAACGGCGCGTGGGTGCCGGTGGTGACGAAGAGCGGCACCTAAGCTCGCCGTCCAGTGAATCGTAGCGGCCCTGCCCGGCTTACGGCCGGCGCGGGCGCGCTACTGCGTCGCGCTCGCCGCCCGGACGACCACCTCGGCATCCAGATCGCGCTCGATGCGCACGAGGTCGTCGCGAATCGCCGCGAACTCGTTAGCCGTACACATCTGGTGGCCGAACGCGGCGCGCAGATGCCGGGTGACCTGCAACGCGCGCGTCGCCGGATCGAACACGTAGCGCGACGCAAATGAGAGCAGCGGGTCCTCGACCGTGCTGTCGGTCGGCAGGTCCGTCACGCGCACGAAGCGCGGCAAACTCATTTCCAGCGTCTCATCGAACTCCCCGCCGATGCATGCCCACGGCTGCGTTCTGACGGGCTCCGCTAGCCACGTCTCGATCTGCGAGTTCATGCCGCCGGCGAGGCTCGTCAGCGCCGGCACCGCGGTCGTGCCGTCCGGCCAGATCAGATGCGGCACGCTGCCCTGCATCGAGGTCGCGAACGGTCCGCCGGTCACGTCGACGTCGTCGGTCTGCAACTGCGCGGTGCCATGCAAGCCCGTTTTCAGCAGACGGCTCGCGGCAATCTGCTGCGCGCCCTGGCGCGTCGCGCGTCGGAACGTGTTGCGTTCGATCTCCGCGGGATAGCCCCGGTCTTCGACGCGGTACGCGTAACGCGCGGTGCCGTTTTCATCGATGTCGATCTGCACGCGCGCGTTGCGTTCGTGCCGCTGAGTGGTCGGCGTGCGCGCGAGCACGCCATCGCCGACGAGCAGCACCGGCCGGTCCATCACGCCGCCAGGCAGATAGCCGAACGCGGTGCCGCCCGCTGTCGTGTCCGCGAATTGCGCCAGCTCGGGAATCCAGATGATCGCGTGATTGATCGCGCTCGCGCCGTAGCCCGGCACCTCGGGCAGCGTGTAGTACGGGCCGAGATTCAGCAGCACCGGCTCGCTGCGAATGCCGACCGCCGCGAGCAACGCACCGTATAGCGCGACGTGGTCCTTGCAGTCGCCGTAGCGGTTGCGCAGGATATCGGCCGCCTTGTGCGGAATCGCCGCCGTCTCGCCGAGAAAAAGTGCGACGTAGCGGATGTTCAGACGCATCCAGTCGTATAACACGCGGGCTTTGTCGCGCGGATCACTGAGGCCGGCCGTCAGTTGCTGAGCGAGACTGACGATCGCCGGATCGTCGCGGGTCGCGTCGTTGTCGGCGGGACCGCGATAGCGCTCGGCGAAGCTCGCGAAGTCCGGCACCGTCGACACCATCAGCCGGTCGCCCCAATTCGCATAGCCGACCGCGCCCGCTTCGACGCGCGGATACGGGCCGTGCCGATAGTCGAACTCGTAGCGGGTGCGCCCGTTCGCGGTGACGGGCGGCACCGCGACGTAGCCGCGTGCATCCGTATAGAGCGGCACGTCGGCGGGCAGATCGAAGATCAGACGCTGCTCGTCGACGGGCTCGAGCGACGGCTCGACCAGATAACCGAAGGTGCCCACCTGCAGCGGCTTCGCGCGGGTCTTGCGAAACGCCAGATGCACGCGCGAGCCGGTCGTGACGCCGGGGAAGATCACCGTGCGCAATACCCCGTCCTCGAAGCTCGGCGCGCCGGACGAGCGCGGCTCCTGCACGTCGCGGATCGCTTCGGGACTGACCGCATGGGCGGTGCCGTCAGGGTCGATCGTCTCGGCGGCCAGCAGTTGCACCTGCTCGATGTCCTTGTTGAACCACACATAGCGTTGCGCGATCGCGTCGACGCCGCTCGCCGTGTCGGCGCGCATCACGGTGTCGTCGTGTTCCTCGATGGAGCCGTCTTTCTGGATCACGAACAAATGCACGTCGCGCTCGATCGTCGCAGGAGCGCGTTCGTTGGCGGAGGTGGCGATTTCGGCGGCGATCGCGCAAAGGGGCAACGCGATGCCGCTCGCGGCCGTCAGCGCCGCAAGCAACGCGGCGGCGCGCACGCTTCGCGTGAGCGCGCCGATGCATGCGGCGACCCTGCGCGCGCGCGTCATGAACGACGCACCCCGCTCCACGCGCGCCGCTCGTGGCACGCAAGCCCGATCTCCACGATCGATACGTGCGCCAACGTAACGACGATGTTCTCCAAGATCCACCTCGGCAAGATTCGTGTCGTCGTTGTAGCACATCGCCGGCCCGCGCGTTTCGGGCCGGGCCGGCGTGAATCGCGATCACTCGCCGTCGTCGAGCTGGCTCAGCAGCGCCTGCAGCTTTTCCACGTGCCGCAGCAGCATGTGCCGGTGCTTGTCGATCTGTTCGAGCCGCCCCTCCAGGTCGGCCTGAATGCGGTCGTCGAGCTCGGCCGCGGCCATGACGTCCTCGACCTTCGCACGCATCGACGCGAGTTCGACCGGCGCATGCAGCAGATGCCGCTCGAAGCGCCGCACTTCCTGCGTCGCGACATCGCGTACCTTGCGAAAATGCACATGACGGCGGTGCGCTTCGACATCGAGCGTTTCTTCCTCGACGCGACGCGCGGGCCCCGGCTGCCCAAAGATCGGCTCGGGCCGCAGCACGGTCTTCTTGCGCACCGGATGCGCGGTGCCGCGAAAGCGCGCGAGCGGCTGCTCGTTGTCGATCGCCTCGCGCGCATTCGGCGGAATCTCGTGACCGCTGTGCGGCACGTTCATCCAGCCGCCCGGCAAGCCGGTGACCGCCTCGACGCCGCGCACGAATTCCTCGCTGAATTCGCGCTGGCCGGACAGCATCAGCTTCAGATAGCTCGCGGAAAACGTCATCATGCGCGCGAGCCGGCTCGCGGCGCCAACCTCGCTGGTCAGCAACACCAGGTTCGCGCGCCAGACTGGCAGCAGCAATTCGTCGGAATCTTCCATCGCTGGGTCTTCCATCTTTTCGCCTGATGAATCGATGACCGCGTCGCGCATGTCATCGTTTTGAAAGGGTAGTCGTCTGGCGGTGTCGCGTGCAATGCCGCTGCGCCGCCTTGCTTGCGGTGAGGCCCCGATACCGAAGGTACACGTATGACACGGCAGGCACCGGCCAATTCAGCGCAAAGCACGCTAAAACAGGGCTTACAACACATCGCGTGTTGCATTGACACACGCAATTGCGCACCGTTCCTATCCGCGTCCCTTCGATGTGGCATGCTTACACGCCGATGCGGCACGCGTCGTGCTGCATTGGTCGCTCCACAACATTGACTTAAGGGTTTTGTAATGAAGAAAATCGTTCTCGCCATCGCCGCAGCCGTCGCTACCCTGAGCGCGATCGCTCCCGCTCAAGCTTATGAACATCACCACGAGTGCCATAAGGTGAAGGTTCATCATCACTGGGAAAAGCGCTGCCACTGATGGCGGTGAAACCGTGTCCAAGGACGCGGTGCACATAAAAAGCCCCGCTTTCGCGGGGCTTTTTTTTTCATGGCGCGCCGCGTCGTGAAACAGCCGGCGCACGATACGCTGTGCGCGCTCGACGCCCAAACCATTCCATATGATCGCGCCGATGTGCAATCACGGACACAAGCTGTTACACCTTCGCGATCCGCTAAGCGATGCACGCCGACGGGGCCTGCGAGGCACCCGTCAGGACACCTCTGCGTCAGGCGGCTTTCACGCGAGCGAGCGCCGTCGTCACCAGCGCTTCGAGCAGCGGCGCGACCTTCGCGGCGAGGGCTTCATCGTACGCATAAGGCAAGCGCTCTTCCATGTACGTGATCTGCGACAGTTCGAGTTGCACCGCATGCACACCCTCTTCGGGCTGGCCATATTGGCGCGTGATATAGCCTCCCTTGAAGCGGCCGTTCGCGACCGCCGTATAGCCGCCGTGGCGTTCGACCAGCGCGGCCAGTTCGTCAGCTAGTCCCGGCGCCGCGCTCGCACCGTTCGACGTGCCGAAGTTGAAGTCCGGCAGACGTCCGTCGAAAAAACGCGGCACGCGCGAGCGGATCGAATGCGCTTCCCACAGCAGCACCTTGCCGTGCTTCGCCTTCAGCGCCGCGATCTCGCCGGTGAGCGCGTCGTGATACGGCTTCCAGTACGCGTCGCGACGGCGCGCGACTTCGGCGTCGTCGGGCAGATGGCCGTCGCGATAGAGCGGCTCCTTGTCGAACGTATCGACCGGCAAGAGACCCGTGGTGTCCTGCCCCGGGTACAGATTCGCGCCGTCGGGCGGACGGTTCAGGTCGATCACGTAGCGCGCGTAGGTCGGTGTGAGGAACGACGCGCCGAGAACCTTCGCGAATGCGTAGAGGCGATCGAGATGCCAGTCGCAATCGTCGGTGCGTTGCGCGACAGGCGTCATCGTCGCGGCAATGTCGGCGGGGATTTGCGTGCCCAGATGCGGGATCGAGATCAGTAGCGGCAGGCTTCCCTGATGCAGCGAGAAAACCGGCGTGAGGTTCGAAGCAGTCATGTCAGTCCGGAATCAGTGGGATCGGAGAATCGGTTCGGCGCTGATCGGCGTTATTTGAGCAGTTCCGCGAACGCCGCGCGATAGCGCGCATATGCGCGCTCTTCGTCGCGATGCCGGCGCTCGTCGACAACCTTGATGCCGCCCGCATAGACGTCGCGGATCGGCGTATCGCCGTGCTCGCAGAATACAACGCCCGACAGCCACGCTTCTCGCTCGTGCTCGGCGATGCTTGGATGATCGGCGTCGAGCACGAGCCAGTCCGCGCGATGGCCGGGCTGCAACGCACCGACCGCGCGGCCGGTTGCGCGCGCGCCGCCGTCGAGCGCAGCCGCATACAGGCGGTCCGCGACATGCGGAGCCTGCGCCGACGCCAGCACGTTGCGCTGCCGGCGCGTCAGACGCTGGCCGTATTCGAGCAGACGCAATTCGGCGCGCCAGTCGACGCCGATATGGCTATCCGAGCCGACGCCGATGCGGCCGTGCGCATCGAGATAGTCGTACGCCGGGAAAATGCCGTCGCCGAGATTGGCCTCGGTGGTCAGACACAAACCGGCGACCGCGCCGCTCTTCGCGAGCGCGAGCGTTTCGTTCGCATCGACATGGGTCGCGTGCACGAGACACCAGCGGCTGTCCACGTCGAAACGATCGAGCAGCCATTGCACCGGCCGCGCGCCTTCGGTTTCGATGCACGCGTCGACCTCGGCAGTCTGTTCGGCGATATGGATATGCACGGGCGCGCTCGCGTCGATGCCGTCAAGCAGCGCGCGCAACGATGCGTCCGATACCGCGCGCAGCGAATGCGGCGCCACACCGTAACGCAGTGCCGCATGTTCGGGGCGCGCGGCGCGCAGCGTGCCGAGCAGATCGAGCAGGCTCTCCGGCGTATTGATGAAGCGCCGCTGATCGTCGCGCGGCGCCTGCGCGCCGAAGCCGCTGTACTGATACAGCACCGGCAGCATCGTCATGCCGATACCGCTCGCCGCTGCCGCATCGACCACGCGCTGCGCCAGCTCGGCCTGATTCGCGTAGCGCTGGCCGTCCTGCGCGTGATGCACGTAGTGGAACTCGCACACCGACGTATAGCCCGCCTTCAGCATTTCGATGTAAAGCCACTGCGCGACGCTCGCGAGGCCTTCCGGCGTGATGCGCGCGGCGAAGCGATACATCAGGTCGCGCCACGACCAGAAGTTATCGGTCGCGTTGGCGCGATATTCGGTGAGCCCAGCCATCGCGCGCTGAAACGCGTGCGAGTGAAGGTTGGGCATGCCTGGCATCAGCGGGCCGGCCGCTTTCGGCACACCGGCCGGCGCTCCGGGTTGATCCGGCGTGACGGCGCTCAGCGTGCCGCGCGCGTCCCATTCGAGCAGCACGTTGCGGCGCCAGCCCTCGGGCAGATACGCGTCGGCGGCGAACAGCGATTGATTGGATTGCGTCATCTCTCAGGTTCTAGTTCGGGTTCAGGTCACACTCGACCCGCGCCGCGTAAACGGTTTCGCCCGCGCGCACGACGCGCGCGCACAACGGCCGGCCAATCCAGTAAGCGAGCTCGGCCAGCGAATCGACCGACCACACCGCGAAGTCGGCCGCGCGACCCACCTGCAGCGCACCGTGCTCCCCGGCTTTGCCGAGCGCGCGCGCCGCATGCGTCGTGACGCCTTGCAGCGCCTCGGGCACGGTCATGCGAAACAACGTGCTCGCCATGTTCATCATCAGCAGCAACGAAGTCGCCGGCGACGTGCCCGGGTTGCTGTCGGTCGAAATCGCGATCGGCACCTCGTAGCGCCGCAGCAGTTCGAGCGGCGGCAACTGCGTCTCGCGGATGAAGTAGTACGCGCCCGGCAGCAGCACCGCGACGGTGCCCGCTTCCTTCATCGCGGCGACGCCGGCTTCGTCGAGAAACTCCAGGTGATCCGCCGACAGCGCGCGATGCCGCGCCGCGAGCGCGGCGCCGCCGGCGTTTGACAACTGCTCGGCGTGCATCTTGACCGGCAGTTGGTAGCGCGCGGCCGCGTTGAACACACGCTCGCTTTGCTCCAGCGAAAAACCGATGCGCTCGCAAAACACATCGACCGCATCGACGAGGCCTTCGTCCGCGAGCGCGGGCAGCATCGTGTTGCAGACTTCGTCGATATACGCGTCGGCGCGGCCCGCGAATTCGGGCGGCAGCGCGTGCGCGCCGAGAAACGTCGTATAGACCGTGACCGGATAGCGCTCGCCCAGTTGTCTCGCGACGCGCAGCATCTTGCGCTCGCTCGCGAGATCGAGACCGTAGCCCGATTTGATTTCGATCGCCGTCACGCCCTCGGCGAGCAGCGGTTCGAGCCGCGCCGCCGCTTGCGTGAACAGCGAAGCTTCGTCCGCCGCGCGCGTCGCACGCACCGTCGACACGATGCCGCCGCCCTGTCGCGCGATTTCTTCGTAGCTGACGCCCGCGAGCCGCTGCGCGAATTCGTCGGCGCGCTGGCCGCCATACACGAGGTGCGTATGACAATCGATCAGGCCCGGCGTCACCCACGCGCCGCGCAGATCTTCGCGCGGCCATCCGGCGTATTGCGCGGGTAACTCGGCGAGAGCGCCGAGCCACGCGATGCGGCCGTCTTCGACGGCGATCGCGGCATCGGCGAGCGTGTGGCGAGGATCGCCCTGCGGGCACAAATTCAGGTGATGCCAGACGGTTTGCTTCATCGCGTGCTCTTTGCCGCTCGTTGCGTGTCTGTGGATTGGTTGGCCGTGATGGAGCGCATGCAATGCCTCATCACGTATGAATCGTCATCGCGTGTAGCGGATCGTGATGGCGAGCAACGCGCCGTCGCCCGTTAGCGTGCAAGCGAGCGCGCTCGGCCCGTCGACGCGCAGCGCGTCACCGGTGTCGAGCCGGACCGCTTGCGCGTGGTCCGCCGTCAACGCGACCGTGACCGCGCCGCCCGCGCAAAACAGCAGCGCCACGTCGCCATCGAGCACGCGCCGCTCATTCTGCTTTGCGCCGACACGCCACACGTCCAACTCGCCCTGCGCCACGTCACGGCGCACCATCAGGTTGAAGTCGCGCGTCGCGCCATCGACGAGCTGCGCGTCGATGCGCGTCTCGCCGCTAAAGCGCGCCAGATCGAGCGGCTGTCGCAACACATGCGTGTTGACGACGCCCGCATCGCCCAGCTCATCGAGCAGCATGCCCGCGCCCGATAGCAACACGAGCGTCCGGTCGACGCCGTCGAAGCGCGAGAACGGCCCAGCCTGCGCGACCTCGGCGACGCTCACGCGCCACACGAAGTCGGCGCTCGCCGCGCCCTGCCCGCCGCGTGGCGACGGAAACGCCGCGACCTCGCGCGTGACGCCGCCGCCGTTTTTCCACGGCGCCGCCACGAGCTCGGCGCCGCGAATCAGCGTGACGTTTGCGATGTCGCCCGCGTGGTGGGCCTGGATCACGATCAGCGGCCCAGCATCGGCAGATTGAGGCCAGCCTCGCGCGCCGTTTGCTGCGCGAGTTCATAGCCCGCATCCGCGTGACGCATCACGCCGGTGGCCGGATCGTTCAGCAGCACACGACCGAGGCGCTGGTGCGCGGCTTCGGTGCCGTCCGCGACGATCACGACGCCCGAGTGCTGCGAGAAGCCCATGCCGACGCCGCCACCGTGATGCAGCGACACCCACGATGCACCGCCCGCGGTATTGAGCAGCGCGTTCAGCAGCGGCCAGTCGCTGACCGCGTCCGAGCCGTCCTTCATCGATTCCGTTTCGCGGTTCGGGCTCGCGACCGAACCGGTGTCGAGATGATCGCGGCCGATCACGATCGGCGCCTTCAGCTCGCCGTTCTTGACCATTTCGTTGAACGCCTGGCCGAGACGATAACGATCCTTCACGCCGACCCAGCAAATCCGCGCCGGCAAGCCCTGGAACGCGATGCGTTCGCGCGCCATGTCGAGCCAGTTGTGCAGATGCGGATCGTCGGGGATCAGTTCCTTGACCTTCGCATCGGTCTTGTAGATGTCCTCGGGGTCTCCCGACAGCGCGACCCAGCGGAACGGGCCCTTGCCTTCGCAGAACAGCGGGCGGATATACGCCGGCACGAAGCCGGGGAAATCGAACGCGTCTTCGACGCCCATTTCGAGCGCCATCTGACGGATGTTGTTGCCGTAGTCGAGCGTGGCCGCGCCGCGTTCCTGCAGCGTCAGCATCGCCTGCACCTGCCTCGCCATCGACTGCTTGGCCGGCGTGACGATGCTGTCCGGCGCGGTCTTCTGACGCTCGCGCCAGTCTTCCACCGTCCAGCCCTGCGGCAGGTAGCCATGGATCGGATCGTGCGCGCTGGTCTGGTCGGTCACGCAGTCCGGCGTGATGCCGCGCGCGACGCACTCGGCGAACACATCCGCGGCGTTGCCGAGCAGGCCGACCGAGATCGGCTTGCCGGCCTTCTTCGCTTCGTCGATCATCGCGAGCGCTTCATCGAGCGTCTTCGCTTTCCTGTCGACGTAGCGCGTCTTCAGACGGAAGTCGATGCGCGTCTCGTCGCATTCGACCGCGATCATCGAGAAGCCCGCCATCGTCGCCGCGAGCGGCTGCGCGCCGCCCATGCCGCCGAGGCCGCCGGTCAAAATCCAGCGGCCCGCAGGCTCCCCGTTGAAGTGCTCGTTCGCGACCGCGAAGAAGGTCTCGTAGGTGCCCTGCACGATGCCTTGGCTGCCGATGTAGATCCAGCTGCCCGCGGTCATCTGGCCGTACATCATCAGGCCCTTGCGATCGAGTTCATGGAAGTGTTCCCAGGTCGCCCAATGCGGCACGAGGTTCGAATTCGCGAGCAGCACGCGCGGCGCGTCCGCATGCGTGCGAAACACGCCGACCGGCTTGCCCGATTGAATCAGCAGCGTTTCGTCTTCGTTCAAATCCTTCAGCGACGCGAGGATCTGGTCGAAGCAATCCCAGTTGCGCGCGGCACGGCCGATGCCGCCGTACACGACGAGCGCGTGCGGATGCTCGGCGACTTCGGGGTCCAGATTGTTCTGGATCATCCGGTACGCGGCTTCCGCGATCCAGGTCTTGCAGGTCTTTTCCGCGCCGCGCGGTGCGCGGATCGTGCGAGTCGGATCAAGACGCGGATCGATGTGTTTCGGATTGTTCATGGTGTCCCTCGGAATGCGTGACGATGTTCGATAAAGATTCGGCGAAGACGAAAAAGCGCGAAAAAGCGCGAAAAAGCGAATTCAGAAATGCCCAGTGAAGCGGTAACGGGTGCCCGGGTGCCACAGGTTCGCGATCGAAGCGACCGCGCCTTGCGACCACGTGCGCCGGTGCAGCACCAGACACGGCTCGCGTTCGCTCATGTTCAACAGCTCGCGCGTGATGTCGTCGGCGGCGAGCGCCTCGATGCGGTACTCGACGCGCTGCAGCGGCGCGACGCGCATGAGGTACTGGTTCGGCGTGGTGTTCGTGAAGTCCTGCAGCCCGTATTCGGGCGCGACGGCCGGATTGACCCAGCGTTCTTCGAGCTGCACCGGCTCGTCGTTTTCGAAATGCAGCAGACGCGAATGAAACACGGGGCTGCCCGCGCTCACCTGGATCTCTTCGGCGAGCGCCGCGTCGGCGATGCTGGCGCCGATGTTCAGCACCTTCGCCTGATAGCGGTGACCGCGCGCGACGATTTCATCGGAGATGCTGCGGATCGCCACCAGGGTGGACTCGTACTTGGGCCGGGCGACGAACGTGCCCGAGCCTTGTACGCGTGTCAGCACCTGCTCCGAGGTCAGCTCGCGCAACGCGCGGTTGACCGTCATGCGCGCAACGCTGAACTCGCGCGCAAGCTCGTTTTCGGAGGGCACCTGATCGCCTTCGGCCCATTCGCCCGCGTGGATGCGCGCGAGGATGAAGTCCTTGATGCCCTGATAAGCGGGTGCGTTCATTGTTTCGATCCGCGCTCTCGACGACTCATTGTTCCGACACGAACGAGAACGGGCTCAGCTTCGCGACCGCGCCTGCCTGCACGAGCTTCGTGACCGCCGCGATATCCGGTGCGAAGTAGTGGTCGAGCTCGTAGTGCGCGACGTCCTTGCGCACGAGGTCCATCACCTTCTGCAAGCTCGGGCCGGTCTTGTGCGGTGCGCGCAGATCGACGCCCTGAGCGGCGGCGAGCAGTTCGATCGACAGGATGTTCGCGGTGTTGTCGGCGATATCGCCGAGCTTGCGCGCGGCGAACGTCGCCATCGACACGTGGTCTTCCTGGTTCGCCGAAGTGGGCAGCGAATCCACCGAGGCCGGATGCGCGAGCGTCTTGTTCTCCGACGCGAGCGCGGCAGCCGTCACGTGCGCGATCATGAAGCCCGAGTTCACGCCGCCATCCTTGACGAGGAACGGCGGCAGGCCCGACAGCGTCGCGTCGATCAGGAGCGCGATGCGGCGCTCGGCGAGCGCGCCGATTTCCGACGCGGCGAGCGCAAGGTTGTCCGCCGCGAACGCGACCGGCTCGGCATGGAAGTTGCCGCCCGACAGCACTTCGCCGGTGTCCGGGAAAATCAGCGGATTGTCGGAAACCGCGTTCGCTTCTGTCAGCAGCGTTTCGGCGGCCTGACGCATCTGGTCGAGACACGCGCCCATCACCTGCGGCTGGCAGCGCAGGCTGTACGGGTCCTGCACCTTGTCGCAATCGGCGTGCGACACGTTGATCGCCGAGCCTTGCAGCAGCGAGCGATAAGCCGCGGCCGCGTCGATCTGGCCTTGATGGCCGCGCAGTTCGTGGATGCGCGCATCGAACGGCTTGACCGAGCCCATCGCCGCATCGACCGACAGCGCGCCGGCGACGAGCGCCGTGCGGAACAGGTCTTCGATCGCGAACATGTTGTAGAGCGCGAGCGCGGTCGACGCCTGCGTGCCGTTCAGCAGCGCGAGACCTTCCTTCGCCTGCAGCGTCATCGGCTTCAGGCCGACGAGCGCGAGACCTTCGGTGGCCGGCATGCGCTCGCCCTTCGCGAACACTTCGCCGACGCCGAGCAGGATCGCCGACATATGCGCGAGCGGCGCGAGGTCGCCCGAGGCGCCAACCGAGCCCTTGACCGGAATCACCGGCAGCACGTCGGCGTTGAACAGCGCGATCAGCGCTTCCATCACTTCGCGGCGGATGCCCGAGTGGCCGCGGCCGAGGCTCGACAGCTTAAGCGCGATCAGCAAACGCACGACCGGGCGCGACATCGGCTCGCCGACGCCGACCGCGTGCGACAGCACCAGATTGCGCTGCAGCAGTTCGAGCTGATCGCGCGGGATGTGCGTGCTGGCAAGGCGGCCAAAGCCGGTGTTGATGCCATAAGCCGGCTCGCCCTTGGCGGTGATGTCGGCGACTGCCTGCGCGCACGCGTCGATGGCGGCGTGGCTCGCGGGATCGAGTTGCAGGGTGACCTGCTCGCGTGCGATCTGGCGCAGTTGCGGGAGGGTCAGGTAGCCGGGCTTCAGAATCATGGTTGTCGTCCTGTCTATACAAGTTCAAATAAGTCTAGCCGGCGAGTCTTGTATATACAACTTCTTTTTCGAGATTTCCTGCCTGGGGATTTCCATTATTTGCGGCGTGGTTCGGTGCGGAATCGGCAAGTTTGGCCGTGGGTCGCATGCGGCGGAGGCGGGGCGCATGGGTCGGCGTGGGCTCGGCGGCCGAACCCACAGTTGTATATACACCTTCGCGGCGCGGCTCGGCCGATATCTGAGTTATAGGAGAGAAGGCGCCGCGACGCGGATCAGAGCTTGACCCGCGCCGCGATGAAATCGAGGAAGCACTGCACACGCCCCGCGAGCGATGCGCTCTGGTAGTACACCGCATGCACCGGCTGCCGTTCGTCGACGAGCAGGTTACCGAGAATCGGTACGAGGCGGTTGTCGCGCACGTCGGCGGCAGTCATGAAGTCGGCCAGACAGGCGATGCCCCAGCCGCTCAGCGCCAGTTGCCGCAAGGTTTCGCCGCTCGATGCGGTGATCGACGGTTCGATCTTCAGCAGCGCGGCTTCGTCCCGCGGTCCCTTGACGCGCTTCGTTCCGCGGCCCCCTTCCCTCAACGGCCAGCGATTCAGATGCTCCGGCGCCGTAAAGCCGATCAGCCGATGCGCGCGCAATGCATCGAGCGTGGTCGGCTCGCCATGCTCGGCCAGATACGCCGGGCTCGCGAGCACGCGCAGCCTGCTCTCGCCGAGCGCGCGCGCATGCAGCGTCGAATCCTGCAGCGCGCCGATCCGAATCGCGATGTCGACCTTCTGTTCGAGCAGATCGACGATCCGCTCGTTGCTGGTCAGTTCGAGCCGGATCTCCGGATACAGCGCCGAAAACGCGGTCATATGCGGCGCCACGCAATGCAGCATGAACGGCGACGCCGCATCGACGCGCAAGCGCCCCGACGGCCGTTCGCGGCCGCGCGCGACCGACTCCTCGGCCTCTTCGAGCGCGTCGAGAATCGCGCGGGCGCGACGCAGGAACGCGTCGCCTTCCTCGGTCAGATGCAGACGCCGCGTCGTACGCCGCACCAGCGCGGTGTCGAGCTTCTGTTCGAGGCGCGTTAGCGCGCGGCTCACGCCTGAGACGGTCTGACCCAGCTTCTCGGCCGCCGCCGTGATCGAACCGCTGTCGATCACGGTGACGAATACGAGCAATTCGTCCGTGGAGGTTTTCATTATTGATTTCAAATCAAGATTGATTTGAGACTAACACGCTTTTTGCGAGAATCCGCGCGAGCGATACTGCGCACCTGTCCCAGCATTTCCCTCAGGAGAACGTCTTGAAGATTTTCGTTACTGGCGCAAGCGGTTTTATCGGCGGCTCGATCGCGGCGCATCTGGCGCGCGCCGGCCATCAGGTGCGCGGTCTGATCCGCAAGCCCGAACACAGCGCCGAGTTGCAACGGCTCGGCATCGAGCCGGTCATCGGCACGCTCGACGACCGCGCGTTGCTGATCGCCGAAGCGCAAGCGGCCGACGCGGTGATCAACGCCGCGAGCAGCGATCACGAAGGCGCGGTGCGCGCGCTGATCGACGGACTCGCGGGTTCGGGCAAGGTGTTCCTGCACACGAGCGGTTCGAGCATCGTCGGCGATGCGTCGGGCGGCGAAGCCGGTGAAGCGCGCATCTATCACGAGGACGCGCTGCCCACCCCGACCGCCGACAAAGCCGCGCGCGTCGCGATCGATCAGCTGGTGCTCGACGCCGCGCAACGCAACGTGCGCTCGGCCGTGCTGTGCAATACGCTGATCTACGGTCACGGCGCGGTGGCCGGCAGCGCGAGCGTGCAGTTGCCGCGGCTCGTGCGCCAGGCGCAAAAGAGCGGCGTCGTGCGTCATGTGGGCAGCGGCGGCAACATCTGGTCGAACGTGCATATCGACGACGTCGCCGAGCTGTATCGTCTCGCGCTCGATAAAACCCCTGCCGGCACGTTCTATTTCGTCGAAAGCGGCGAAGCGTCGTTCAGCGACATGAGCGCCGCGATCGCGCGCGCGATGAAGCTCGGCGCGCCGCAAAACTGGCCGCTCGAGGCCGCGAAACAGGAATGGGGCTACGAAATGGCCTCGTACGGTCTCGGCTCGAATAGCCGAGTGCGCGGCGAACGCGCGCGCAAGCTGCTTGGCTGGCAGCCGCGGCGCACGTCGGTGATCGAATGGATCGAACGCGACATGATGGTGCCGCAAAGCGCCGTCTGACGGGGCTTTGCGCGCTTCACGCACCGTAAACTGTGTAAGCGCGGCCGTTGCGAATCCGTAAGCTCATTTCGCTAGAATCGCGGGCACCTGACGGTGCGATTGCACCGTCGCATCCCCGCTCCGATTCGACCGATGAGCTTCGCGCTGAACTTCGACTGGCTGACCAACCTGATGGCGATTCTGTTCGTCGTCGCGTGTCTGTACGACACGCGCTACGACGAATACGGCGTTCTGACGCTGGCCGCCGCGGCGATGAGCCTCATCGTGATGGCGATGGAAATATTCCTCAAACCCGCCTTCGACATGGCGCTGTAACGAGCTTTGCAACGCTGATACAGCGCGAGGCAGCGCGCCTGCTTAGCGCGGCGCGCGCCCCTCACCCTCCGCGTCGACCCGCTTCACCGCTTCACACCGTGTACGATCCGCAGGCCGGGCACGCCGCGCGCGCGTGATCGTCGTAGCGGTCGTGATGCCTGACCCAGTCGGTCAGATTGCTCTGCTCGTTGCGGCCCTTCGGCGCGATGTCCAGCAGCGCGTAGGTGTTCACGAAGCGCTCGTCGCCGCGCGCGTAGCACGAGTACGTGTGGTACACGTCACCGTTTTCGTCCTTGTAGAACACGCTGTGGCCATGCTGTTCGTCGATGCCGACGTCCTGCTCGGTGAAGTTGTAGAACGCCTTTTTGCTCGCCAGCTGCTCGGGCGTGAACGACACGTGGTAGTCGAAATTGAAATCGCTGCCGCTCGACGACACCCACGGAAACGTCCATCCCATGCGCCGCTTGAACGCGTCGATCTTCTCGAGCGGCGCGTGCGATACCGTCACATAGCTGACGTCGTGATGGACCAGATGCGTGAGAATGCCGGTCATATGGTCCGACAGGAACGAGCAGCCGACGCAGCCCTCCTCCCAGTCCGGGCCCAGCATGAAGTGATAAACGATCAGCTGGCTGCGGCCGTCGAACAGTTCGGCGAGCGTCTTGCGGCCGTCAGGCGTATCGAACGTATAAAGCTTGTCGACCTTGACCCAGGGCAATTCGCGGCGCTTGCGCGCGAGTTCGTCGCCGGCGCGCATATGCGCTTTTTCGTCGGCGAGAAGCGCGCGGCTCGCGGCCAGCCACTCTTCCCGGCTGCCGATGCGATGTTGCGGTTCCATCTGCGTCTCCTTTCCTGCGCATGCAGGACTTGACCATAAGGTTATGGTTTAGAAGCGCCGGCGCGGAAGTCAAGGACAGGTGGGCACCCAGGACCGGACAAAAAGATACGCGGCACGCCGCGGACCGAACCGCAACGCACCGCGTCAAGGTGGAGAACCACGACTACCTGCAACGAAACTCAGATCGCCCAGCCGCCGAGATAGAACCCGACCAGCACCACCGCGATCGCCACGGTGCCGACATTGAGCTTGCGATACTCGCCGCTGACGACGCGTCCGATCACGAGCGTCGCGAAGCCGAGCATGATGCCGGTCACGATGTTCGCGGTCAGCACGATGAACACCGCGCACACGAGCCCCGCCATCGCGTCGACCATGTCGTCCATATGCAGCTTGCTGACGTTCGACAGCATCAGCAGCCCGACGTACATCAGCGCGGGCGCGGTCGCGTACGAAGGCACCAGCGCGGCGAGCGGCGAGAAGAACATCACGACCAGGAACAGCAGACCGACGACCGCCGCCGCCATCCCGGTCTTCGCGCCCGCCGCGACCCCGACCGTCGATTCGATATACGCGGCCGCCGGCGCGCCGCCGAGCAGGCCCGAGAAGATCGAGCTCAGCGAATCGGCGGTCAGCGCGCGGCCGCCGTTGATGATGCGGCCGTTCTCGTCGAGTTGTCCCGCCTGACCGGCGACCGCGCGGATCGTGCCGGTCGCGTCGAACACGGCGGTCATCACGAGTGCGAGCACGCTCGGCAGCACCGCCATCGACAGCGCGCCTTTCACGTCCATCGCGCCGATCAGCGACGCATGACCCGGCGCGCTCAACGACGGCACCGCGAAGACGCCGTGGAACGCGACGGCCGGATCGATCGCGAGCCCGATCGCCGAGATCGCGACGATCACGATCAGGATCGAGCCCGGCACGCGCCGCCGCACCAGCCCGAAGATCGCGGCGAGTCCGGCGACCGACATCAGCGCCGGCAACGCCGTGATATTGCCGAGCGACACCGGCAGCCCCGCGCCCGGATTCTTGACGACGAGGCCGACGTCGTTCGCGGCGATCAGCAGCAGGAACAGGCCGATGCCGATGCCGGTGCCGTGCGCGATGCCGGTCGGCAGATTGCGCAGAATCCACGAGCGCACGCCGGTCACCGAAATCGTCGTGAACACGACGCCCATCAGGAACACCGCGCCGAGCGCGACGTTCGGATGCAGGCCCTTGCCGAGCACGAGGCCGAACGCGGTGAATGCGGTCAGCGAGATCGCGCAGCCGATCGCGATCGGCAGACGCGCCCACACGCCCATCAGCAGCGAGCCGAACGCCGTGGTCAGACACACGGCGACGAACACCGCGCTGGTGTCGAAGCCCGCCTTGCCGAACATGCCCGGCACGACGAATACCGAATAAACCATCGCTAGGAAGGTCGTGATGCCCGCGACGATCTCCTGGCGCTGCGTGCTGCCGCGCGCGGAAATGTCGAAGTAGCGGTCGAGCAAGCCCTTACCGCGCAATGATCCGGTGTCGAAGGATTCGCTCGCGACGTCGGAATTCGCGAGGGCCTGGGGTTCCATCATGATGAGTGCCTCCTTTATCAGCGCGCTGAAACGGCCGCCAGCGCGGCCGTCATCAGGTTCGTCTCGTGGATTTGTTGGTGTGGGTAACGCTTTTCTGAGTCGAAATGTAGGTGAAGAGAACTATGCGTCCAATCGCATGTATGGCATGCCGGGCATGTCGCGCGACTTATAACTTTTGCGTGACGGTCGCTCGCGCTAGCGCTGCGCGCGTTTACACCTACGGCATTCGAGCGGCCGCGAAACGCGCCGCACCCGCTTCGGTGATCGCGTTGCAGGCACGCGCCGTGCAGCGCAATATCGGCAGAGCATCGGCGAAACGCCTGCAAGCCTGTCCGCGAAAGCCTGTCCGCGCGGCAGCGCAGGTTAAACTCTGGGCCGTACCCCATTCCAACCGCGGCGGCTCATCGCGCCCGTCCGCACCTGCCCGTGGAGTTTTTCCTGATGACTGGCGGTTTTCCGCGCCCCGCCGGGCGCCTGCCGATTGTCCCGATTGGACCGCTTGGATCGCTTCGCCCGCTCGATTCGCCTGATTCGCTAGAGATGCTTCGACTTTTCCGCTGGCTATGCACCGTGGCCGCGCTGTTCGCGCTCGCCGCGCTGTCCGGTTGCAGCAGCCTGCTGTGGGGTACGCAGCAGGCGCCGATCGTCGACGCGCGGGTGATGCCGGTCGAGCCGGCCAGCGCGCCGGTCGCCGCTTCCGCGCCCGAGCCGGTCGAGACCGAGACGAACGAAGGGCCCGAGGAGCCGAAGAAGCCGAAGAAGCCGGTCGTCAAGCCGCACAAGGTCGAGCCGCCGCCGCCCGTCGTCGCGCCGGCTCCGCCGCCGCCGCCCCCGCCACCGCCGCCGCTGATCGTGCTGCGCACGATCGAGCGCAGCGACGCGCGCACGCTGCTCGACAGCCAGGTGCAGAAGCCCGACGGCAAGGTGGTCGGCCGCGCGGTCGACATGACCACCGACGCGGCCGGCAAGCCGCGCGAGATGGTCGTCAATCTGCAGGGCTTTCTCGGCGTCGGCGATCGCAAGGTGAACTTCCCGTGGGGCACGTTCCACTTCACGCCGACCGCGAAGGGCGCGCCGATCACGCTGACGGCGACGGCGGTGCCGGCCGCCGCGAACAAGACGAACGCGCTGGAGCTGGCGCTGCTCGATGCGACCGTCGAGCGCGCGAACGGCGCGAAGGTGGGCCGCGTGGTCGACGTGCTGATCGACGGCAACGCGCAGCCGCAGGCGGTCGTGCTCGACGTGAGCGGCACCGTCAGCACCGACCGGCGCACGATCGCCGCGAACTGGTCGGCGCTGCGCTTCGTCACGCGCGACAAGGAGCTGCATCCGCAGCTCGATCTGAGCGACGCGCAGATCAACGCGACGCCGCCCTATGTGGCCGACAAGCCGATCCGCGCGGTGTCGCCCGCGCCGCCCCCCGGTCCGCCGGCGCAGCCTGCCGCGAGCGCCGCGCCGGCGAGCTCGGCGCCGCCGGCGGCGTCGGCCGTCGCGGTTTCCAACGCACGGGCGGTGCGATGACGGTCCGCACTCAGGTCACGGCGCGAAGTCTGCGCGCGCTCGATTGGCTCAACTTCTTCGTCGCCAATGTGCAGACGGGCTTCGGGCCGTTCATCGCGTCGTATCTCGCGTCGCACAAGTGGACCCAGGGCGAGATCGGCATGGTGCTCTCGGTCGGCACGATCAGCGCGATGGTCAGCCAGGTGCCCGGCGGCGCCGCGGTCGACGCACTGCGCAACAAGAAAGCGGCGGCCGCGTGGGCGATCACCGCGATCATCCTGAGCGCGATGCTGCTCGCGATGAGCCCGACCGTGCTGCCGGTGATCGCCGCCGAGGTGTTCCACGGCTTCGCGAGCTGCATGCTGACGCCGGCGCTCGCGGCGATCTCGTTCGCGCTGGTGGGTCGCGCGAATCTCGGCGACCGGCTCGGCCGCAATGCGCGCTGGGCGTCGATCGGCAGTGCGGTAGCGGCCGGTCTGATGGGTCTGTTCGGCGAGTACTACTCGCCGCGCGCGGTGTTCTTTCTGACCGCCGGTCTCGCGGTTCCCGCGCTGATCGCGCTATCGATGATCCAGCGCACCGACACGATCGAGCTGCCGCAAGCGCTGCCCACCCCTGAGCAGCTCGAGCGGCGCGAAAGCCTGCGCGAGCTGCTGCGCGACCGGCGCATGCTGCTGTTCGCCGCGTGCATCGTGCTGTTCCATCTGTCGAACGCGGCGATGCTGAACCTCGCAGCCGGCGAAGTGACGGCCGGCATGGGCGACAACGTGCAGCTCGTGATCGCGGCGTGCATCATCGTGCCGCAGGCGATCGTCGCGATGATGTCGCCGTGGGTCGGGCGCTCGGCCGAACGCTGGGGCCGCCGGCCGATCCTGCTGCTCGGCTTCTCCGCACTGCCGCTGCGCGCGCTGCTGTTCGCGGGCATCAGCAGCCCTTATCTGCTCGTGCCGGTGCAGATGCTCGACGGCTTGAGCGCCGCGGTGTTTGGCGTGATGCTGCCGCTGATCGCCGCCGACGTCGCCGGCGACAAGGGCCGCTACAACCTGTGTATCGGCCTGTTCGGACTCGCGGCCGGCATCGGCGCGACGCTGAGCACGACCGCGGCGGGCTTCGTCGCCGATCGTTTCGGCAACATGGTGAGCTTCTTCTGCCTCGCGGCGGCCGGTGCGCTCGCGGTGCTGCTGGTGTGGGCGGCGATGCCCGAGACGCGCGTGGCGGCGACCAGCAACGGCGATGGCAATGGCGCGGCGGTGCCTGGGCGGGGGAAGTCGGCGGCGCGGTGAGTCGCGTCAGGTGTATCAGTCGGGGCGTGAACTGACGGTCACAGTCAGTTCACGCCGCAAGCAGGCAATCGTGATTGAACCCAACCTGGGCGGCAAGGTTCATGGCTGTCCGGAACGTGACGAAACAAGGCTGCGGCTCCCCTTCTTGCAAACCTCACGGTTCCCCTCTGAAGGCTTCACTGCAAGGGGCACCGATGGGCTCGTCTCGACTGCTTCTCAGGGGAAGATCGGGGTCGTCGGCTCCGCACCTTCGAGATCGGCCTTCGGAAAATGATGCGCGACCATCTGCTCGATCTCCTGTTCGCGCGATCCAGGCACGTCGGCCATGATCAGGATCTGGCCGTCACGTATGGCGCCGCGAAAGCGCTCGAGTCGTGCGTTCGGTTCGTCGACGCCGATCATCGTGGCCGTCCAGGCCCCGAAGCCGGCACCTGTCAACGTCAATGCGACGACGGCTCCGCCCGCAATGGTGAGCCCCGCGGGAGGAAACACCAGTGCCACGAGGCCGAGAAGCGCGCCGGTCGCACCGCCGAGCGCCACGCCGCGTTCGAGCGAGTGCACGACGTCGCTGCTTTGCAGTAAGGATGCCTCGGGTAACTGTTCGAGTGCGACACTGTGATTCGCGAGGACATGGATATGTCGCCATGTGATCCGCGCCCGCAGCAAGTCGTCTACGATCGCCTTCGCCGTCGTCGTGTCAGGTACGAGGAAATAAAGACGTCTCATGTCGGCTCTCCATCGATCAAGGAGTCCCTCAACGGGTCATGCTGTTTATCGTACCCCTGCCGCGTGCCATCAGGAGGCGTAGGTGGCCTGGGAAATCGATGCAGGAGGCGGCCGTTTTGCACTGCATCGCAGCAAGCGACTCCTCCATTCATCCGCTCATACATGGGGCGCGCTTCCCCCTTGCGCAGCCTTGCACGATGCAAAGGAGAGGACTACCTTTGGTCTAAAGACGTGCCGGCGCGGACAGTACCGAAGTACGGCAAGGCGGCGCCGACGCCTGGAGCCTTTTGTTAGCGGCTCCCAGCGAGTGACGCGCAGCGAGGTGACCTATGTCGCTTGCGATTGCCCTGTTCCTGATCATCGTATTGGCGGTGGGGTTTCACTTTGCCAGCCCGTGGTGGACCACGCCGATCGCTTCGAACTGGGTGCGCATGGACGACATGCTGACGATCACGCTCGTCATTACCGGCGTGTTCTTCATCGCGATCAACCTGTTCATCGTGATCGCATTGCTGCGCTACCGCCACCGCAGGGGTCATCGCGCTGTTTACGAGCCGCACAACAGGCGCCTGGAATGGTGGCTGATCGGCCTGACCTCGGTAGGCGTGGCAGCGTTGCTGGCACCGGGACTCTTCGTCTACGCGGACTACGTACGGCCGCCGCGCAACGTGCTGCAGATGGAAGTGTTCGCCCAGCAATGGCAATGGCGCTTCCGCTTTGCCGGCCCCGGCGGCAAGCTGGGCACGACGGACGTGCGCTACATCAGCAACGACAACCCCTTCGGCATGAACCCCGGCGACCCCAACGGCCGTGACAACTACCTGATCGAGACACCCGAGGTGCACCTGCCGTTGAACCGGCCGATCCAGGTCCTGACACGGTCGCGCGACGTGCTGCATGACTTCTACGTACCGCCGTTCCGCGCGCGCATGAACATAGTGCCCGGCATGGTGACCACCTTCTGGTTCACGCCGACCAGGGCCGGGCGTTATGACATCCTGTGCGCGCAGCTTTGCGGTCTCGGGCACGCCAACATGCGCGGCGTGGTGGTGGTAGAAGACGAAGCATCGTTCTCGCGTTGGCTGGCGCAGCAGAGCACGTTCGCGCAGCAGCAGGCCAGGGTGCAGGCCGCAACCGCCGCTGCAGGCGGCGGCGCCCAGGCGCTCGCTAACCAGGGCAAGACGCTCGCGGAGGCCAAGGGCTGCTTCGCCTGCCATACCGTGGACGGCAGTCCGCGCGTGGGCCCCACCTGGAAGGGCCTGTACGGCAAGACCGAAACGATGGCCGACGGCAGCACCGCGAAGGTGGACGAAGCGTATCTGCGCGCCTTCATCCGCAACCCGACGGCCCGCGTCGTGAAGGGCTTCGCACCCATCATGCCGAAGTTCGACCTGAGCGAGCAGGAGCTGACCACGCTGGTGACCTACATCCAATCGCTAGGCGGCTCGGCCGCCACCAGCGCAGCCCAACCCTAGCGGAGCAGACGCAATGACCTACGCGCACCCCGAACACGGCCCGCAAAGCTTCTGGACCCGGTATGTCTGGAGCCAGGACCACAAGGTCATCGCCGTGCAGTACTCGCTGACGGCCATCGCCATCGGCCTGGTCGGCCTTGTCCTGTCGAACCTGATGCGCTTGCAGCTCGGCTTTCCGGGCAAGTTCAGCTTCATCGACGCCAACCACTACTACCAGTTCGTCACCATGCACGGGATGATCATGGTGATCTACCTGCTGACGGCGCTGTTTCTGGGCGGCTTCGGCAACTACCTGATTCCGCTGATGCTGGGCGCGCGCGACATGGTGTTCCCGTTTCTCAACATGCTGAGCTACTGGGTCTACCTGCTGGCCGTGCTGGTGCTGGTGTCGAGCTTCTTCGTGCCAGGCGGGCCGACCGGCGCGGGCTGGACGCTGTATCCACCCCAGGCGATCCTGCCGGGCACGCCGGGCGTGGAATGGGGCATCGTGTTGATGCTGGTGTCGCTGGCGATCTTCATCGTCGCGGCAACGATGGGCGGCTTGAATTACGTCACCACCACGCTGCAGGCGCGCACGCGCGGCATGACGCTCATGCGCATGCCGCTCACGGTGTGGGGCATCTTCACGGCGACCATTCTGGCGCTGCTGGCGTTTCCGGCGCTGTTCGTGTCGGCGGTGATGATGCTGCTCGACAGAACACTCGGCACCAGCTTCTTTGTGCCGGCCGTGGTGTCGATGGGGCAGACGCTCAAGCATGCCGGCGGCAGCCCGCTGCTGTTCCAGCACCTGTTCTGGTTCTTCGGGCATCCGGAGGTCTACATCGTCGCGCTGCCAGCCTTTGGCATCGCATCGGACCTGATCAGCACGCACGCGCGCAAGAGCATCTTCGGCTACAAGATGATGGTGTGGGCGATCGTCGCCATCGGTGCGCTGAGCTTCGTGGTCTGGGCGCACCACATGTTCATCGCCGGCATGAATCCGTACTTCGGCTTCTTCTTTGCCACGACCACGCTCATCATCGCCGTTCCGACCGCTCTCAAAGTCTATAACTGGGTGCTGACGCTGTGGCGCGGCGATATCCACCTGACCGTGCCGATGCTGTTTGCCATCGGCTTCATCAGCACCTTCGTCCTGGGCGGGCTAACCGGGCTCTATCTCGGCAACGTGAGCGTGGACATTCCGCTGTCGAACACGTACTTCGTGGTGGCGCACTTCCATATGGTGATGGCCGTGTCGCCGATCCTGGTGGTGTTTGGCGGCATTTACCATTGGTATCCGAAGGTGACGGGCCGCATGCTCAACGACACGATCGGGCGCGTGCACTTCTGGGTTACCTTCGTCGGCACCTATGCGATCTACTTCCCAATGCACTATCTCGGCATCCTCGGCATGCCGCGGCGGTATTACCAGTATGAGGGCTACAGCTTCATTCCACATTCGGCGCAGACGCTCAACACGTTCATCACCGTCGTTGCGCTGATCGTTGCGGCGGCGCAGTTGCTGTTCCTGTACAACCTGGCGTGGAGTCTCGCGCGCGGCAAGCGTGCCGACGGCAACCCGTGGCGGGCCACCACGCTGGAATGGCAGACGCCGCAAACGCCGCCCGTGCACGGCAACTGGGGCGCCGCGCTGCCCGTCGTCTACCGCTGGGCGTACGAATACAGCCCGCCGGGGCACGAGGAAGACTTCGTCCCGCAAAACCAGCCGCCTGAGACGGCGCCTGAACCGGCACCGGCCCACCCGACGCTGCAACCCGGCGAGGCAAGCGAATGACTACACTGCGCCGCTCCTTCGTTCCTGACACGCCACCTGTGTTGCCGAATGCGAGCCGCATCGGCCTGATCATCTTCATGGCGGTGGCAACGACATTGTTTTCACTGCTGCTGCTCGCCTATGCGATGCGCATGCGCGAGCCCGACTGGCAGCCGATCCCGCATCCGGCTCTGCTGTGGTGGAACACCGGCGCGCTGGTGCTGGCAAGCATCGCCATGCAGCGCGCCCGGCGGATTACCATGCACCGCGCGGCATGGCTGCTGTTCGGCGGTGTGCTCGCGGCCGTGTTCGTGATCGGACAACTGACCGCGTGGCGCATGCTGTCGGCGGCGGGGCAGACTGTCGCCGTCAATCCTTCCAATAGCTTCCTCTACCTGCTCACCGGCCTGCACGGGTTGCATGTGCTGGGCGGGCTGGTGGCCTGGGCCGTGACGATCGCGCGTCTGCAGCGTGGGAACCCGTTCCGGACCCAGCGTGCCATCGCGCTGTGCGCCATCTACTGGCATTTCCTGCTGGCTGTCTGGCTCGTGCTGCTGGCGGCGATGTGGTGGATCACCCCTGGGTTCGTCGCCGCCATCTGCGGGCCGCTGTATGGAGCTGCGCCATGACCACGCCCACGCTCCCGACCGAATCCGCTGTCACCCCGCCCACCGACGCCGGGCCTGACGGCTGGCGCGGCATCGTCACCGACTGGTCGGCCGACCGCCAGGCCTTCAAGGTGCCGTGGGGCAAGGCGATGATGTGGATCTTCCTGCTGTCGGACACCTTCATCTTCAGCAGTTTCCTGATCGGCTACATGACGGTGCGCATGTCGACCACCGTGCCGTGGCCCGACCCTTCCAAGGTGTTCGGGCTCACTGTCTTCGGCGTGGATGTGCCCTTGCTGCTGATCGCCATCATGACGTTCGTCCTGATCAGCAGCAGCGGCACCATGGCGATGGCTGTCAACTTTGGCTACCGGCGCAACGCCAGGCGCGCCGCCCAACTGTTGCTGGCGACCGCGCTGCTGGGCGCGACCTTCGTGTCGATGCAGGCCTTCGAATGGACCAAGCTGATCGTCCATGAAGGTATCCGCCCCTGGGGTAACCCGCTGGGCGCGGCGCAGTTTGGCGCGTGCTTTTTCATGATCACCGGGTTCCACGGCTTTCACGTGAGTTGCGGCGTGATCTACCTGCTGCTGATAAGACGCAAGATCCTGCAGCCGGGGTTCACCGAGCACGGCAACTTCCAGATCGTGGAGATTGCCGGCTTGTACTGGCACTTCGTCGACCTGGTGTGGGTGTTCATCTTTGCGCTGTTCTATTTGTGGTGAGGCAGACCATGGACCACACCGATCTCGCCCATCGACCCGACGCCGCGCACGGCCAGCAGCATCCGATCGGCATTTACCTGAAGATCTGGGGCCTGCTGTTCGTACTGAGCACGTTGTCGTACATGGTGGATTACTTCCACGTGCAGGGCCTGCTGCGCTGGACGCTGATCATTGTGCTGATGATCGCCAAGGCTGGGCTGATCGTGTCGATTTTCATGCACATGATGTGGGAGCGGCTGGCGCTGGTGTACGCGATCCTGATACCGCCCCTGTGCCTGCTGGTGCTGCTGGTGCTGATGGCTGCCGAAGCGCATCACACCTTCGGCATGCGCGAACTCTTCTTTCATTGATCTCTTCGCCGACCGTTCCTCAGGTGGCAGGCGTTGCGTCCAGCGCCCGGGTAGCAGACGCGCGCCACCGTGGGGTGCGCCGCCAGCGCGAGCGCATTGCTGCCGATGCGTTCCGCGCGCAGCGCCACGGTCTTGGCGCCGACGGCGATGCTTTGTCGACTGCTGAGTCAGTCCGACATGAGATTTTTCGATCAAGTCGTTCAGCACGGAAACAATGTTCGAAACCATTCAATACTTCCATTGGTTTCGTCAAGCATGGAATTCGCCGCCGGATACTTGCACGCATCAGCGGGGTTAATTCAGCACAGGCGCGTGCCTGGAACGCACCGCTCGAAATACAAAACGGCCCGACAAATTGCCGGGCCGTTCATGTTTCCTGGCTCGCTGAAAATTTCGGCGAAAAACACCTTCGAATCAGGCGTGCTTCTCACTAAATTCGCTGAGCGGCACAGGCTGCTTGAGCGGATCGAAGTCGGCCCACCGCCCTTGTTGCCAGTTGCCGGTCGCGCGTTCGATCGCCGCGCCTCCCGCATCGCGCAGCACCCGTGCGGCGTCCAACTGGTTGTCCGGCGACACGTGTACGGCCACCAGCACACCGGAACCACGGATTTCTTCGTCGCTGGCTTCCTGCGTGCGCATCATCGCGCCGACCAATGCACCGACATACGCACTCACCCCGGCTGCGATCAGCGACACGATGAGCGGCGCCGAAAACACCGCGAAGATCCCGACGCCGAGCACGGCGCCAACCGCTGCGCCAATCGTGACGCCTATCTCGGCACCCTTCGGCGCCTCTCTCGCGTTTGCGTCGGTGCTGGTACCACCGCCGGGCTGAAAACGTGCGTGCTGGCCGGGCGGATTGACGAAAAACAGGGTGACGTCCTCCTCGACGAAACCGGCATTGAAGAGCCGTTGCACCGCGTCTTCAGCGGCGGGGAATGTCGTAAAGCGTGCTGCGACGATGAGTGACATGTGGCCTCCTTCCATCATTGACTAGCGGTAGCAGACTATGCCGCCCCACCTCACCCGTGCCGAGGCAAAGGTGCACGCGGTGGCACGCACTGGGACTAGCCATGGTGCCGCGATCGGGTTCCATTCCGTCCACTCTGAGCAGTCCGCTATGTAACACTACGCCTTTGCCGCCGTTCTGGTTGATCACTTTCGCGCACACCGAACGGATACGCTTGCGGCCGTTGCCGAAAGCAGACATCAAGGCGGATTCCAGCGCCATAGCGCGATCCCGGCAGCCAGCTGTTGTGCTTTCGATTTCACAGGCATTTGATCCTCCACTGCGGGTTAAAAGATTAATTATCGATCCGCTGACACGACTGCACGCCACGTGGTCGCCAGCACGAAGATCATTCCTCGGGCTGACGATAGTCACGCGGCGCTATCAATCTCGCGACACGGAGAACTAGAATGAATTATCCGAATCAATCGGGAGAAAAATCGTGCAACTTCACATGGGTTCCCATCAATTCACACACGGCCTGCCCGACTGGCGGGCAGCCGTGCTGGCAGGCGTCATCGCGGGGGCTGTGTTCCTGGCGTTAGGAGTTGTCCTGATGGCAGTGATGACGGGCGGAAGTCTGCTGGAGCCCCCACGCATGGTCGCTGCGATCATGCTGGGACGAGGCGCATTGCAATCGCCGCAATCATTCTCAATTGGCATCGTGCTCGCGGCCTTTGTCGTGCATTTTGGCCTTGCCATCGTATTGGCGCTTATCCTCGGTCTGATCATGACGTCATTCAAGCTTGACTCGAGCATGGGAATGGCTTCACTGGCGGGCGGCGCTTTCGCTGTAGTCGTTTACCTGATCAATTTCTACGGCATGACACAGTTTTTTCCGTGGTTTGCAGAAGCGCGCAACGGCGCCAGCCTGTTCGTTCACATCGTCTTCGGTATCTGCGTCGCGAACCTGTACATGAGACTGGAGCGCAACAGGGTCAGGGCGGACGCGGGCGGCCCGTCGTAGTCCGGTCGTAATCAAACGAGCAGGTCACGAATTCACCGGTGATGCGCGGCGTTCGTATTGACACCGCGGTGCAAATGACAAAAGAGGCGCGATCGAAATCATCACGCCTCTTTTTTTACAGCCGACCGCAGTCCCCGTCACGTCAATCGATCGCCCTGCCCGCGGTCTCGCGCATGAACGGCAACGGCAGCAACGACACGACACCGCAGCCGATCAGATACCACGCCGGCGCGAGATTGCTGCCCGAAACCTGGATCAGCCAGGTCGCGAAGAACTGCGCGAAGCCACCGAAAATCGACACGCCGAGGCAGTACACAATCGACATGCCGGTCGCGCGAATCGCGCGCGGAAACAGCTCGGGCAGCATCACGATGTTCGGCACCGCGCTGAACGTGACGAGCAGCGCGAGGCCCGCGACCGCCGCGAGCAGCACCGGCACCGTCGGCGACGCATTGATCGTCATGAACGCCGGATAGACGGCGAGAATCAGCAACACGCGCGATACCCACAGCACGCGTTTGCGGCCGACACGATCGGACAGCGCGCCCGCGAACGGCGAGCAGATCACCGTGACGACCGCGCCAGTCCACGCGGCCCACAGCGCGGTCGCCATCGGCAGATGCAGGATGCGGATCGCGTACGTCGACAGATAGAACAGCACGATGTAGTTCGCCGCGGTGCCGCCGATCGTCGTCAGCACGCCGGTCGTGATCGAGCGTGCGTGGTCGCGGAACAGGTTGCGGACCGGCAGCGACGGAGTTTGTGAAGCGGGCTGTGAAGCGGACTGTGAAGCGGGCTGTGAAGCTTCGACGCCCGGCAGCGTCTCGTCGAGATGCCGCCGGATATAGATGCCGATCGGCCCCATCGCCATGCCGATCACGAACGGCACGCGCCAGCCCCAGCTTTCGAGCGCGGCCGGCGACAGCGTCGCGGCCAACGCGACGCCGAGCAGCGACCCCACCACCGTGTTCATCCCCTGGCTCACGAACTGCCAGCTGCCGTAGAAGCCACGCGTGCGATCGCTGCCATATTCGAGCAGCAGCGCCGTCGATGCGCCCACCTCGCCGCCCAGCGCAAAGCCCTGGATCAGCCGCGCGAGGATCACGAGCAGCGGCGCCGCGACGCCGATCGCCGCATAGGTCGGCGCGAACGCGATGATCCCGGAACCGAGCGTCATCAGCCACAGCGTCAGGCTCATCGCGGCCTTGCGTCCCGCGCGGTCCGCGTAGCCGCCCAGCACGATGCCGCCCACCGGCCGCATGATGAAGCCGACGCCGAATGTGCCGACCGCGAGCATCAGTTGCACGAGTTGCCCTTCGACCGGGAAATACAGCTTGCCGATGATCGTCGCGAAGAAGCTGTAGATCGTGAAGTCGAAAAACTCGAGGCCGTTGCCGAGCGTGATCGCGGCGATCGCCTTTGCGTGGCCGACGCGTTTTCGAGGTTGATCGGCTACGCGCTGCGCATCGGGCGCATCGAGTCCGTTGGCGCTCGCGGGCCGCGGTGTGGCGGAATAGTCCATCTGTGTCTCCATCATTGTCTTTGTACTGCCAGGGCAACGCGCTCGCGCGCCGCCGCGTCAAACGAGGAACGTCTGCGCGAGCTTGACCCAGTAGGCCGCGCCGGTCGCGAGGCAAGCGTCGTTGAAGTCGTAGCCGGGGTTATGGACCATGCAGCCGCCCTCGCCGTCACCATTGCCGATGATCAGATAGCTGCCCGCGCAGCGTTCGAGCAGGAACGCGAAGTCCTCGCTGCCGGTCAGCGGCTGCATGTCGCGAATCAGACCGTCTTCGCCGAGCCAATCGAGCGCAACCTGGCGCGCGAGCGCGGTCATGGCCGCATCGTTGACGAGCACCGGGTAGCGGCGCTGATAGTCGACCTCGGCGCGCGCGCCGAACACGGCCGCCTGGCCGGTCGCGACCTCGATGATGCGCTGCTGCAGATGGTCGCGGACCTCGGTCCGCAGCGCGCGCACCGACAGGCGCATCTCGGCGGTCTCGGGAATCACGTTCGGCGCTTCGCCAGCATGAATCGCGCCGACCGTGATGATCGACATATCGAGCGGCGCGATATTGCGCGACACGATGGACTGCAGCGCGAGCACGATCTGCGCGCACACGACGACCGGATCGACCGCCTTGTGCGGCACCGCGCCATGACCGCCGCGGCCGATCACCTTGATGATCACCGTATCCGACGACGCCATGAACGAACCCGGCATGAAGCCCAGTTTGGCCGTAGGAAAGCCCGGCATGTTGTGCATCGCGAACACGGCGTCGCAGGGGAACTGCTCGAACAGGCCGTCGTCGAGCATTTTCTTCGCGCCGGCAAGCCCTTCCTCGGCCGGCTGGAAGATCAGATTCAGCGTGCCGTCGAAACTCTTTTCATGCGCCAGATGCCTGGCGGCGGCGAGCAGCATCGCCGTGTGGCCGTCGTGACCGCATGCGTGCATCTTGCCGGGCAGCTTGCTCGCGTACGGCAGGCCGGTGGTTTCCTGAATCGGCAGCGCGTCCATGTCGGCGCGCAGGCCGAGCCGGCGCGTGCCGTGGCCGAGCTTTAGTTGACCGACCACGCCGGTTTGCCCCATGCCGCGATGCAAGCTGTAGCCCCACTCCCGCAGACGCTCGGCGACCAGATCGCTGGTCGCGAACTCCTCGTAGGCGAGCTCCGGGTGCGCGTGGATGCTGTGTCGCAGCGCGATCATTTCTTCTTCGATTTCGGCGATGCCCGCCGGAATGACCATCGTGTTCATGCCGTCTGTCTCCATGTCAGCGTGAACCGAGCATAGCCGCGCCGAATTTCGAGAGGCAGGCGTAGAATCGTTGCGGGTGCCAACCACCGGTTGCCCCTTTCATACTCCTGATTCGCATGAAACTGCATCAACTCAGTACTTTGGCCGCGATCGCGGATACCGGAAGTATACGGGCCGCCGCCCGCTCGCTGCGGCTGTCGCCGGCCGCCGTGACCAAGGCGATGCGCGAACTCGAAGCCGATCTGCACGCGCCGCTGATCGTGCGCAGCGCGAGCGGCGTCGCATTCACCGAGTTCGGCCGCGCGCTCGTCGTGCATGCGCGGCTCGTGCTCGGCCAGTTGCAGCGCGCGCAAGCCGAGATCGAGGCATTGCGCGGAGCCGCGGCCGGCAAGCTGTCGATCGGCGTCACGCCGTGGGTCGCGCTGACATTTCTGCCGCCCGCCGTGCGGCGATTTCGCGAGCGGATGCCGGACGTGCAGCTGGAGTTTTTCGAAGGCCTGCTCGCGGTCGTGCAGCCGCGTCTGCGCGACGGCAGCCTCGATTTTTCGATCGGTCGGCCGCCGCCCGCGTCGCCGCAGTCGGAGTTTCAGAACGCGCCGCTCTTTTCGACGCACGCGGCGGTGGTCGCGCGGCGCGACCATCCGAAGGCCGGATGCCGCACGCTGCTCGACCTTCAGAACGAGGAATGGATCCTCAACTGGGACCCGGCGAGCCGCGAGTCGATGTCGAACAATCTGTTCGTCAAGCGCCGCATGCGGGTGCCACAAACGATCGTGCTAGCGCATTCGCTCGCGATCGTGCTGGGACTGCTCGCGCACACGGACATGGTCAGCATTTTTCCGTGGCCGCTCGTCGAGGCGATACGCGCGAAGGAGAACCTGTGGGCGCTGCCGCTGCGCGAAACGCTCGACGAAACCATCATCAGCATCACGTCGCGGCGCGGGGCGCCGACGAGCCCGGCGGCCGCCTGCTTTCTCGACTGCCTGCGCGAGACGATCGACGAAAGCGCGCGCTCGCCGGACCCCGAACAGCGCCGGCTGTTTCATTCGATCGAGCTGATGCTATAGCGGCTCCCGCATTTCTGCATGCGGCACCGCCGCGTAGTCAATCGAGAAACTCGCCCGCCCGCTTCCTGAGCATCGCGCTGAAATCGTCGAGCCAGCCGATCGACAGCCGCCAGCTCTGCCAGTACAGATCGACGTCGATATGCTTGCCCGGCGCGACTTCGACCAGTTCGCCGCGCTGCAGATGCCCGGCGACCATCCGCTCGGGGCACATACCCCAGCCGAGGCTCATCACGCACGCGCGCATAAAGCCGGCCACGTGCGGAATCCAGTGCAGCGGCGGATCGATCTCCGCGCGCGTGATGCGCCGCATGAAGCGCTTTTGCAGCTGATCTTTCGGATTGAAGTCGACGCACGGCGTGCGCCGCAGGCTGTCGCGCGTGACGCCGTCGGCGAAATAGCGCGCGAAAAACGCCGGTGAGCACACCGCCAGATATCGCATGCGGCCAAGCCGCGTCGAGCGGCAGCCCTGCACCGGTTCGGCCTGCGTCGTGATCGCGCCCTGCACGCTGCCGTCGCGGATGCGCTGCGCGGTGTAATCCTGGTCGTCGATCACGAGGTCGAGCAGCATCTCGCGTTCGACGCAGAACGGCGCGACCGCGTCGATGAACCAGGTGCCGACGCTGTCGTCGTTGACGGCGACGCGCAGCGCCGGCCACTGCTCGACGAGCGCGCCGGGCAGTGTCGGCAGGCGGCCGTTCAGCTCCGCTTCGAGCAACTGCACGCGCTCGGTATGGCGGCACAGCAGCGCGCCCGAGGTCGTCGCGACGCACGGCTGACCGCGCTTCACCAGCACGCTGCCGACGCGCTCCTCGAGCAGCTTGACCCGCTGCGACACCGCGGACGCAGTGATATTCAGCTCGCTTGCAGCACGGTCGAACGAGCCGTGGCGGACCACGGCGGCCAGCGCATCGAGCAAGGCGTAGTCGAGCATTAGCGTTCCTTAATCGGCATTAAATAAATTAGGTTCTCTTATGTGTCGCAATCACGCAGACTAGCGCGGCTGGAATATTCCGTCTATCCCCATTGCTTCCATTTTTCGGACCATTTATGAACTGGCTGTCTTTCTCCCACGGCGCGGCGCTGTGCGCATCACTGATCGTGACGATCGGCGCGCAGAATGCGTTCGTGCTGCGGCAGGGCATCATGCGCTCGCACGTCGGCAAGATCGTGCTGTTGTGCACGTTGTCGGATTTCATTCTGATCGGCGCGGGCGTCGGCGGCGCCGCGGCGCTGATGGAGCGCTACCCGCGCTTCGTGCACGCGATGCTCTACGTCGGGCTCGCGTATCTCGCCTGGTTCGGCATCAGCGCGCTGCGCCGCGCGGTACGGCCGGGACACGCAGTGCTCGACGGTTCGGGCGGCGCATCCGCCGATCAAGCCCCTGCCACGCAACGCGCGCTGCCGATCATCCTGATGACGCTCGCGTTCACGTGGCTCAATCCGCACGTCTATCTGGACACGTTCCTGTTGATCGGCACGGCCGGCGCGCGTGAACCGCAAGGCGCGCGGGTCGCCTTCGCGCTCGGCGCGATGACCGTCAGCGCGGTGTGGTTCGTTGCGCTCGGCTATGGCGCGCGCATGCTTGCGCCGCTGTTTCGCCGCGCGACTGCATGGCGTGTGCTGGATGGCGCGATCGGCAGCATGGTGTTGCTGCTGGCGGTCACGCAGTTGCGTTGAGCGTTCGACGCGGGCCTTATTCCACGCCCGATTCTTGCCGCGCATGTTGCGCGGCCTGCGCTTCGGCTTCGTCGCGCGGCACGAGATTCATCAGCCGCGCGAGCACCGGCCACTTCAGCAGCGACTGCTCGTAAGCTTCCTTCGCCTGGGCATCGAAATAGCGGCCCGCCTCGAGCTCCGGCAGACGCAGCGCGAGGCCGCTGATATCGTCGAAAGGCCAGCCGCGCGTAGTGTTTTTCGACGTATTGCGCGCGTTCGTCATTTGCCGTCCACCCACACGCCGTCCGGCGTCTTCACCACATAGCCGGACGCGGTCTTCATCGTCACCGTCCCCTCGTTTTCGCCGACCATCTGCGTTTGCGGCAGATTCGTAGCGTACTGCGACAGGCTCACACCCGGCTTGAACGGGCTGTTCGACACGAGATTCGAGAGCAACTGGGCGAGCGCGAGGAAGCTCGACGGATCGTCGATCACCGTGGTCGGCCCATGACTGCCCTGGAAGCCGACCACGCGCACGCCGACCGGCCCGTGCACGATGCGCGGCGTCGGAATCTCGCGCAGGCCCGCGACCTGGTTCGTGTCGCCGCGCAGCGCCGCGCCGTGCTCGGGCACGAACACGATCACCGCGCGCCGCCCGGACGATGCGATCAAATCGGCGAAGCGGTCGAAGTCGCTCATCAGCTTGTTCACGCGCAGCGGATACGAATCGATACTCGTCAGGCTGCTATTCGGCAGCCGGTTGCCGTCGTGCAGGCTGATCGTGTTGTAGTACAGCGCGACCGGCCCCGCGATGCTCGCGCGCTGCGCGTACCACGCGGCGAGCGTCTCGTAGTCGTCGCGGATCGGCGAGCCGTCGAACGCATGCATCGCGACCGGCACGCTCGTGTTCGGAATCAGCGGTACGTTCGGCATGCCGGCGTTGTCGTGGATCAGTTCCAGGAAGTTGTCGAAGTGGCCGTCGTGGTTCAGCATCGTCTGCGGCGTGTAGCCGGCCTGCGCGAGATCGGCGAGCAGATAACACTGCTGCGGCGCGTTCTTGTACAGGTCCGCGTGCGCCTGCTGGCCGCAGCTTGCGCGCAGCACACGAATCGCGGCCGGCCCGCTATAGCTCGCCGCGGTGCTGAAGTTCGTGAACAGATAGTCGAAGTGGGACAGCAGCGGATGATTGCGCGCCTTCGCGACATCGAGGTCGTCCCACGACAGCGAGCAGATGTGCAGCACGATCACGTCGAACTGCGCGTTCGGATCGGCGGCCAGATGGCCGAAGCTGACCTGCCGTTGCGACTCCTGCGTGCGGAACGCGGCAAGCGCAGCGTTATGGTCGAGCGGCTGCGCGGCGAGCGGGTTGTTCGCTCCATTCGCGCCGGCATTCGCCGCTGCGCTCGCCGACGCTCCACGCAATTGCGCCAGCACCACCCCGCCCTCGTGCCACAGCGGAATCGCGACCAGCGCGATCAGCACGAAGGTCGCGACGCGCACCCAGCGATTCACGATCAGATAGCCGACGAGCGCGCCGAGCGCGGCGAGCAGCAGCATCGGTGGCAGGAAGCGCTGCGCCAGTTCCAGCCAGTAGCCGTAGCTGAACGTGGTCAGATTGCCGAACTCCTCGGTCAGACGCGAGAACGGCGGCACGTTCGCCTCGTGGTACATCAGCGGTATGCCGAGCGCGAGACCGGCCAGGTTGCGCACGATGCGCAGCGCGCGCCGGCGCAGCGTCGAAGTCACGACGAGCGCGAGCGCGAAGCCGAGATTCGCGAGCCATAGCGGCTGCAGATGGCCGCCCGCGAACAGGTACAGCTTGAGGATGAAGTACAGGTTCCACAAAGTCATCGACAGGTTCTCTCATTGGCCTGCGCACGACACGATGCGCGCAGGCTGTATCAATAGCGGGTGCGGTCGAGCGCGAGCAGCGTCTCGCAGGCACGCGCGAGCCCGCCCCACAGTCGCGAATAGCCTTCGACGCCCATCGCGAGCACTTCCTTCAAACCGCGCAGCGGCGCGTCCTCGCTGGTTTGCTCATGCCAGTCGAGCCACGCGTCGGCGCGGCCGAACGTGCATTGCACGAGTTGCCGTTCCTGTTCGAGCGTGAGACCGTCGAAGCGCACGCCGAGGTGCCGGCCGACGCAGCGGCTCACGTACACCGGAAAATGGAACTGGCGATCGCCGCGGCTCAGGCACACGCCGAGACTGTCGCCCGGCGCCAGATTCAATCCCGGCTCGATATCGAGACCGAGGCCGCCGGTCGAATAGTCGCTGGTCGTGCAGGCGAGCGTCGTGCCGTCCGCGAGCAGCAGCGTCGCCGCCGCGCGCATCGCGATGCGATGTGTGACGCGCACCTGCTTCGCCTCGCGCGCAACGCTCGAGGCCGCGCCGAGCATCACGAGGTTGTAGAGCGTCCAGAACACGTTCATCAGGATCGTCGCCGTTTCGCCGCTTTGCCCGAACATCAGCCGGTACACGCCGGCTGCGAGCGCGCCGCTGTTCAGTGCGAGCAGCACCAGATACGGCTTCGACGTCGACCAGTCGAAGTAGCCCTCGCCGATGCGCCCGCCCTTGTCGGTCACGTTGAACTTGCCGTGCTTCGGGCTGAAGAACGCGATCGTGGTCGGCAGCACGATGTACCACGCAAGCACCGACTCGTAGACCTCGGCCCAGAACGAGTGACGGTACTTGCCTTGCATGCGCGAGTTCGCGATGTTCGCGAGCACGATGTACGGCAGCACGAATCCGGCGATCGTCGTCGCCGATGCGTTGATGAAGTACATCTGGAAGAACAGGTACGCCATCGGCATCGTCAGGAATACGAGCCGCGGCACGCCGTAGAAGAAATGCAGCATCGCGTTGCCGTAGCAGAGCCGCTGGAAAAAGCCCAGCCCGCGGCCGATGAACGGATTGTCGATGCGAAAGATCTGCGCCATGCCGCGCGCCCAGCGCGTGCGCTGCTGGATGTGGCCCGCGAGGCTTTCGGTCGCGAGACCGGCGGCCTGCACGGTCGGCAGATAGGCGGTCGTATAGCCGCGCCGGTGCAGCTTCAGCGCGGTGTGCGCGTCTTCGGTGACGGTCTCCACCGCGATGCCGCCCACTTCTTCGAGCGCTTCGCGTTTGAGGATCGCGCACGAGCCGCAGAAGAACGACGCGTTCCACAGATCGTTGCCCGACTGCACGAGCCCGTAGAACAGATTGCCCTCGTTCGGCACGCGCCGGAACGTGCCGAGGTTGCGCTCGAACGGGTCCGGCGAAAAGAAGTGATGCGGCGTCTGCACCATCGCGCAGCGCGCGTCGCGCAGGAACGTGCCCATCGTCGTTTGCAGGAACGAGCGCGTCGGCACGTGATCGCAATCGAAGATCGCGACGTACTCGCCCTGTGTGCGGCCGAGCGCGCTATTGATGTTGCCGGCTTTCGCGTGACGGTTGTCGTCGCGCGTCAGATAGCCGATGCCGCAGGCTTGCGCGAAGGCTCTGAATTCGTCGCGGCGGCCATCGTCGAGCAGATAGACGCGCAGCTTGTCGGCGGGCCAGTCGATGCCTTGCGCGGCGAACACGGTGGACCGCACGACTGCCAGGGGTTCGTTGTAGGTGGGGATATAGATGTCGACGCTCGGCCAGCTCGATGTGTCGGCGGGCAGCTTCGCGACCGCGCGCTTCAGCGGCCACGCGGTCTGCACGAAACCGAGCAGCAGAATCACCCATGTGTATGCTTCCGCGCCGAACAGCAGATAACCGAGTATCGCCTCCCCCGGCGTCTGGAACGACAGCGTCTGGGTGACGCGCCACCACACGTAGCGCACCATCGCCAGCATCGCGAGCGTGGTCAGGATCAGCACCGGCATGCGGCCCGGAAAGCGTCGCACGATCAGCGCGATGATCACTAGCACGGCGAAGAACTCGAACTGACCGTCGGACTGTAGCGGCGACGTACCGATCACCGCCCACAAACCGATGCCCGCGACAACCATCAACGGCAGCAGCCAGCGAATATGACCGACGCGCTGCGTCGCGTCTTCGAGCCGCGTGCCCCAGCGCTGCCACGGCAGGCTCGCCAGCAGCGCGTCGACGCGCTCGCGCCCGCGCCGCCCGAGCAACCAGAGCGGCACGAGCCAACGGTCGATCCAGGCGGCCAGCGCGCGTACAGTCGCCGCCGCGCTTCTCGATGACGAACGCGGCGCACGCACGAACGCGCGCCACAGCCACGCACGCAGTCGATGCGGTTCGAGCACGCCCCATTGCAGCGCGAAATGCAGCACGGCCGCGCGCATCCAGCGGCGCGCGTAATCGGGCTTGCCCGGCGCGGACGGCTGGAAGAACAGCCGCACGAACCAGTCGAGCGGCGTGCGCGTGGCGGGCACGCCAAGGCCACGCGCGACCCAGTCGAGCGCACGCGTGCGCAACGAACGCGTTTCCCGTTCGCTCATGACCCGCCGTCCCGCCGATCGAGCGGCGCCGTGGCGTCGGTGAGCCACGCGTCGAGCCAATTCGCGAGCCCCTGCAGATCGTGCGACGCCTGCGAATGCGGGGCGTCGTCGAACAGCCATGTGCCGCGCGCGAACGACTCGGGCAACGCGACATCGAGATGCACGCGCTGCGCGAGCGGCAGCTTGTCGCCGAGCGCCGCGCCGAGCATCGCCAGCACGTCGCGCTGCATGTCGCGCGCGGGGTTCAGCCGGTTCACGATGATGCGCAGTTGCGCGCACGCGTCGCGCAGCGCTCCGAGCCGCGCGACCAGCGTCGCGCACGCGGCCGGTTCGGGCGGGGTCACGCACAGCGCGAGGTCCGCGCAACGCAGCGCGTGCTCGGCCTGCTGCGACGGATAGCGCGCGGTGTCGATCAGCACGACGCCATCGCGCGGCAGATCGAGCTCGGCGAGCGCGTGGGCGAGCCAGCGCGGCTCGGCGGCGAGGCGTGCGTCGCACTGCGTGCTTTGCGCGGTGGACACCGCGCCGTACGGCACGAACAGCACGCCGTCCGCGTTGCGCCACGTGTGGGCATGCCATGCGGTGTCCGCATCGAGCAGCGCCTGCGACAGACCGGTCGCCGCGAGACCGTCGATGCCGAGCTGCGCGCCGAGCATGTTCTGCGGATCGAAGTCGAGCGCGACGACCTGGCGGCCGCGGCGCGCGAGCAATACCGCGAGCACGGCGGTCAAGGTGGTGCGGCCGGTGCCGCCCGCGGTCGAGACGATGGCGATCGTTTTCATCGCGTCACCTCGTCCGGGGTCGTGTCGAGCGCCGGCAGCAGACGCGCGCGCAGCGCGACCGGCTCGATCTCGCACGGCACCGCGTCGCGCGGATCGAAGTCGCGCATGGCCGCAAGACCGCGCCGTGCGCCGACGCGCTGCCAGACGATCCACACCGGCAGCGCGACGACCATGCCGGCCACGAAACACAGCAGAACCAGTTCGATCATTCGATGCTCCTCGCGCGCACCGGCATCGCGCTCGGTTCCGCGCGACGGCGCGCTGGCACGGATTGGGTTCGGCGGCGCTCAGTAGCGAGCGGCTTCGCTTCGGCTGATTCGCTCGGCCGGGTTGGCGCAGACGTTGGCGCGGCGTCGGCTTCGCACTCGGCACGCGCATGAACCAACGCCTCTTCCACCTGCGCAAGTTGCACAGCGGCCACGTGTGCGGCTTCGCCTGCGGCTGCGGCGAGCGGCGAGCTCAAAGGCGCGCCATCACGCATCGACGCCGCGAACATATCGCTGTAATCGGCAATCCGATTGCGCCGGTTGGCTGCGTCCAGCGCGTCGAGTTCGGCGCCGATGCTCTGCTCCGCCAGATGCACGAGCGAATCGGCGAGCTGTTCGACCGGCACATCGATGATCCGCGCCAGCGCGGCGTCCGCATCGGCAAGCCGGCAGGCGAACAGGAACACGTACAGATGCGATGCGTCGACGGTCAGCACGTCGCCCGCGCGGCGCGGCACGCAGTGCTTCAGCGCATCGACGTGCGCGCATTGCGGCAGCAGTGTCAGCTTCACGAGCACATGCGGCAGGTGCAGCACGGCGCTGCGTGCGAGCACGAGGCGCACGCGCTCGCAGAACGCTCCGGCCGGCAGATAGCCGCGCACGTCGTCGCTCAACGCGGCACTCAATGCGCTGCGATAGTCGGCGGCGACCGGCCGCGTGTGGAGTTGCCCCTGCAACGACTGCAGCAGCGACTGCATGCGCGAGAACGGCAGGTCGCGGCCGAGCACGAGGTTCGCACCGAGCGTCAACACGAGCAGCTCGTATTGATGGCGCAGCACTTCGCCCCGCTCGACGACGACGATCTTCAGCGCGCGCCCGGCCTGGCGGCGCAGCGTATGAACCGTCGCGCACAACGCGTCGAGCTGCGCGCCGCCCGCGTAATCGAGCACCACGGTCGCGGCCTGCGCATCGGCGCACGCGCTCAGCACCGCGGCCTGATCGGCGCACACTTCCCAATGCGGCGGCAGCCACGCCTCGTGACCGCGCACCACCGCGCGGCTCACGACGACACGCTGTTCGTCGCGCGCGAGCAGGCGTTCGCCGCGCGCGACGCTGCTGGCCAGCGCATCGGGCGCGACGCTGAGATGGCCACTCTCGGTAAACCGCAGCGAGCGGACTTCGCCCGTCACCAGCGTGCGATCCGCGCGCCAGAAGTCGGCATGCCACAGCAGCTCGCCGTGCGTGCGCTCCATCCGTGCGACGCCCGCGCATGCCGCATGGAACGCGTTGCGGCGTGACGCATCGACGACGCCATCCGGCGCGCCGCGCATGTCGAGTGAATCGTCGTCGCCATTTGCATCGACGCCGAGCAGCAGCACCAGCGTGATACGCCGTGCCGCGCACCAGTTCGCGAGCATGCGGCCTTCGCGCGCGAGCGCGGCGGCGTCGTGCCAGTTGAACCAGCGCTCGGCGCCTTCGATGAAATACAGCGAGCCCGCACGAAAACCGAAGCGCTTCAGCGCGCGCAGCCCGCCGAACAGTTTGCCGTGCGTCGCGGCGCTGTCGGCGGGCTGCTCCGACTCTTGCGCACCATCGACGGCAGGCATCGCGAGCACGTTCAGATTGCGCGGCCAGCCCGCGGCCGGCGCGTTGGCGCTGAAGCCCAACTCGCGCAAACGCTCGGCAACGGCCGCGCGTTCACGCGCGAGCACGACCGTCACGTCGCGTGTGAGCGCGGTACGCGCGCTTTCCCGGATCAGCGTGTCGACGCCCGGCGTGCGCGGCGCTGCATAGATCGCATACAGCTTGCCCGCTTCGAGCGCCGCCCATTCGCCCGGCAAGGCCTCGATCGCGAGAAGGCCGACCGGCTGTGCGCGACGCTGCGCGCCGGTGCCGCCGAACCTGCGCAGCCAGCGTCGCAGGAAAGCGCGCGCGGGAGTTTGAGTTGGATTCGAAACGGTGTTCACGTCTGCTGTCCCAGGTCTCGTTGCATCGCCGTTCAATAGCTCGAATAGAGTCGTACCGGCTGCGGCGACAGACGGTTGTCCTGCCTGCGCGCATCGAACGTATAGCGCAGATAGACGAGCGCGGCGCTCGGCGCGTAGTCGTGCGAGCGATCGATGCTCAACTGCGCGCCCAACACCAGATGCGGATCGGCGCGATACTCGACCACGCCCGCGAGCCCGTACGAAAACGCGACGCCGCGTGTCGAGCTGCCCGTATTGACGAGACTCTCGAGCCCCGGCGCCGCACCGAGACCGGCAGGCAGACCGTTCGGGTAGTACGGCGAATCCCGCTCGTACGAATTCGACACGCCGACGGTCGCGCTCAGATCCCACTTCAGCGCGCCATGCCGCCCCAGCCATTCGAGCGGCACGCCGAGCGAAAGATAGCGCTGCGGACTGTAGTAGCCGCCCTGCCCGAACGAATAGAAGCGCAGGTTGTTCGTGTAGTGCCACGCATTGCCGACGAGGCCGGTGCTCACCAGTGAATTCGCGCGCCGATAGACCGGCATCGTGAAGCCTGTGCGCAGCGTGAATTCCTGATTGCTCGCGACGTTGCGCCCCGTCAGTTCACCGGCGCCGAGATCGGCGAACAGGTTCGCTGTGCCGAGATCGAACGATGCATGCAGATCGATGCCATCGCGGCGCACGCCGCCCCACACCGTGCCGGTCACCGGATCGTGCATACCGGCATACGACAACTGGCTACCGGTTTCCGGACGGCGCGAGCCGCTGACCGAAAAGCTCGCCGGTCCCGCGTCGAACCGATAGCGCACGCCGCCGACGAGATAAGACACGGGGAAACCGAGCGGCGTCGTGCCGAAGTCGAAGCGCCACGCGTCGGACGTGTAGCCCGCGCCGAGCGCGACGCCGGTGGCCGACTGATGCAGATACGGCAAGCCCGCGGCCAGCGCGGCGAGTTGCTGCGGCGACAGGCCGAGCGACGTGCCGAGCTTGTCGGCCGCGCCGAAGCTGCCGAAGGTATCGCGCGTAAACGCGTTGCCTTCGCTGACATCCAGCGTGCCCGCGTCGAGATGCACGGTATCGATGTGCGCGAAGAAATGGCCGTCGTAGCGATACGGGATCTGCACGTACACCGGCACCTGCCACGCGCGCAGCTGCGAGATGCCCGCGTCGCCGGACTTATAGGCGGGCAGCCAGCCGGTCTCGATCGACGGATTGCGGCGCTGTTCGAGATCGTCGAGCGCGGCTCGCGCGGGGGTGCCATCGGGTCCCGCGCGCACGCCCGCCGAGCGTTCCTGCGCGAGCGACAAACGGTACAGCGAAGCGGCATCTTCGTACTGCCCGAGATCTTCGGCGATGCGGCCGCTTTGCACCGTCACGTCCGGCCGCGTCGGATACGCGACGCGCAGTGCCGTCGTGATCTGCTGCGCGTCGCGCGCTTCGTTCAACGCGGCGAGGCGGCGCGCGGCCGAGAGCCGCGTGTCGACGTCGTCGGGTGCGGCGCCGTCGAGCACGTCGTGCACCACGCGCAGCGCAGCGCCGCGCTGGCCGCTTTGCTCCAGCACGCGGGCCAGCGCGAGCTGTGCTTGCGCATCGTTGGGCTGTGCGGCGAGCAGTGGCGCCAACGTCGCCCGCGCGGCCGCGTAGTGGCCCTGCACGCGCTGCAGATCGGCGAGTTCGAGCGTGTAGCGCTTGTCGCGCCGACCGGCGGAGCTCACCGCCGCGAGTCGCTGCTCGGCCGCTTCGTAATCCCCATGATCGATCGCTTCGTCGGTTTGCCGTAAGGCCGCACGCAGCGCCTGATCCTCGAGGCGCGCGCGTTGAGCGGCGTCCAGCTTCAGCCGCGGATCGTCGCGCAACTGTTGTAGCCATGCGGACAGCTCTGTGTCGCGTCGCGCGCTGCCGAGCAGATCGCCGTAACGCAGCCGCACGTCCGCATCGGCCTCGCCCGGATGCGCATCGATCCAGTCGCGCAGCAACGCGAGGCCGCGTCCGGCGTCGCCCGCGTCGATCCACTGCGCGCCGACCGACGCGAGCAGATTCGGATCGTCGCCGGCCAAAGCGCGTGCGTCGTCGAGCAGGCGGAGCGCGCTTGCGCGATCGTCGCTGGCGAACGCGGCGCGCGCGTCGGCAAGCTTTCGTTGCGTTTGCAGATTGCGATCGAGCGCCCGCATACCATCGGTGCGCTCCTGCTCCGGGATCAGCGCGAGCGCCGCTTGCGCGCCGCTCAGGTCATCGAGCGAATTGCGGTAAAGCGCGCTCGCATAGCGCATCTCGGCCGATGGCGCGAACGCGAGACCCTCGTCCATCACGTTGCGGCCGAGTTGCGGCAGGCCGAGATCGCGGTACAGACGCGCGAGCGCGAAACGTGTCCACGCTGCGTCGGGCTCGCTGCGCAAGGCGGCTTCATAGCGTTGCGCGGCGGGACCGCGCTCGCCGTCGGCGAGCAACTGGTCCGCCTGTTTGGCAAGCAGATTGGCGCGCAGACGAGCGAGGCTCTGGCGATCGTCGGCGGCGGCGAAGCGGCTTTGCAACGCGTCGATCAGCGGCTCGACCTGCGCCGCGCGGCCGGTGTTTTCGTAGAGTGTCTGCGTGCTGCGCAGCGCCGCCACGCTCGGCGCATGGCCGCTCAGCATATCGCGCAGCAGCGGCTCGGCCGCGCGCCAGTCGTGCTGCGCGAGCAGCGCGTCGGCGAGCATCAGCTTCGCGTCCGCGTTGTCCGGCTCCATCGCGAGCGCCGCGCGCGCCGCCCGCTCCGACTCCTGTGCGTGGCCCGCCGCGGCGGCCGCGCGGCCTTGCGCGAGCGTGCCCCAGAATTGCGCGGTGCGCGCGAGGCTCTGCCATTTCGCGCGATTGTCGGGCGCGAGCGCGGCCGCGCGCAGAAACAGCGTGCGCGCTTCGTCGTGCCGCCCGGCCCGCATGCGCGCGATGCCGAGACCGCCGACCGCGTCGGCATCGTCGGGACGCGCGCTCGCGGCGCGCGCGAGCAGCGGCTCGGCGGCTGCGAGATCGTTGCGCTCGAGCGCCTGCAGACCGCGCTGCTGGGCGATGTAGTCAGGGTTGCGTCCGAGTTGCCGTTGCGCGTCGAGGCGCGCTTCGAGCGTCGCGACCCGCTCGCGGAATTCGGTGTCGTCGGGCACGAGTTGCAGATAGGCGCGCAACGCCGGCAGATACGCGAGGTCCGCACCCGCCGATTGCAGCACGTGACGCCACGTGTCGAGCGAGGCCGTGCGATCGGAGTCGGGCCGCGTCGCGAGATTCCACGCGATGCGGTTGGCCTCCGCGCGCGTATCGCCGCGCGTGTTCAGCAGATTCGCGAGCACCAGCGCGGCGCCGACGTCGGACGGATCGGCGGCGATCCGCCGATGCAGCGCGACCAGCGCCTGCTCGCGGCCCTCGGGCGTACCCGCGAGAATCTGGTAGTACTCGGCCCCGAGCGAGCCCGACGGTGCGCCGTGCGGAAACAGCAGTTGCAAACGCCGCGCCGCTTCGGCGGACTGGCCGCTGCGCGCGAGCAAACGCACGGTCGCGAATTCCTCGCGGCCGTTGGTGGCGACGCGGAATTCGTCGTCGAGCTGCTGGATCACTGCGCTGCCTGGCGCTTCGGCGCGCAAGCGTGCGAGCGTCGCCTGCGCGGCTTGCGCTTTGCCGAGGCGCAATTCGATGCGCACCTGCTCGGCGAGCAACAATGGATCGCCGGGCGCGGCGAGCAGCGCCTTGTTGATTGCCTGCAACGCAAGGTCGTCGCGATGTTTGGTCGACCACATGCGCGCGGTCGCGAGCAGGCGTTGCGCGGCGGGGCTTTGTGGCGGCGCTATGGTTGGCGGAGCAACGGGCGCCGCCAGTGATCCGATGGCAGCCGTGCGCGCGGCCGTCGTGCGCATCGCTTCGGCTTGGCCCGTGTCGCCGTATGCGTGACCCGTGATCGCCGCGGCGCATGCGCACGCGAGCACGCCGAAGCGCGCCACGCGCGTTACTGCGCTGCGGCGCTGCACGACGTGCTCCAGTGCGGATCGAGAGTGCCGTCGGCGGCGAAGCGATAGCGGCCTTCGCGCCAGCCGAGCGCGAACAGGCTCAGCACGCTCGTGTAGTAACCGGCGGCCGACTCGCGATCGAGCGCGGCGACGCGTGCGATCTGCGCATCGGCAAGCGCGCGCTGGCCGCGCGCATCGAGAAACGGCACGGCCGCTGCCGAAAAACCGGCGTTGCCCATGTTGATGCCGGCACGGCCACTGGTCGCGTCGACTTTCTCGGGCGGCGCGCCGTGCGCGGCGATGAAGTCCGCGAACGGCGCGAAGCGCGCGAGCAGCGCCGGCGCGAGCGGATCGCGCCGGTCGAGCATGCCGGCCCACAGGTACACGCGAATCGCGTTATAGGCGCTCTCGGCGTGGGTCTCGGCGTCGGGTGCGAAGCCGCGGTTCGCGCGGTACAACGCCCAATCCGGCGAGAAGCCCTGCGGCGCGGTATCGATCAGGATGCGGCGCGTGCTCGCGAGCAAACGCGGCCAGCGCGGATCGTCGGGCAGCCGCGTAGCGAGGCCGCGCAGCAGCTGCGGCGGCATGTAGCTCGGATTGACGCGCCACACGTCCGGTTCCGGATGAAAGCCGACCGGGCCCGGCAGCAAGGTCAAGCCGAGCCCCGGCGCGTTGGCCGTTTCCTCGTCGAGCACGCGGCGGGCGAGCACCGCGCCGCGCGCCGTGTAGCTGCGCTCGCGCCACGCGTCGCCCGCTTCGAGCAGCGCATAGGCGATCCACAGGTCGGCATCCGACGACGCATTCGCGTCGAGCACGGCCCAGTTGCCGTCGGACGAGCGGCCCCACAGCCATGCAGGCAGACGCGCGGTCAGATCGCCTTGCGCGAGATGCTGCTCGGTCCAGCGCAGGATCGTGTCGAAGGCAGCGCGGTCGTTCGCGACCAGCGCGAAAAACAGTGCATAAGATTGGCCCTCCGACACCGTGCGCTCGTCGGACGAACCGACGTCGATCACGCGGCCATCGGCGGAAAGGAAATCGCGCTTGAATTGCTGCCAGCGCGGCCAGGGCGCTGCGGTGCATGCGGTGATGTCGGTGCCGCTGGGCTGCGGCGCTTGCGTGGCGAACGCGTTGGGGCTGCTCGCGAGCGTCAGCATCGTGGCCAGCACCGTTGCTGAAACGGCCGCCGTTGTTCGTACGGGCCTGCTCGTAGACTTCGCGGGCAGGCCCGCGCCAGTTTCAACGCCCACCCCGTCGCGCGCTGCCCGCCACAGCGCCCCGCCCTTCGACTGACTCATCGATCAGACTCCCCGGCGCCGCGCCGCCAGTTCCTGCAACGCGGTGAACGCGCCGATCGCGAGCAGCAAACCGGCGAACGCGCCGAGCACGCCGAGCAGCACCGGATGCTGGATCGCCTTGCTCCACAGCCGCGCATACCAGGGCACATAGCCGACCAGATAGGTGTCGCCGACGCGCATGCTGTCCACCTTGCCATCGCGCAGCAAAGCGACGTCGCCCTGCAATTGCGCGACGCGGTCCGGCTTTTCGAGCATGTCGAGCATTTGCGACAACTGCTGCTGATCGGTGGCGCTCAGTGCGACGACGCTGCGTCCGTGGCTGCCCGGCAATTCGAAGCCCATCAGCGCGGCCAGCGGTCCGTCGCGTTCGATGCGCGCGCCACCGTCCGGCCGATGCACGTCGCTGTGCACGTCGCTGTGCGCGGCGCCGTCGCGCCGGGCGGTGCTGTGCCACTGCTCGTCGACCGCGAACGAGGCGCGGGCGAGCGGGCTCGACGCAGCGGCGCCCGACGCAGCGGCGTCGACCGGCTGGGCGCCGATCGTCAGCGGCAACGCATTCGGCCAGCGCGCGAGCCACGGCGCCGAACCGTTGCCGCCGATCACCAGCAGATCCTTGCCGCTCAGCTGCGCGAGCTCGCGCGGCCGCGCGACCTGCACGCGCAGCGCCGGATAGCCGGTCCATTGCCCCATGTGGCCGAGCATCGTCAGCAGGCTTTCCAGTTCCTGCGGCGCGGGATGCTCGGGAATCACGACGGCCGTTTGCGACAGGTCCGCGTAGCGCGTGAACGGAAAGCCGCTGTTCGCGAAGAACGCGAGGTTCGGCATCCGTGCGTAGTGGACGAAATCCGAGAAGTCGATCGTCGAGTCGGGATCGACCGCGGCCTGCACCGGGTTCGTCGCGACGCCCTGACAGAGCCCCGTCTTCTGCGAATCGAGATTGAAGCGCAGCTGCAACTGGTTCGAGCTGCCGACCCGGAATGCCGGAATGTCGAGCGCGCTCGTCGCACGGTTGGCGTTGTTCGACAGCACCGGCAATTGCAGGCGGCCTTGCGCGTCGTCGGCGGTCGCGAGCGCGAGCCGGTACGACTTGACCAGCTGATCGTTGATCTGCACCGCGAGCGCCGAGTTGTTCTGCACGGTCGGCGCCGTGTAGCGGTACTTCAGATTCAGCGGCACGCCCGCCCCGTTCCACGAGTACAAATCGGCGGGCACGCGCAGGTTCAAGCGGATCGCGTCGGGCGTGCTGCCGCGCACCTGCAGTTGCGACGGATCGTCGATCAGTTCCTTGAACGAGACGGGCCGGTCGACCGGCAGCCAGCGCGGCGCGTCGTAGGGCTTCCTCGGTGCGCCAGCGGCGAGCTGCGTGATGCGGACCGCGGGACCCGCGAGCGCGGTCGTGCCGAGCACCAGCGCGGTGCTCGCTTCATCGACTTCGGCGGCGCTGCGGCCGGTCACGATCAGCAGCTTGCGGTTGGGCGCGACGGGATTGTCGGCGACGATCAGCATCGGACCGTTGATCGGCGGCAGCGTGAGGCCGGCGGGCAACTGCTCGCTGCGCGCGACGACGACCGCGTGCGAGTCCGTGGGCAACGTCGACAGCGCCGGAAAGCGCGCCTGCCGGTAATCGGCCTGCGCACCGAACCACGAAGCGAGTACGCCCGCGCTGCGCAGCGTCGCGTTGTCGGCGGCGGCCGGCAGCACGAACGGCAGACGCAACCGGTTCGCGTCACGGTGATCGAAGAACGGCGCGGGCAGCAGCGCGAGATCGTCGGGCAAATGGATCGGCGCGGTATCGACGATGAATTCGCTCGACGGGCTCACGTCGGCCCACAGCGCCGAGTTTTCGGGGTCTTCGCAATGCTCGAGCGTGTAATGCGCGATCAGGCGCAGACCGATCTGGTTGTAGTCGGTCAGAAAGCGCGGATCGAGCAGGATGTCCTGGGTGACGAGCTTGCCGGCGTGCTCGCGATCGAATGGCACGGTCGCGATCACTTCGCTGTTGACCGACACCTTCAGATGCGACATCGCGAACACCAGCGATGGCGAATACGTGTAGCGCAAGCGCAGTCGCGCGGCCGTGACCACGCGATCGAGCCGCACGCCGAGATTGACGGTGCGCGCGTCTTCGACACCGCGCAGCGTCAGCGGCTGATACGCGCCGAGGGTCGCGAATGAAACGCGCGATGTGCTGGAGCCGGATGCGGGTGTCGGGACGCTGGCAACGTTGTCGAGGTAGTTGGCGCTGGGGCTGGCCTGTGCGGCACTCGCGCTCGCGACAGTGAGCGCGGCCGGCGGATTCGCCGCGGCGGCGACGACAGGCACCGATGGCGCGGCGCCCGACGCGACGGCATACAACGCGCCGACAACGGCGGTCAGCGAAACGCACAACGACACAACTGGTTTCATGAACAGCTCAGCTTGTTGGACCTCGACCGTGCGCGCCCGAGTGAGCCGCTCACGGTGCGAATCCGGTCTGCCGCGCGAACGCGCGAAGTGGGAAATCGGACTGCCGGGCGCGCACAGGAGAAACACGCGGCGCACCATTCCTCGTATACGGAAAATCCGGCGAAACCTTGAGCGGAACGAGCAACGGGAGTGACCAACATTTGAGATTCGAGCGTGATCGGCAGCAGCCCTAACCGATTACGCGTTCCTTTCATTTTTTCCGAAGCCGGTCGGTCAGGCGAGAAGTGCCAGGTGCCTGCCGCTGTTGGGCGGCGCAAAGATATCACAATTTGCAACCTGATCGACATCTTGTAACATCGACGGTCATTTGCTGCACATCAACCATCATCCCGAAACATGTCTGATCCGGCCGACTCCCCCGCTCACCCCGCCATCGCGCCGCCCGCGAAGCGCAGCGGTCTGCTGCGCGGGCTGTTCGCGTTGCGGCATTCGTACGCTGGCATCGTCGCGACATTGCGGGCGGAAAGCGCGTTCCGTCAGGAAGCCGCGCTCGCGGCGATCCTCGTGCCGGCCGCGTTCCTGATGCCGGTCGACGCCATCGCGCGCGTGCTGCTGATCGGCTCAGTGCTGCTCGTGCTGTTGGTGGAGCTATTGAATTCGGCGATCGAGGCTGCCATCGACCGGATCTCGTTCGAGCGGCATGAGTTGTCGAAACGCGCGAAGGACTGCGGCAGCGCGGCCGTAACCATTGCACTGCTGATGTGTGTGCTGACGTGGGGCGTGTTGTGCGGGCCGCTGGCGTATCACTGGCTGCGCGGATGACCCGCGACGGGCTTTACGTAGTCCGCAGCATGGTTGGCACCTGGCGCGCCTGGCGGGAGGGAATGCAAACGTTAGCGCCGACTCGACGGTAATTTCGCGCGCCGCGAAAGATTCGTCACGCAAACGTTGGCGTCAATCAAACGATGGCACATGTATTGCTGAATTCCGCTCGCCGGCATCTCACCCGTGAAGCCGCGTGACGTACGCAACGGGGCGCCGTTCAAACGTCATTTCAACAATCCACCGGTGGAGGCACCATGCTTCGATACGCTGTGATTTTCTTCATCATCGCCATCATCGCCGCAGTGTTCGGCTTTGGAGGCATTGCCGCGGGCGCAACTGAAATCGCCAAGGTGTTGTTCTTCATCTTCCTGGTGATCTTCCTCGTCACCCTGCTGATGGGCGTGATCCGACGCTGACGGCTGCATACAGCGTTCGGTGAATTCACCCCTCGCCCGATGCGAACCGGCGACGCTGCGTTGGGGCCGCGTTCAGGATTGCACCGCTGCGGTCGCCGCTGCCGCCGTTGCCGCCGTTGCCGCCGTTGCCGCCGTTGCAATACTTGCCGCAGCATATTGCAATAGTTGCCGAAGCATCGGGCGCTTCCAGTCCGCTTTTTCTTCCGCTTCTCGTGCGCTGCTTTTCCACTGCTTTTCTCCGTATGCCGCGGACGTCTGCGGCTACGCTTCAGGCCGCATGCGCGATCCGCGGCGTCGCATGCAAACGCCGCGACCAGTTCGCGAGCGTGCGCATCGCAACCGGCGGCTTGCTCAGAATCGCGCTGTCGTAGCACTTGTCCGCGAAGCGCATGAAATCGACGATGCGAAACCCCTGCCCGCGATAGAACGCGATCTGCTGTGTGGCCGGTTGCGGTGTATCGAGTGCGAGTTGCGCATAGCCGCGTGTCGCGGCCCAGTGCTCGGCGAACGCGATCAGCAGCGTGCCGATGCCTCGCCCCTGCCACGCGGGATCGACCGCGAACTGGCGCAAGCTCGCGACATCGTCGTGCCGGTAGAGCTCGCATGATGCTTCGCCATCCGAAGCATAAAGCGTCATCGTGCCGACGATCTGGCCGTCACATACCGCGACATGGCAATCGCCGCGCAGCACACGTTCGCGGGTTGTCTCGATGGTCTGATCCACGCACGTGCAATTGAGCCCCTGCGCGCCGAGCGGCGCGAACGCGCGATGCAGCAGAGCCGTCAACGCAACGAACGAATCGCACGATGCGTCGAAGCGCCTGAGTTCGACGTGGCCGGCACCACCACATGCATAGCGGACCGGAACGGATTGCGGACGGCTTGCGCGACGCTTCACGTTGAGCACCTCGTACTGACTGGATGCCCGAAGTGTAGGGTCGGCCCTTGAGCCTCTCAAGAAAAAATGTCGTAAAAACCCAGGTCGATCACAAGTCGTTCACGAGATGTTTTCGGCTTCGTACAGACGGCGCCCCCCCGCATCCTTGCTGCCGAGAATGGGCTGAAAGTCGATCGGCCAGTCGATGCCGATGTCGGGATCGGACCACAGCAGGCAGCGTTCGAGTTCGGGAAACCAGTACTCGGTGGTCTTCCACACGCACTCGGCGACATCGGACAGCACGACGAAGCCGTGCGCGAAACCGGGCGGCACCCATATTTGCCGGTGGTTCTCTTCGCTCAGATACTCGCCGCTCCATTTGCCGAAGTTCGGTGAGTTCAGGCGCACGTCGACCGCGACGTCGAAGATCTCGCCGCGCACGACGCGCAGCAGCCGTCCCTGCGGCCGCTGCACCTGATAGTGCAAGCCGCGCAGCACGCCATGCACGGCGCGCAGATGGCGGTCTTGCACGAAGTTGAAACCCTGCGCGACGTCGTCCGAAAACTCGTCCGCGCTGAAACTCTCGAAGCAGAAGCCGTATTCGTCGATGAACACTTCCGGCTCGATGAGTTTCACCTCCGGCAATGCCGTCGCCATGACCCTGTTGCCCATCGCCACTGTGCTCGTAAAAAGGCTGGCCAGCGAACATACGGCCGCTTTCGCGACCGCGTCCAACAGACGAGGCGCGCCCGCGGCGCGGGCGCGATATCGCACGCTATAGATACATGCTACGCCTCAGTGGCCGCCCGGCTTCGGGCGCGATACTCGGTTGGAGACAAAGCCATGCGCTTGCGGAAGATTTTCGCGAGACGGTCCCCGTTGCCGGTGCCGCTGCGACGCGCGATCTTGTCGACCGGCAATTCGGTCTCGGTCAGGAAGTTGCACGCGATGCGCAGCCGCACCTGCAGCAGGTAGTCCGACGGCGTCACCTGCATCTCGTGCTTGAAACGGCGCAGGAAATTGCGCTCGCTCATTGCGGCGACCTGCGCGGCATCGGCGACCGAGACCGGACGGTCGCAGTTCGCCTCCATCCAGCGCGCGGCCGCGCGAATCTTTTCGGCGACGCTCAGCGTGCCGCCCTCGGCCGGCAGCGGCACCCACGTCGAGGCCATGCCGGGCATCACGCGATCGGCGACGCTGCGTGCGAGCTCCGCGCCCAGGTCGCGCTTGATGAACATCAGCGCGCTGCGCGCGCAGTCATGACGGTCGTTGGCCGCGCTGAACGCGCCTTCGCTCGCGCTCGCGCCCGGGTAGCGGCTCATCAGGCCATCATGCTCGGTCGGGCCGGCCGCTTCGAGCACGAGGCGTCCCTCGCCGATCGTTTCGATCGCGCGGGTGCGCGATTGCACGGCGCGCAGCCAGTTCAGCAGGCGTTCGTCGCGTGCGGCCACGTGGGCGCCGTAGCCGCCCGCAATGAACAGCACGTCGAAACCGCCGCCAAAGCGCGTGTCGATGCGATCAGTCCAGATGCGCGCCGACGACGAACTGGCGACATTGCCGCCTTCCATCGACAGGAACTGCACTTCGTAGGGCGGATCTTCGCCTGCACGCGTGCCCGCGAACTCGTTGGCGGTCTGGAACATTTCCACGACGGTACCGGGGCCGAGCAGCCAGAAGCCGTCGAACAGCAGTATGCCGATTCGCCGCGCTGCAGTACGGACGTTCAACGCAGGCGTGTGAAGCCACGTAATTCTCGTTGTATCAAGGTGCATGTGCGGCATGATCTTTCCCCAAACGGGCATACGTTGTGGACCCCGATTTGCCCCGTCAGCAGACGGAACGAGAGAATGCGTTATTACGGCGGGAAAACGGACTAACGCCGCATAAAGGATTAAGCGTGATGTTAGCGGAATGGATCGCTATAGTAAATTTGAAAAGGAGATTTCATCACGACTACCCATGTCTGACGAAAAGCGGTTATTGAGCGATTGATATGAGCGGCCTACAGGGCCGGCAACTATGCAAGGCTGAGCGCGCAGCGTGGGGATATCTTACCGCAAAGCCTTTGCGGACGGCACTCTCGCCCGTTCGGGCAAAGTTGCCGATAATGCGAAGCGCAGTGAACCCGCCTTACCGAGTACGTTTCTTGCCGGATCAAAAATGTTTCAATCGTGAACTGCTTATGGTCCCGATTATGTCCGCGCAATTCGGTAGTTTATTCGCAAAGCGTAAAGTTATTCCACGCGCCGATTAGGTATTTGTGCGGCACTCGTTCTGGGTCCGAAATTAATATCCAAATGCTGATTTATCGGGGGTTCTAAAAACGTTTCTATTTTGAAACATCGCCGGTCGCTTTCGTATGAATTAATCGCGCGGATGCGTCGCGTTTGGCGCACCTCTGGTGAGTGGATGCGGTGCAGCAATCACGTGTGGCGCACACGCGACGAAGCGCGGGCCGTTGCAACCTGACGAGTTGCAACGGCGCATCTGATGAGCGCGCCCGGAATGCGCACAAACAGTCGGTTGGGGACCGCAAAGCGCGGCGCGCAACGGCCGCGCCGCCGCTCGTCAGCTTGCCTCAGCCATTGGTCCCCTCTCCGGCCAGCGTCGCCGTAGCGGCCGTGCGCGCAAGCACCGGCCGCAAAGCCGCGCCGGTGTGACTCGCGGCCACGCGCGACAGGCTTTCCGGATCGGTTGCCGCGACGATCGTGCCGCCGCCCACGCCGCCCTCCGGACCGAGATCGATGATCCAGTCCGCCTCGGCGATCACATCGAGATCGTGCTCGATGACGACCACGCTATGCCCGCCATCCACGAGCCGATGCAGCACGCGAATCAGCTTCGCGACGTCCGCCATATGCAGGCCGACCGTCGGCTCGTCGAGCACGTATAGCGTATGCGGCGGCTTCTGGCCGCGCCGGGTGAGGTCGTCGCGCACCTTGCTCAGTTCGGTGACGAGCTTGATGCGCTGCGCCTCGCCGCCCGACAACGTAGGCGACGGCTGGCCGAGCGTCAGATAGCCGAGCCCGACGTCCTTCATCAGTTGCAGCGGATGCCCGATGTTCGTAATCGACGCGAAGAACTCGACCGCTTCGTCGATTTCCATCGTCAGCACATCGCCGATGTTCTTGCCACGCCACGTGACCGCGAGCGTCTCCGGATTGAAGCGTTGACCGTGACAGACATCGCACGGCACTTTCACGTCGGGCAGGAAGCTCATGCCGATCGTGCGCACGCCTTGGCCCTCGCACGCGGGGCAGCGGCCCTCACCGGTATTGAACGAGAAACGCGACGCGGTATAGCCACGCGCGCGCGCCTCCAGCGTGCCCGCGAACAGCTTTCGGATCGCATCCCAGACGCCGATGTAGGTGGCGGGACACGACCGCGGTGTCTTGCCGATCGGCGTCTGATCGACTTCGAGCACGCGGTCGATGCTTTCCCAGCCGGTAACCGAATCGCAGCCCTGCCACGTGTGCGTGACGTTCAGCGGCGCGCGCGGCGCCGAGCGCGCGAGCACGCTCGAACGCCGGTTCGCGGTAGGTTTCTGTTCGGCCGCCGCACGCGCGCGGCGGGTGGCCGGCGACGACAGCACCGAGCGCCCGACCGCATCGAGCAGATTGGTCATCAGCACGTCGCGCGCGAGCGTCGACTTGCCCGAGCCGCTGACGCCCGTGACCGCGACGAGCCGCGCGAGCGGAATGCCGACCGTCACGTCACGCAGGTTGTGCAACTTGCCGCCATGCACGGTCAGCCAGTTCTCCGGCACCGCGGCTGCGCGCTTGCCCGGCGCGACGACCTCGCGACGCGGCTGCAGCGGATGCACGATCGGCTGCGCGAGGAAGCGCCCGGTCAGCGAATCGGCCTGCGCGGACAGGTCAGCGACGCTGCCCTGCGCGATCAGCGTGCCGCCGCGCTTGCCCGCGCCCGGCCCGATATCGATGATGTGATCGGCGCGCCGGATCGTATCTTCGTCATGCTCGACGACGACGAGCGTATTGCCCTTGTCGCCGAGCTTGCGCAGCGCGTTGAGCAGGATCTGGTTGTCGCGCGGATGCAGGCCGATGGTCGGCTCGTCGAGCACGTAGCACACGCCCTGCAGGTTGCTGCCGAGCTGCGCGGCGAGCCGGATGCGCTGCGCTTCGCCGCCCGACAAACTCGGCGCCGCGCGATCGAGGCTCAGATAGCCGAGCCCGACTTCTTCGAGGAACTGCAGCCGGCTGCCGATTTCACTGATCACGTCGCGCGCGATTTCGGCATCGCGGCCCGTCATCTGCAGCGTATCGATCCATGCGCGGGTGTCGGACACGGTCCATTGCGCGACATCGACGATCGCCTGCGAGTCGAACGTCACGGCACGCGCGACCGGATTCAGACGCGTGCCCGCGCAATCCGGACACGGCTCGTCGACGAGCCCTTCCGGTTCCTGCTCTTCCGACGGCAAGCTCTGTTCGCGGCCGCGATTGTCATCGACGACGATCGTGTCGTCGTACGCGGCGCGCTGCTCGCGCGTCAGAGACAACCCTGTGCCGACGCAGCTCGTGCACCAGCCATGCTTGCTGTTGTACGAGAACATGCGCGGATCGAGCTCGGGGTAGCTCGTGCCGCACACCGGACACGCACGCTTCGTCGACAGCACCTTCACGTCGCCGAGCTTCGCGGTGGACTTGCCGCCGTTGAGCGCGTCGTGCAGGCCGTCGAGCGGCGCGAGCAGATGCATGATGCCTTTGCCGATCTCGAGCGTTTGATCGAGCGCTTCGCGCAACTCGGCTTCGTGATCGGCCGAGATGACGAGGTCCGCGACCGGCAGCTCGATCGTGTGCTCGCGGAAACGGTCGAGCTTCGGCCACGGATCGACCGGCACGAACTCGCCGTCCACCCGCAGATGCGTATTGCCGCGCGCCTTCGCCCATTTCGCGAGGTCGGTATAGACGCCCTTGCGGTTCACGACCAGTGGCGCGAGGAAGCCGACATGCTGGCCCTTGTGATCGCGCAGCAACTGCGCCGCAATCGATTCGGCGCTTTGCGACGTGACCGGCGTGCCGTCGTGAACGCAGTGCTGCAAGCCAAGCTTCACGTACAGCAGACGCAGGAAGTGCCACACCTCAGAGGTGGTCGCGACGGTACTCTTGCGGCCGCCGCGCGACAGCCGCTGCTCGATCGCGACCGTCGGCGGAATGCCGTACACCGCGTCCACTTCGGGTCGCCCGGCCGGCTGTACGATCGAGCGCGCGTACGCATTCAACGATTCGAGGTAGCGCCGCTGACCTTCGTGGAACAGGATGTCGAACGCGAGCGTGGATTTGCCCGAGCCCGACACGCCGGTGATCACGTTGAACTTGCCGTGCGGGATGTCCACGTCGAGCGCCTTCAGGTTGTGCTCGCGCGCGTTGACGATGCGCACCACGTCCTCGCCTTCGATCGCGCGCCGCGCGCGGGCCGCGCTCAGTGCCTTCTGCAGCGGGATGCCTTGCGGCTCCGCTTCGGCTGCGAGGCCCATCGCGCGGTCGTATCGCAGCAACGCCTCGCCGGTATGCGACTCGGCACACGCTTTCACTTCGTCCGGCGTGCCCGCACACAGCACGCGGCCACCGCCGTCGCCGCCTTCGGGACCGAGGTCGATGATCCAGTCGGCCGCGCGGATCACGTCGAGGTTGTGCTCAATCACGATCAGCGAATGACCGCTCGCGAGCAGCTTGCCGAACGCCTGCATCAGCTTCGCGATGTCGCCGAAATGCAGGCCCGTGGTCGGCTCGTCGAACATGAACAGACGCTTCGCGACCGCCTGCTTCGCGCCACGCGGACTACGCGCCTGCGCCGATTCCGCGAGAAAGCCCGCGAGCTTGAGCCGCTGCGCCTCGCCGCCCGACAGCGTCGGCACCGGCTGGCCGAGCTTCACGTATTCGAGCCCGACGTCGACGATCGGCTGCAGCACGCGCAGTACTTCGGCGTCCTTGGCGAAGTACGCGGCAGCCTCGCTGACGGTCAATTCGAGCACGTCGGCAATACTCAATGCGCGCGCGGGCTCGCCTCGCTCGATCTTCACTTCGAGAATCTCCGCGCGATAACGACGCCCGTCGCAATCGGGGCAGCGCAGGTACACGTCGGAGAGGAACTGCATTTCGATGTGCTCGAAGCCCGAGCCGCCGCAAGTCGGGCAGCGGCCGTCGCCCGAGTTGAAGCTGAACATGCCTGGGCCGTAGCCGCGCTGCTGCGCGAGCGGCGCCTTCGCGAACAGCTTGCGGATTTCGTCGAACGCGCCGACGTAGCTGGCCGGATTCGAGCGCGCGGTCTTGCCGATCGGCGACTGGTCGACGAACACGACGTCGGTGACCTGGTCCGCGCCCATAAGCGACTTGAACGCGCCCGGCGCTTCGGTGGCGAGGCCGAAGTGGCGCGCCATCGCCGGATACAGCACGTCCTGCAGCAGCGTCGATTTGCCGGAACCGGACACGCCGGTCACGCAGACGAGCCGCTGCAATGGAATTTCGACCGTGACGTCACGCAGGTTGTGCTCGCTCGCGCCTTCGAGCACGATGCGCGGCGTGCTCGCGTCGACCGCGCGACGCGACCAGTGCGCGGCATCCGCGACATGGCGCCGGCCGCCGAGGTACTCACCGGTCAGCGTGCCGGTCGAGCGGATCGCGTCGGGCGCGCCGTCGAAAATGATCGAACCGCCGCGCTCGCCAGGCCCCGGACCCATATCGATGAGCCGGTCCGCCGCGAGCATCACCGATGGATCATGCTCGACCACGACCAGCGTATTGCCCGCGTCGCGCAGCCGGTGCATCGCCTCGACGATGCGGTTCAGGTCGCGCGGATGCAGGCCGATGCTAGGCTCGTCGAGCACGAACAGCGTCTTGGTCAGCGACGTGCCGAGCGCGGTGGTCAGGTTGATTCGCTGCACCTCGCCGCCCGACAGCGTGCGGCTTTGCCGATCGAGCGTCAGATAGCCGAGACCGACGTCGCAGAGATACTTGAGGCGCGTGCGCACTTCGGCGAGCAAGAGCTTCAGCGCGTCGTCGAGCAACGCGCTCGGCAGCGTGATGTCGTCGAAGAAGCGGCGGATGCGCTCGATCGGCATCAGCATCAGATCGTGCACGGTGAGACCCGGCAACGCTTCGAGCTGGGTGCGCGACCACTGCACGCCGCGCGGCATGAAGCGCTGCTCGGGCGCGAGCACGTCGTTCGCGTTCGCCTTGCTGCCGAGACGCCACAGCAGCGATTCGGTTTTCAGGCGCGCGCCGCCGCAGGTTTCGCATGGCGTATAGCTGCGGTACTTCGACAGCAGCACGCGGATATGCATCTTGTACGCCTTCGATTCCAGATAATCGAAGAAGCGTTTGACGCCGTACCAATGCGTCTGCCACTTGCCGTTCCAGTCCGGCGAGCCGTTGATGACCCAGTTGCGCTCGCGCTCGCTGAGCTCGCCCCACGGCGTGTCGCGGCGGATGTCGGCTTTCGCCGCGTAGCGCATCAGATCGTCCTGGCATTCCTTCCACGCGGGCGTCTGCATCGGCTTGACCGCGCCTTCACGCAGCGTCTTGCGCGCATCTGGAATCACCAGACCGAGGTCGACGCCGATCACGCGGCCGAAGCCGCGGCAGGCATCACAAGCGCCATAGGCCGAGTTGAACGAGAACAGCGCGGGCTGCGGATCGGCATAGCGCAGATCGCTTTCCGGGCTATGCAGACCGGTGGAGAAACGCCAGATGCGCGGCTCGGCGGCTTCGGCTTGCGGTTCGTCCGAGGTGGCCGGCAGCACGTAGATATTGACGCGCCCGCCGCCGCGCTTCAGCGATGCCTCGATCGCCTCGATCGCGCGCGCTTTATCGACCGAACGCAGCCGGAAGCGGTCGGCGACGACGTCGAGCAGCTTGCGCTTGCCAGTCGGTGAATCGACTTCCCGTTGCGCCTGCACGCGCGTATAGCCGCTCGCCGACAGCCACTGCTCGACCTCCTGCTCGGACGCCGACTCCGGCAGCTCGACCGGGAACGTGACGACGAGCCGCGGCTCCTCCAGCGCGGTGCGTTCGAGCAGTTCCGCGTAGATCGTCTCCGGCGTGTCGTGCCGCACCGGGTGCGCGGTCTGGCGGTCGAACAGCTCGGCCGCGCGCGCGTACAGCAGCTTCAGATGGTCGTTGAGCTCGGTCATCGTGCCGACCGTGGAGCGCGAGCTGCGCACCGGGTTGGTCTGGTCGATCGCGATGGCGGGCGGTACGCCGTCGACGCGGTCGACCTGCGGCCGATCCATCCGGTCAAGAAACTGGCGTGCGTACGCACTGAAGGTTTCGACGTAGCGGCGCTGGCCTTCCGCATACAGCGTGTCGAACACGAGGCTCGACTTGCCCGAGCCCGACGGCCCGGTGACGACCGTCATTTCGCCGGTGCGCACGTCGAGGTCGACGTTTTTCAGGTTGTGCTGGCGGGCGCCGCGAATGCGGATCGTGCCCTGGGTCTTGTTGCTGCTCGGGTTGCCGCCTTGGGGGGTGTCAGCGAGGGTGTCAGGGGTTGCGTCGTTGGAGGACAATTTTTCCGACCGTCTGAAGGAGTGGTTCACCTCTCACGGCCGGCTCTCGCGACCGCGCAAGTTCGGTGCAGCCGGGACGGCGCGACAAGCGCCCGGAAGCCTGGCTGTAGGGGGATACTATACTGTATGTTTATACAGTTTTCCATGACGGGCGGAGTTGCGCTGCGCGCGTGGTGCCTGGGGACGGAATTCGTGGGACTCGCGCGGGTTTTCGAGGCTGGAAGAATCGCGTTTAGCTCGGCCCTAAAGCGCCTCGACACACCTACCGCCGAAACGCAGCGCAATCACGCCGATCACCAGCGCGACGAGGGCGCGCGAGAACCACACCTTGAACGCGATCGGAATATCGAAGACGTCGAACGCTTGAAGCAAGCTATAGAGGCCGACGCAGATCGCCACGATGCCCAACGCGAGCAAGGAGACCGCGAGCGTTTGAAGCGCGGATCGGCGACGAACGTCTCGCCTTGCCACCGGCGCTGTCGCCGACGACTCCTGGCCCGGCCTACCAATCGGCCTCACGTGCTCAGCTTGCGCAGATGCTGGCCGGTGCCGGCGTCCGAGCCGCTGGTGTCGTCGTCCGGCTTGCCGGCCGTCACGAACTGCACCATGAAGCACAGCACGAAGCAAAGGATCATGACGCAGCGGCCCGTCGAGAAAAACGCGCTCTTTCCGGGGACCACGAAGTTCACGGTACCTGTTCTGTTGTGGGCGACGACGCCTTGTGCGATGGTGGATCGGGAGGTAGGGCCTTGCAGTGCTGCTGGTGCACCCTGGACAAAGCGGGTAATGGCTAGTGCGCCGGCGAACGCACAAGCTACGTGCAGAAGGGTCAACCAGGGCGGCTGAGGATGCCCCGGATCGACGAGCGTCAGATTCAGGCCGGCCACGATACCGGCACACGCGGCGCTCAATGCGAAGGCCAGCAGCCACGATTTCAATCGCAGGTTCATCGGTTTTCGCTTCGATAAAAAACGTTCCCTTTGGTTATCGGTAGAGCACGAATTTACTTTAGCGACGCCTCAATGAATCTCGCCGGATGCCGACGGACCTCACTTCATCTCCGTCGCGACATTGATTGCAGGAACGGTCATCAGCAGGTTTTCCGTCAAAAGATCCGCGCGTTCCCGCTCCGCTTCCGTGAGCCCGGCACGAACTCGGGCCTCGACGATCCGGGCAGGCTGCACGAAACACCGCCAGCCCGGTTGCGCCCCAAAGGCGGATTGCGCACGCCTGAGCCACGCGTCGCCGAGCGCCCTGTCCCGCATCACGCCGTCGCCTCGCCAGAACAGAATACCCATCTCGATCTGCGCGAACGGCATTCCGGCGAGTGCCTTGTTCAATGCCGACAACGCGTCGAAGTCGAGACGATCGCCTGCCTGCATCGCATCGGCAGGTGGCGTCGAAGTTGGTCCTCCAGCCTTCGTCGATGGATCGCCTTCGAGTGCGAGCCAGTATCGGGCTCGCGCAGTCAGCGCCACCGCCCCGTCGTCATCCTGCTGATGCAGTGCAACTGCAATCGCCGCCTGACGCGACCCGAGCGCGGCTGCCTTCCGATACCACTGAGCGGCAAGCGTGTCGTCGCATGCGACGCCATTTCCAGTCTGGTAGACATTGGCGAGTTCATTTGCCGCGTCTGCCGAGCCCGCGGTCGCAGCCTTCTCCAGCCAACGCCGGGCGATCTGCGGATTTCTTGCGACGCCTCTTCCATAGAGGTAGGCTTCGCCCGTCAGGTCCATCGCACTTGCGCTGGCCGCCGCCGCGCGGCTCGCCCACTCTAATGCCTCGAGATCGTCGGACTCCCCGCCGAGCCCACTGAACAGATGCGAAGCCAGGGCGGACTGCGCGTCCACATTGCCGTGCTCGGCAGCCCGTCGAAACCAGTACAGTGCCGCGCCGAAATCTACGGCGACACCGCGCCCCAGATCGTAGGAGTCTGCGAGCATCAATTCGTATGCCGCGTCGCCAGTCGACGCGAGCCGCCATTGCCAGTACGCGCGCGTCGCCGAGGGCAGAGGCGGGTCAGTCGCGAAACCGGTTGCCAGTTGCCGCATGGCGAGCGTATCGCCTGCCCCGGCCGCCGCCGTGCACCAGCGCTGAGCCTTCACCGCATCGGGGGCGACACCTGAACCGTTCGCATAGACGAGGCACAGAATGCGCTGCGAGACCTCGTCGTTCGACTCTGCGCCTCGTGTGAACCATTGCAGCGCGGTCGCCTGATCCGGCGCAGCGCCTTCGCCCTTCGCATACAGGGTGCCCATCGCAGCATAGGCCGGACCGAACCGCTGCGAGACCGCCTTGATCAACCACTCCCGTGCTGCGGACTGTTCGTCCGGTGACGGCCGTTTGAGCAACAATATTGCCAAAGCCGTTTGGGCCTGCGCGTCACCATGCATCGCCGCACGTTTCAGATAGGATTCACCTAGCTTCTCATCGCGCGGCACGCCATTGCCGTTGATATACAGCATGGCGACAATGCGTTCGGCTTCCCGATCACCGCCATCGGCAGCCTTGCGATACCAGGCGAATCCCGCCGCTTTATCCGCTGGCGCGCCCTCCCCCGCAAATAGCATCCCTCCCAGCATCACTTGCGCCTGCGCGTTGCCGCGCTGTGCGCCAAGTCGGGCGAGCCGGTAAGCTCGTGCGAGATCACGCGGCTCGCCGAGCCCGGCGCGGGCCAGCGACGCGAGGTTATACGAAGCAATGCCGAGTCCCTGCTCCGACGCCCGCTCGTACCAGAGCCGTGCCTCTCCGATATCGCGGCGGGTACCTTCGCCGGCCTGCAGCATCGTGCCGAGATCGTTCTGTGCAACCGCGAGGCCCGCCTGCGCCGCACCGCGCATCCAGCCAATCGCGGCGTCGAAGTCGACAGGACAACCTTGTCCCAGCCGGTATTGCACGGCCAGCGCGAACTGGGCATTCGTGTCGCCGTTGAGCGCGGCCTTGCGATGCCATTCAAGTGCCAATACATCGTTGCGTGTGACACCTGTGCCTTGCGCGTACAGATCGCCCGTGCGGCGTTGCGCGTAGGCCAGGCCACTGCGTGCCGCTTCCGTCATCAGCGAAAAGCCGCGCAGAGCATCCGGCGAAACCCCCTTTCCCGACAGATACAGTTCGGCCAGCATCGCCTTCGCCTCACGCTGGTTCCGCGCCGCCGCCGCGGCAAGCCAGCCAGCGGCACCATGCGCATCCGCGACGACGGCGCTGCCGCGCAGCAGCGCCATGCCGAGCTGAAATTGCGCGTCGGCGTCACCCTGCAGCGCACCCTGGATGAACCACGCGACACTGCCCGCCTCGTCGCGCGGCACACCGGGTTGGCCGACCAACAGCATCCGCCCCGCATTGGTCGCACCAAGCGGGTCGCCGTATCCGGCGGCACGGACGAACAGGCGATACGCCGAGGGAAAGTCGACCGAGCCGCCTTCGCCGTTGTAGTCCATCAGGCCGAGCGTTTCGGCAGATCTTCCATCGCCGCCTTCCGCCGCGCGACTAAGCCACTGACGCGCAAGGCGCGGATCCTTCGGCACCCGGTAGCCTTCGCGATAAAGGGAGCCGATAAGCCGTTGGGCGCGTGCATCGCCCTCGGCTGCCGTTTGAGTGAGAATCGCCAGCCCGGATTTGTCGGGCGGCGCGGCATATCCAAACAGGACCATCTGACCGTAGATCACGCGTGCGGCAGGATTGCCCCGGGCCGACTCGGCGGCGCACGTCTTGCGCAACTGTGCAGGCGTGCCGAGCGGTGCCAGCGAAAACGCATTGCGCGCTGTCATGAGCAAGAGGCAAGGCGACGCCGCGTCGTTGAACGACATGGCGGCCGGCGTGCCGGATACCTGATTCGCCGAACCCAATGGCGCCGATGGCAGCGCCTGCGTAACAGCAGGGCAGCTTGCGCCAACGACGAGCACGAGCGACAACAATCGTCTAGCAGCCGCTCCTGTCACACGGCTCCCCTTGTCGCCATTCCCCACTCGTTGGTCCCATACGGCTGAAGATCGTTGATCCGGCCGACGTAGGCCCGCGCGGCAGCATCGTCATGCTTCACAAAGCGTTCGTAGGCGGCGGCCATGAACCAGGTCTCCGCGAGCGCGTTTTCGAGCATCTCCGGCACTGGAATCATGACGGCTTGGGCATACACCATGTCGATCGTCGCGCGTCCCTGCATATATAGCAGCAGCCAGCGACGATAGTTGCCCAGTATTGGCTGTGCATTGCGCCGGATGTATTCATCGAAGTACGGATTCGCGGGCGCCGAGCCGCCGCTGCGCGCGCGTACATACAGGTAGGTCGAGGCCAGATAGTCCTGATCGAATGGCGCCGCACCTTGTGCGTTGTCCGCAAGTAACTCGATGCCGTTGACCCAGTCATGCTTCAGGATGTACGCCCAGGCGAGCGACATGGTCAGCTCGCTATACCTGCCGTAGACGCTCTTCTTATCCGTCGCGCCCTCCAGTTCGCCGCGCATCCTGGCGATCAGAGGAGCGGATTGATCGATAGCATCGTCTAACCGGTTCAGCCCGACAAGCGTGGTGATCCTCGACTGCCGGAACGCAATGTCGTCCGGTGCCAGAGCGATAGCCTGGTCGATAGCCTTGAGCGCCTCCTGATGCCGATTGGAATTGTCGAGGTAAGCTGAAATATCGCTATAGGCCGTGGCCTTCTGCTGCTGCGTTGTCGCTGTCTTCAGCGACAGCTGTGCCGTGCTCAGCGCATGGGCTGACAGTTCGCGCAACGGGTTGTCGGTGCCAAACGGATGCCGGCGCTCGCTCGCGGGATCGATCTTCAGCGCGGCCAGTTTGGCCCGCGTTGGCTCGTCGATGGCCGGGTCGATAGCCCAGCGCGCGAACGCCACATAATCTGCACGCGCACCCGCTGAATCTCCTATAGCCTCCCGTTCCACCGCGCGCAGCCGATAAGCCTCTGCGGACGCGCACTGGATCGCAAGTCCCTTCGAGGCCGCATCGATCGCTTCCTGATGCCGCCCCAGTCCCCCGAGCGCACGACCGAGCGCCACGTAGTACGGCGTGCCGAGTATTGTGTCCAGATTGTGTTTCGGCTCGTGCGCCGCCTGGATACGATCGAGCGTGTCGAGCGCCTCTTTGTAGCGAAGATTGGCGACATACAGTTGCGCGAGCATTAGCAGCTGCAAATCGGTCGGCGCCGGCGTCAACGCGACGCCTGCCTCTTGCGCGTCCAATGCCGCGGCAGGTTGCTTCAGAATCGTTTCGACCACCGCGAGTTGCTGCTGCATGGTTGCCCGCATTTCGACAGTCAGGCTCTGCGAGGCAAGACACTGTCTTGACAGTTCAACCGCTTCGTTGAATTTGCCCGCGCCCGTCGAGATGAAAACGCCACGACAGGCAGCCAGCACGTCGGGCGGCAAGCGGGACCATGCCTCTGCAGCCTTTGCGGCGGCATTACCGGTGGTCGGCGGTGAAACTGGCGGTGTGGGCGGGTGCGCACACGCACTCAGACCCAACGCAGCGAATGTGAAAACGGCCCGGCTAACGATGTTCTTCATGTTGTGTTCCGAAGGGCGTGTTCGGCCATGGTCATGCTTGCAACATGCATGGCCTTTCCTGGATGAACCAGGATCATCTATCGGCAAGTGCTTTGGGATTCTTGAGGAAAACCGTGGGGCCCGCCTTGGGCCGGGCTGTTAAAGGTATGATCGCTTGCGTTTGGCTGAGTTCGACCCATCGCTCGCAACCTCGCCAGAAGCGTTGCGTGCAATCGATCCCACACGTCGGCTTGTTGCCAATCGCGTAGCCTTCGCCAGCAACTGACGCCCGAGCCGCATCCCATCTCTGCCGGCAAATCTCGCCACCGGATACCGGTCTTCAGCACGAACAGGATGCCGGTCAGCGCAGCGCAATCCGGACAGGCTTGCGGCACGGATACTTGAAGCGGCGTGGCTTCGCTGGTGGTCGCAGTGGCTCGATCAGTACCCACAGTTCGTCGTCGATGATTGGTTTGCCCAACTCCTCGATCGAGGTTAACAGGTTGTGCTATGGGTTAACAGCCCCTACAAAGCCTTTTTGAAACCGTTTCTAAACCGCTATCATCGATGTTCGCCCTTAAGGAGAACAACCGATGAGCCGACCAGATTTCATCAAACACTGGACTGAACTCGAAGAACCGGATGCGCATTCCTATCGCGGCGATACCGAGCCAATGGCGCTAGACGCGCCGCTTTCCGCCGCACTCGGCATTACGCGTATTGGCATTCATCATGTGAGGCTTCTGCCCGGCCGGCGAACGTCATATCCGCACGCCGAAAGTACCGAGCAGGAGTTTGTGTACGTGCTCGAGGGCAAGCCCGACGTCTGGATCGACGGCGTGCTGCATCCCATTGCTGAAGGCGATTCCGTCGCGTTTCCGGCAGGCACCGGAATCTGCCACACCTTCATCAACAATACGAACGACGAAGTCAGGCTGATGGTGATCGGCGAACGTCCGCGCGACGACAACCGTATTCGTTACCCGCTCAACGAAGCGTACGAACTTACCCGCGAGGACCGCTGGGTGGACTGGCCCGCTAGACCACTCGGCGACCATAACGGGATGCCGGACTGAGGCTTACGCGGATGACCGCAATGGCGATTAAGCATGATTCGTCCACGCGAATTGAATGGCCGCTTGCTGGTTGGATCCGACATCTGACCGTCCGCGCAATGGTGCGGGCGAATGACGCTTCATGGCCGACGCCGGCAGTTTGCTAACAGCCCGCATGGTTCAACATGACCTCTGGGCGAACTACCGCAGTCGACCCTGAACCGCCGCTTGAGCAACCACAGCTTCGGCGGCAGCTATCGAAGTGATCCCGTCATCCGCGCCGGCGCCTCATGGGTAGCGCACGGTCTATTGCAGAAACCCTGCGTTACGCAGTGCTTCCTCAGCGGCCTCATGATCTTGAACGGATGCGCCGCCAGAAATGCCGATGCCCCCAACCAGATGCCCTTCGTGGAAGATCGGTACGCCACCGCCGACCGGCGTCAGCCGCGGATGGTGTGCCAGCGGGGCAACGGCGGGCTCGGCCATGTACTGATTCCATTGGTGCGTGGCCATGCCGAACGATGCGGCGGTCCATGCCTTGTCAATGGCGACGCCAACGGTGAGGAACGGGGCGGTATCCGCGCGCTCGAAAGCGCGCAGGTGACCTCCCGCGTCCGTAATGGCGATTGTCGCGGCGAATCCGCGCGCGGCGCAGGCGCGGCGCGCCTCGGCCAGCAGTGCTTGCGCGGCTTCCAGGCTGATCGTTGTCGTGCTGATGATTTGCGATGTCATGTTGATGCTCGTTCTCAGAAGGGTTCAGTGGTTGGCGACGACGACCTTGCCGATCATGTTGCCCGCCTCGACCAGCGCATGCGCTTCGATCAGACCTGCGGCGTTGATGCCGTCAATGCGGCGGGTCAGCGTGTGCTTGAGGCGGCCCAGATCGACCAGCTGCGCCGCGCGGCGCAGCAACGCTTGTTGCCGCGCGAGGGTGTCGGTGGTGAACATCGCGCGGGTGAACATCAGCTCCCAGTGAATCGAGATGGATTTTCCCTTGAACGGGCCGATGTCCAGACCCACCGGGTCGTCGATGAGGGCGAACTGGCCTTCCGGGCGCAGCACGGCGGCGATCTGAGGCACGTAGGCGGCGCTGTTGTTCAACCCCGCAACATGGGTGACGTGCTCGATACCGAGCGCGGCCAGTTGAGCTGCCCAGGGCTGATGGTGATCGAGGACGTAATGTGCGCCATGGGCCAGCACCCACTCGCGGGTTTCCGGCCGCGAGGCCGTGCCGATGACGGTCATACCAGTCAGCTCACGTGCCAGTTGGGTCAGAATCGAGCCGACGCCGCCCGCCGCTCCGATGACGAGCAGCACGTTGTTGTCGGTCGGATCCGCTGCCTGAACACGCAGACGGTCGAACAGCAGTTCCCACGCGGTGATCGCGGTCAGCGGCAACGAAGCGGCTTCTGCGAAATCCAGTGAGGTCGGCATGGGTCCGACGATGCGTTCGTCCACGGCGTGCAGTTCGCTGTTGCAGCCGGGCCGCTTGATGTCCCCCGCGTACCAGACACGGTCGCCTGGCTTGAAGCGGGTGGCCAGCGGACCGGTCGCGCGGACGATTCCCGCCGCGTCCCAGCCGGCGATGCGCGCACCGCCTTCCGGAACATCTCCACCGCGCCGGATCTTGGTATCGACCGGGTTGACCGATACCGCTTTCACCTCCACCAGCAGATCGTGGTCGCGCAGTTCCGGTGTCGGCAGCTCGATATCCTGCAGCGCCTGCGGGTGGCTGATGGGATGGTTCTGATAGAAGCCGATGGCTTTCATACACGTGGTCTCCAAGGGGCAATGAGACCATGTTATCTTTCGTCGATATACGGATAAATACGCGCCAAGCTCAAACAGTTTCGGCATTTCAATGAAAATGATTCGACTCGATGACGTCCAGATCTTCGTGCACACGGTGGACTACGGCAGCTTCTCGGAGGCGGCGCGCCAGTTGAATATCGCGCCCGCCCATGCGAGTGCGTCAGTGCAGCGACTCGAAAAGGCGCTGGACACGCGCCTGTTCACCCGTTCGACGCGAAGCATGCAACTGTCGGACGCCGGGGAGCGATATCTGCCGCATGCGCGGGTCATGATTGGTGCGCTGGAGCAAGGCGAGCAGGCCCTGGCAAACAGCCGGGGGGCGCTGACCGGGCCGCTGCGGCTGTCCGCTCCGTCTGACTTTGGTCGAAACCTGCTATTGCCGTGGCTCGATGAATTTCAGCACCTGCATCCTGGATTGTCGCTGCACCTGAAAATGAGCGACCGGGCGGCCGACCTGATCCGCCAGCCTCTGGATGCCGTCGTGCGCTACGGAGCGCTAGCTGATTCGTCTCTTCTGGCCATGAGGCTGGTCGACAGCAACCGACGTGCATTGTGTGCCGCGCCGTCATACCTCGAGCGGCATGGCGCACCGGCCAAAGTAGAGGACCTGCGGCGACACAACTGCCTTCGGTATGTCTGGAGCGAGCAGATACACGAACGCTGGTGCTTTACCCCGCCTGGTGGCGATCGCACCGTGGCAGTCACGGGTAATCGCATCAGCGACGATGCCGATGTCGTCCGTCGCTGGGCGATAGCCGGGGAAGGACTTGTCTATAAGTCGCGGCTGGACCTCATCGACGATCTGAAGGCAGGTCGACTGGTGGAGTTATTTCCCCCGGAGTATTGCGAACCTGCGCCGCTGCACCTGATTTGTGCTCACCGTGCGCAACTGTCGCCGGCGATCAACGCGTTGCATGCTTTCCTGCAGGAGCGATGTGCTGCATTGCTCGCCAGCTATCCATTGAGAGGGCACTCAGGCCGTACTCGCGATTTAAATGGCCGCCTCCAGGGCGCAACGGACGTCTGAATGTCCGAACGTCGTTGCCCGCGAAGGTCGTCTGTTGGCCGTACTGAGTCCGACAGCCCCTCACCAATTCCGTATCCTTGCGCCTCGATCTGCGGGAATGCGGCGAATCACTGCGCGGCGACGACAATACTTCGTTAGCCGACCGCGCTTTCCTTCGGCGACGCGCACCCTGCCACCGCCAGCACCGCACTACCCACCCGCGTCCCGCGTGTGGCACTGTCGTCAAGCGCATACTCGACGCAACGCCTCGCCAGCACGTCGGTCGGATCGACGAGCCGCACCACCCGCCCTCCCGCACACGCGAGCGCTTGCTCATGCAACAGCAACGGCAACTCGGTGCAAGCGAGCACGATGACCAGCACGCCCCGCGCGACCAGATCGTCGACGGCCGCCGCGAGGTCGTCGCAGCATTCGCCCGATGTATGCCCCGCCTTCGCGCCGCGCGGCCCATAGATCGCGTTCATCAGACGCGCTTGCGCGGCCGCGGACGGCGCGATCTGCACGAGGCCGCGCGCGTCGAGCGCCTGTTCGTAGACGCGGCTCGCGAGCGTGCCCGAAGTGGCCAGCACGCCCACTTCGCGCAGCTCCGGAAAGGTCTCGCGCAGATAATCGGCGGTACAGGTGAGCATATTGACGATCGGCACGCGCAGCGCCGGCTGAAGCCGCTCGACGAACGCATGCGCGGTATTGCACGGAATCGCGATCAGATCCGCGCCGCCCTCCTCGAGCGTCTTGCAGGCCGCGTACAGCGCGAGGGTGGGATCGTCGCCGCGACCGAACAGCGCCGCGGTACGGTCCGGGATCTGCGGATTCTGCTCGACCATGATCCGGATATGGTCCTGATCGCGCGAGGCCGGCGTGTTGCGCACGACCTTGGCCATGAAATCGACGGTCGCGGCCGGCCCGATGCCGCCGACCACGCCGAGGCGAAACGCCCGCTGCGGCTGCGGATACTGCGCCGCCGCGACATAGCGCGCGTACACCTGGTTCGAATCGACGAGCGGCACCTCGATGCACCCGAGCGCGCCCAGCACGAGGCCGATTTCCGTGAGCCCCGGCACGATCACGTCGACGCCCTGTGCGACCAGGTCCGCGCACGCCGCGCATAGCAATTCGACGGGCCGCCCGTGCAGGCGGCCAGCGCGAATGCCCTCGTCGCCGAAGACGGCGCTCGTCACACAGTCGAAACCAGTGTCGTTGCGCGGATAGCACACGTCGAACTGGCCGGCTTCGAAGTAACGCTCGAACAGGCCGTTCGCGCGAATCGCCGCCGACGTCAGCACGCCGATGCGCCGGGCGCCGTCGCGCCGCGCCGACGGATAGGTGCGCCGCACGTGCTCGGACAACGCGGTCATGATGTTGGCGACCGGCACAGCGACGTTGGCCGTGAGTTCGTCGATGAAGGTGTGGCTCAGAAAGCATGGCAGCACGATCGCATCGACACCGCGCTTTTCGAACGCGCGCATCGTGTCGAGCACGTGGATCTTGAACCGCGCGTCCGTCGCATCGGGCGCGGCGAGCCCGGGCCACGAGCGCGGTTCGAGAATCAGATCGAAGGGGCGCGCGGCACCTGGCCGGCGCGACGCCGTGCTCAGCCGGCCGAGGATGTCGGCGCTGGCGAACTGGGCCGCGCCAGTCGCCACACCCAGCGAACGAAAACGCTTCATGGTCAGATCCCCCGGTCGTTCTGTGCGTCCACCCTCGCTCGCGGGTGGCTTTCTGCGCGCTTGAGAATGACACTATGCGAGACGCAGATGTCCAGGGGTTAACCACGTCAAAGCACCTTTGGGTTTGCGCTGGTTCAACTCACCGGCTCGAAAATCTCCCGCAGCCACTGCGCGAACACCCGCACCCGCGACGACAACTGCCGGTTCTGCGGATACAGCACCGACACCGGCATCGGCGGCGGCGGATAGTCCGCCAGAATGATCCGCAACCGTCCCGCCGCGAGTTCGTCATCGACACGGTAGCGCGGCACCTGCACGATGCCGAGCCCGGCAATCGCCGCGCCCGCGTACAGTTCTGCGCCGCTGACCGACACCGCCGACGGCAACACGAGCGCGGTATCCCGCCCGTCGACGCGGAATTCGAGCGGCAGCGGCTTGCCGGTCGCACTCGACACGTAGTTGACCGCGCGATGCGTCGACAGCGCGCCAGGATCGGCCGGCTCGCCATACGCGGCCAGATACGAAGGACTCGCGACCGTCACCTGCTGCAGCTGCGCGACGCGCCGCCCGACCATCGACGAATCCTGCAGCACGCCCGCGCGCAGCACGCAATCGATGCCCTCGCGCACGAGGTCGACGAGCCGGTCGTCCTCGCCGATCATCAGTTCGATGTCGGGAAAGCGTTCCAGAAACGCGGGCAGCGCCGGCACCACGAAATGCCGCGCGAGCGTGCCCTGCACGTTCACGCGTAACAGCCCCTTCGGCGCAACATTGGAGAACGCCCCCTCGGCCTCCTCCATGTCGGCGATCAGACGCACGCAGCGCTGGTAGTGCGCTTCGCCGTCGGGCGTGAGCCGTACCGTGCGCGTCGTGCGTTCGAGCAGCCGCGCGCCGAGCCGCTGCTCGAGACGCTTCATCAGGTTGGTGACGGTCGCGCGCGGGATTTGCAGATCGTCGGCGGCGCGCGTAAAGCTCTGGCGCTCGGCGATCCGCACGAACACCCGCATTTCCTCGAAACGGTCCATATCGGCGGATTATTAAAGCGAATGGAATGATGATGGCGAGTCTAACCGGATTATCACGACGCGGAAAGCGCTCATCATTCACCTCACCGATCCACCACCTTCTGTGAGGAAACGAATCATGAGCACGAACCAACAACCGAAAGTCGCCATCGTCACCGGCGCATCGCGCGGCATCGGCACGGCAATCGCACAGCGGCTCGCAAAGGACGGCTACGCGGTCGCCGTCAACTACGCATCGAGCGCGGGCGAGGCCGACGCGCTCGTCGGCGCGATCCGCGAAGCCGGCGGCAAGGCGGTCGCGGTGCAAGCGGACGTGTCGAAGCCCGACGACGTGCGTCGCATGTTCGAGATCACCGAACGAGAACTCGGCAAGGTCGACGTGCTCGTCAACAATGCGGGCGTGATGAAGCCCACGCCGCTCGCCGACACGTCCGACGCGCTGTACGACCAGACCTTCGAGATCAATGTGCGCGGCACCTTCAACACGCTGCGCGAAGCGGCCGCGCGCCTGAACGACGGCGGACGCATCGTCAATTTTTCGACCAGCGTGCTTGCGCTGAACCTGCCCGGCTACGGCATCTACACGGCGACCAAGGCGGCCGTCGAAGCGTTCACGCGTGTGTTCGCGAAGGAACTGCGCGGGCGCAACATCACCGTGAATGCGGTCGCGCCGGGACCGATCGCGACCGCGCTGTTCCTCGAAGGCAAGACCGACGAGCAGATCGAAACCTTCGCGAAGATGCCGCCGCTGCAACGCCTCGGCGAGCCGGAAGACGTGGCGGGCGTGGTCGCGTTTCTGGTCGGCCCGGATGCGAGCTGGGTCAATGGGCAGACGTTGCGGGCCAATGGCGGTCTGGCTTGATGGGATGCGGTGGTCCAGCGTGCTGCCGCGCTGGACCACCGCATGGCGCCCGCTGCGGCGCCTGGAACGTGATCGACCCGCCGCTCAAACCGCCTTCGGATTGCGTTCCGCGAAACCTTCCTGATGCCAGTACGGATACGCGGGGCGCACCGCGCTTGCCGCGTCGAGCTTCGCGACCTGCTCGGCCGTCAGATTCCAGCCGACCGCGCCGAGGTTCTGCCGCAGTTGCTCCTCGTTGCGCGCGCCGATCAGCAGCGTCGCGACGGTCGGCCGTTGCAGCAGCCAGTTCAGCGCGATCTGCGGCACGGTCTTGCCGGTTTCGGCGACGACTTCGTCGAGCGCGTCGAGCACGCGGAACAGATACTCTTCCGGCACCGGCGGCCCCATGTCGGCGGTCTTGTGCAGACGGCTCGTCTCGGGCAGCGCCTGGCCGCGCTTGAGCTTGCCGGTCAGACGCCCCCAGCCGAGCGGACTCCATATCACCGCACCCACGCCCTGGTCGACGCCGAGCGGCATCAGCTCCCATTCGTAGTCGCGTCCGACCAGCGAGTAGTAGGTCTGATTTGCGACATAGCGCGGATAGCCGTAGCGATCGGCGATATCGAGCGACTTCATCAGATGCCAGCCCGAGAAATTCGACACGCCGATATAGCGGATCTTGCCCGCCCGCACGAGGTCGTCGAGCGTGGACAGCACTTCGGGGATCGGCGTTTTCGCGTCGAAGCCGTGCAGCTGGAACAGGTCGATGTAATCGGTTTGCAGACGCTTGAGCGCCGCATCGACTGCGTTGATCAGATGGAAGCGTGACGAGCCGACGCCGTTCGGATCGCCGTCGAAACGGAAGGTCGCCTTGGTCGACAGGATCGCCTTGTCGCGCTTGCCTTTCAGCGCCTCGCCGAGCACCGACTCGGACGCGCCCTTCGAATAGATGTCGGCGGTGTCGAACATCGTGACGCCCGCGTCGAAGCAGATGTCGATCAGACGCCGCGCTTCGGCGACGTCGGTCGCGCCCCACGCCTCGAAAAATTCACCCTTGCCGCCGAACGTACCAGTACCGAAACTCAGCACCGGCACCTTGAAACCCGATGCACCCAGATGTCTGTATTCCATTGCAGAATCTCCGTGGCATTGCCGTCGATGAACGGAGATTCAGTCTACGCGCGTCGGCGCAAACGCGTCATGAAGGCGACGCGCTCAGATCGGCCAACGCATCACGCACGGCGTCGATCACGCTGTCCCAGGCGCCGAGCTGCGGTTGACGGAACAGACGCGCGGACGGGTACCACGGCGTGTCGCTGCGTTCGAGCAGCCAGCGCCAGCAGGTGTCGAAGCGGTTCAGAATCCAGACCGGTTTGTCTACCGCGCCGGCCAGATGCGCGGTGGACGTGTCGACCGAAATCAGCAGATCGAGACTGGCGACGAGCGCGGCGGTATCGGCGAAATCGTGCAGCAGCTCCGTGTAATCGGCGACGCGTTCACGGTAGGCGCTTTCCGCGAGTTGCGCTGCGGCCGCGCCCTTCTGCACGCTGAAGAAGCGTACGTTCGGCACGTCGAGGAGTGGCGCGAATTGCTCGAACGCGAGCGAGCGACGCGCATCGATCTTGCGCAGCTCCGCGACATGCGCGCGGTTCTCGCCGGCCCATACGAGGCCGACATTCAGCGGTTTGATTGCGTTGCGATCCGCATTGGTGTTGCCGTCGGATTCGATACGTTCGCGCCATGCACTGACGGCCGCTGACTGCGCGAAAAGATACGGCGTGGCTGCCGGAATGCTCGCTTCGTCGGTGCGGAACGCAAGCGGCAAGCTCAACAACGGGCAATGACAATCGAACCGCGGCAACGGCTGGCCCGCTTCGATCAACTGATCGACACCATCGAGCGTCGACAGCAGCCGCAACAACGGACCCGGAACTTCGAGCACGACCTTCGCGCCGAGCTTCGCGACGAGCGTCGCATAGCGGCAGAATTGCAGCGTGTCGCCAAGGCCCTGTTCCGCATGCAGCAGGATCGTTTTGCCGTCGAGCGGAAAATCGCCGAGCCACAGCGGCTGCGCGAACGCGCGCCGGCCGGCCTTGATGCGGCTACGCTCCCAACGCCATTCGTATTCGCGCCAGCCGCTCTCGAAGCGGCCCATTTGCAGCAGGCACAGCGCCTGGTTCCAGTGCGTTTCAACCGACGCCGGACTCAACGCAAGCGCGCGCTGATAGCTCGACAACGCCTGTTCGCGCTGATTCAGATCGATCTGCGCGAGACCGAGGTTGTTCCATGCATCGACGAAACCAGGAGAGAGTTCCAGCGCGCGCTGGTAGCAGCGCTCTGCTTCGTGCGGCTGGTTCAGATCGCCGAGCACGTTGCCGCGATTACTCCACGCATCCGGATAGCCGGGCTGCAATGCGAGCGCCTGGTCGCAGCTATCGAGTGCATCGGCGTAACGGCCGAGATCGCGCAGCACGCATGCGCGATTGTTCCAGGCCGGCGCGAACTCCGGCACGATAGACACCGCGCGCTCGTAGCTCGCGAGCGCTTCGAGCGGACGGTTCAGCGCCGCCAATGCGTTGCCGCGATTGTTCAATGCATCGGCGAATTTCGGCTGCATCACAAGCGCCCGCTCGGCGCACGCAAGCGCTTCGTCATGACGCTGCAACGCGTTCAGCGCATAGGCGAGATTCGAATGCACGGCCGGCTGTCTCGCGTTCACCGCGAGCGCCTTCTTCAGCAGATCGACGCCTTCCTGCAAACGGCCCGTTTGCAGCGCGAGTTCGCCGAGCCAGCGCAACGCGTCGCCGTGCTTCGGCTTCAGTTCGAGAATCTCGCGATACATCTCCTCTGCTTCGACGAGCGCGCCGTTCTGTTGAAGCGCGACGGCTTGTCGAAGCAGATGGTCCAACTGTTGCGGCAGACTGGCTTGCTTGCTCATGCGGTACCTGGAATCGAAGGCGCGAAGAATCGTCGGATGAAGCGCACGATTATCGCTGAAAAGCCTCGATTCGAAGTACCGCCGCCGTGTTGCGTCGCGCCGCCGCTTATTGCGCGGCCACGGACAGATGCTTGCGCTTCGCGAGTTCCTGCGCCATCGCGTAGTGCTGCTGGATCGTGGGCAGCGCCTGCTTCGCCGCGGCCTTCAACTTCTCGTCGCGGCCCGCTGCGATTTCCGCCTGGAACGCGGACAACGCTTTCTGCTCACCCGCGAGCGCGACCTGCTCGATATACCTCTTGTCGAAATCGGCGCCGCGCAGATTGTTGATACTGGCGAGCACGGCCTCGTCGGGATCGTTCTTCGGCACGTCGACACCGCGCGGACTCGCCGCGCGCAATGCGTCGGTGATCTTCGCGTCGTCATCCGACACGCGCTCGGCGAACGCCTTCACGTCGCGATCGGCCGAGCGCGCGGTGGCGATACGCGCGGCATCGCGCTGCGTCGCGACGGCTTTGGTGCCGTCCGCGATGAAGGTCTGATCGGCCGCATGCAGGCGGACTGCGTCCGCGGGCGCGGCGCTCTGCGCGCTGGCCACCGAGGCGGCCGTCAGAAGACCGCCGAAGCAGGCAGCAGCGGCGATGCGGGCAATAGCGACAGAAGGGACGGAAGGCAGGCGGATCATACGTTCTCCTTGAGGTGAAAGCATCTGAAAGCAAAACGAAGGACACGTGTGCGCCGCGAACGAAGCGTGCGATGCAAAACGCTGCGGACTGCTTGCGAGCCCAGCGCGGCGCCACGCTTTTATCGCTGCCGATTCTAGAAGCCATGCCATCGGGCAGGTGAAACGCTGCTGTCGCTTCTGTAACCTTAGGTAACCCTCATATGAATGCGCACACGTTTGCGTATCCGCGCCAATCACGCGCGCCGCTCGACACTGCGACGCAGTGCTGAATTTTTCGCCATCGGCGCCGATAACCAGAGACAGGCACCGCTTAGCACCGCTCAGCACCGCAATTCTGGAGAACGATTCCGATGGCAGACGACCACCGTGCCAATCACGAGCGCCACACCGAACGCAGCAACCTGACGAGTTCCAACAAGTTCGAACTGCTGCTATACCGCCTTGGCCACGTGCCGGGCAGCGACGCGCACGAACTGTATGGGATCAACGTGTTCAAGGTGCGCGAAATCTCGACGATGCCGACCATCACGCCGATCGCCGGATCGTCGCCGTACGTGATGGGCGCGGTCGACATTCGCGGGCAGATCATTCCCGTGATCGACCTGCCGCGGCTGATGGGCTGCGAGCCGACACGCGGCCTGAACATTCTGCTGGTCACCGAATTCGCGCGTTCGACGCAGGCGTTTGCGGTCGAAGAAGTCGACGAGATCGTGCGGCTCGAATGGAACCAGGTGCTGTCGGCCGATGGCTCGGCGGGCGGCAAGCTCGTCACGAGCATCGCGCGCATCGACGGCAATACCGGCGACTCGCGGCTCGCCCAGGTGATCGACGTCGAGCAGGTGTTGCGCGACGTGTTCCCGTCGCAGCATCCGAGCGTCGATCCGGCCTCGGTCGGTCAAGCGCTCGGCATCCGCCCCGGCGCGAAGATCCTCGCCGCCGACGACTCCGGCTTCGCGCGCAAGCTGATCGAGCAGGCGCTCACCGCGATCGGCGCCGACTACATCATGACGAAGACCGGCGAAGAAGCGTGGCAAACGCTGCAGGAGATCGCACGCGAAGCGCAGCAAAAAGGCATGCGCGCGAGAGACACCATCGCGCTGGTATTGACGGATCTGGAGATGCCGGAGATGGACGGCTTCATGCTGACGCGCCAGATCAAGGCCGATGCAAGCACGCGCGATATTCCGGTGCTCATCCACTCGTCGCTGACGGGCGCGGCTAACGAGGCGCATGTGAAGAACGCGGGCGCGAACGGCTATGTCGCGAAGTTCGCGGCGAGCGAGCTCGCCGATGCGATCCGTCAAGCGCTGGGCTGCGCGCCGGCGAAAGCGACGGCGGCTTGAGTCTCGCGAGCCGGGCGGTGAAGCGAATCGCCGCGCTCAACGATGCGCGGCAAGCTCGATCGAGAAATCCATCCGGCCGGTCTCGACGCCCATCGTGTTGAGCCGCTTCGGTGCATGAAAGCCGTCGAGCGTCGCGCGTTGTTCAGGCGTGCCGATGTCGAGCACCGCGAGCAACTCCGCAGTGACCGCGTAGAGCGCGGCGGCATTGCCGTCCTCGATCTTCAGCGCGATGCCTAGCGCGCCCTTGGCACCCAGGCGAGCGGTTTGCCGCGACCCGCGCACGCCGATCGCATAGCTGCCGTCCGCACCGACTTTGCCGACCAGCGCGCCATCGAAAGCCTGCATCAGCAGCGTGCAGAAGCGCCCTTCCCCGCCGACCAGTTCCGGGTGCGACGTCATTGCGCGATAGATGCGCGCGAGCGCGGCCGTGCGCGGCGGCGTCGCGGCAGCTTCGGCTTCCTGCTGATCCTGTGCCGCCGCGAGCTTCGCGAACAGACGCGCGAGCCGGTCGAGCGGAAACGCCGGGGTCGGCAGATTGCAGCCGTCGATCGCCCATTGCACGCCGTCGTCCGGCAGATCGCACACGCTCGCGACCGTCTGCTTCACGCGCACCTGCAACGGGTGCCCGGGCAGTTCATAGCCGGCCAGCGCCGCGCCGATCGAACGCGCGCCGGCCAGCATGCCCGCATGCTTGCCCGAACAGTTGCTGCACACGCCGGTGGGCGTGAAGCCGCGCCGGATCCAGTCGATGTACACCGCATCCGACAACGGCGGATGACCGCCGCAGCGCAGGTCGGCCTCGCTCGCCTGCGCTTTCGCGAGCATCGCGCGCGTGCGTTCGATATGACGCGGCTCGCTGCTGTGCGATGCGCACATCAGCGCGAGATCGGCTTCGTCGAAACCACAACGTTCGAGCGCGCCGGTTTCGAGCACCGCGAGCGCCTGGGCCGGCTTCGCCGCGGAACGCGCGAGCGTCACGCGCGCGGCGTCGCCGAACGAATACAGTAGACGGCCGTCCGCATCGACGACCGCGACATGCGCCAGATGCGTGTTCTCGACGGACTCGCCGCGATAGATCGTCGCCGCGACCGGCGCGGCAGCATGCAGTTCGGATTGGCTCATCGGTATCGTCTCCGCGTCGTTTATTGGATCGGGCCCAAGGCCCGGCATTCGATCAGGCGCTCGCCGCGAGCGCTTCTTCTTCTCGCTCCAGCGTGCGCGTGTGCCGCAGTTCGGGAAAGAATCGCATCCACAACAGCGCGATCGCGATCGTCGCGCAGCCGCCGACCAGCACCGCCGGCTGCGCGCCCCACCATCCGGCAGTCAGGCCCGATTCGAACTCGCCCAATTGATTCGACGTCCCGATGAACAGCGAATTGACCGCGCTGACGCGGCCGAGCATTTCATCGGGCGTGCGCAGTTGCACGAGCGACAGCCGCACCACCACGCTGATGGTGTCGGACGCGCCGAGCACTATCAGTGCGAGCAGCGACAGGAGGAACTGATGCGACAGCCCGAACACGATCGTCGCGATGCCGAACGCGATCACGCCGCCGAACATCGCAGCGCCGGGCCGGTTGCGCAATGGAAAATGCGCGAGCCAGATCGTGCCCGCGAGCGCGCCGATCGCCGTGCCCGAGCGCAACAGGCCGAGACCGATCGGGCCCGCGTGCAGCACGTCGCGCGCGAAGATCGGCAGCAGCGCGGTCGCGCCGCCGAACAGCACCGCGAACAGATCGAGCGACAGCGCGCCGAGAATCACCGGCTCGCGGCGAATGAACGCGATCCCCGAAAAGATCGATTCGAGCGTGACGGGCGCGCGGCTCGCCGGCTTCACTTGCAGCGGAATGCTCCACACCGACGCGGCGGCGGCCGCGAACGACAGCGTGCACGCGAGATACGCGGCACCGGGACCGATGCCGTACAGCAGGCCACCGAGCGCGGGCCCGGCGATCTGCGCGGTCTGATTGGCGGACGTGGACCATGCGGTCGCTTTCGGCAGATAGCCGCGCGGCACGACGGCCGGCAGCAGCGACGACACGGCCGGCGATTCGAACGCGCGCGATGCGCCCACGCAGGCAGCCAGCACGTAGATCACCGGCGCGCTGATCCAGCCGCTGAAGGCACCGATCGCGAACAGCAATGCAGCGACGCTTTCGAGGCTCTGACAGACGGCGGCGATGCGGCGGCGATCGTAACGATCGGCGACATGGCCGACGACGAGCGTCAGCAGAAACATCGGCAGAAACTGCGCGAGACCGACGAGGCCAAGTGCGAACGCGCTATGCGTGAGCGCGTAGACATGCCAGCCCATCGCGACGGCGAGCATCTGGAACGACAGCGACGACAGGATGCGGGTGCACCAGAAACGCTGGAACGGCGGGTGTTTTGGCAGACTGAAATGCGGCGAATCGGCGGGATCGGTGGAGGCTGGGGGCATCGGTCGTTGCTCGTGACGGGGTGCATCGCGGCGTGGATTGGGCGGGCGCTAGTTTAGAGCAAGATCTGGGGGCGTGCAGGAAGGCGGCTGGCGTGGGCGGCGTGATGGGAGGCCGTTTCTATACTCACGTCGTAAGACTTAGCGCAATGATCTGGCGGCATGATCGGAGATCGGTTGGTTCTCGGCCCGTTCGACTGCATATATCGATGCCTCATGCATCGATGCGAGAAGCCGACCCGGTTGCGGCTATGATTGTGTGCGTTGGGCAGCCGCCCGTCAGGTGCGATTCACGCCTACGCCACCGGCCAGCGACACCGCCTAACACTCGAACTCCCGGAGGGCATCGAATGGTATTGGCGTGGCTCGTCCTACTTCCATTCATGGCCGCGGCGCTCATCGCGCTCACGAGGCAGCGAGCCGCCGCGCTCAGCACCTGGATCGCGTTCGCGACGGCGCTGTTCGGCTGCGCGCTGCTGCTGAGCGAACGCGTGGGCATGGCCGACCACGACGTGCTGCAATGGCGCCATCAGTGGGTGCCCGACATCGGCCTCGCGCTGTCGCTGCGCCTCGATGGCCTGTCGTTCATGTTCGCGTTGCTCGTACTCGCGATCGGCCTGCTGATCTTCATCTACGCTCGCTACTACCTCGCCGGCAGCGATGCGTTGCCGCGTCTGTACCTGCAGCTTCTGCTCTTCATGGGCGCGATGCTCGGCATCGTGCTGTCGAACAACCTGCTGCTGCTCGTCGTCTTCTGGGAACTGACGAGCCTCGTGTCGTTCCTGCTGATCGGCTTCTGGCCATCGCGGCCCGACGCGAGGCGCGGCGCGCGCATGGCGCTCACCATCACCGGCGCGGGCGGACTCGCGCTGCTTGCGGCGGTGCTGCTGCTCGGCCATGTATGCGGCAGTTATGAGCTGAACGACGTGCTCGCCCAGCTTGCCAAGGTCCAGCACGATCCGCTCTATCCGGCGATTCTGCTGCTCACGCTATTCGCGGCGTTCACGAAATCCGCGCAGTTTCCTTTCCACTTCTGGCTACCGCACGCGATGTCCGCGCCCACGCCCGTGTCGGCCTATCTGCATTCGGCGACGATGGTGAAGGCCGGCGTGTTCCTGCTCGCGCGTCTCTATCCGGTCTTCGAAGGCACCCACCTGTGGGCGTACACGGCGACGGTGGCCGGGCTCGTCACGCTCGTCGGCGGCGCGGGGATGGCGTTGATCCAGCGCGATCTGAAGGGCCTGCTCGCTTATTCGACCATCAGCCATCTCGGCCTGATCGTGCTGCTGTTCGGCCTCGACACGCAACTGTCCACCGTCGCCGCGCTGTTCCACACGGTCAACCACGCGGTGTTCAAGGCGTCGCTCTTCATGGCGGCGGGCATCGTCGATCACGAAACCGGCACGCGCGATCTGGGCCGTCTGCGCGGCCTGCGCAGGTACATGCCGCATACGGCCTTACTCGCGAGCGTGGCGTCGCTGTCGATGGCCGGCGTGCCGCTGCTCAATGGCTTTCTGTCGAAGGAAATGTTCTTCGGCGAAACGCTCGCGCAAAACATGTTCGGGCCGCTGAACCTCGCCGTGCCGGTCATCGCGATCGCCGCGGCGGCGCTCTCCGTGGCGTACTCGCTGCGTTTCGTCTGGGGCGTGTTCTTCGACGGCGAGACGCCGCGCGACCTGCCGCACTATCCGCCGCACGAGGCGCCGCGCTTCATGAGGCTGCCGGTCGAGATTCTGGTGGCGCTGTGCCTGCTGATCGGCCTGTTCCCGCAGCAAAGCATCGGCAGGCTGCTCGAGTCGGCCGCGTGGATCACGCTCGGCGGCAAGCTGCCCGACTACAGCCTGAGCCTGTGGCACGGCGTCAACACGCCGCTGGTGATGAGCGTGGTGTCGTTCGCGGCGGGCGCGACGCTCTTTTTCCTGCGCCGCAATACGTTCCGTCACCGTCGTACGGCGCTCACCGAGTTGAACGCGAGCGAGATCTTCGACCGCTTCGTGCAGCGTCTGGAACAGAGCGCCGGCGTAATCGTGCGCGTGTTCGAGACGCGCTCGCTGCCGGCCTACCTCGCATGGCTGATCGCGGCGGTGCTGATCGTGCCGGGCGTGCCGCTCGTCGCGCTCGACACATGGAGCGGCAGCCACCCGCGCCTGCCGCCCGATCCGTTCACGCTTGGCGGGCTCGTGCTGATGGCGTTGCTCGCCATCGGCGTGGTGCTGGTGCGTGCGCGCACGCTTTACGCGCTCGTGATGCTGAGCACCTGCGGTCTGCTCGTGTCGCTCGCTTTCGTGCGCTTCTCCGCGCCGGATCTCGCGCTCACGCAGATCTCCGTCGAAGTGGTCACGATCCTGCTGCTCGTGCTGGCCGTCTATTTCCTGCCCGCGCTGCAACGCGCGGTCGAGCCGCTCCCCGTCCGGCTGCGCAACGGTGCGCTCGCGCTCGCGGGCGGCGCTCTGCTCGGCGCCGTGTCATACCGGATCATGACGAGCGCGCCGCTGCCTGGCATCGCACCGTACTTCCTCGCCAACGCGCTGCCCGGCAGCGGCGGCCATAACGTCGTCAACGTGATCCTCGTGGATTTCCGCGGCTTCGACACGATGGTCGAAATCAGCGTGCTGGTGGTCGCAGGGCTCGCCGTCAAGGCGCTGCTGCGCGGGCTGCGTCTGAAGTCGCCCGAGGCGGGGCCGGACGGCCGGCCGTGGTCGTCGCAATCGCATCCGCTGATGCTGGCGATCCTCGCGCGGCTGATGCTGCCGCTCACCGTGCTCGTCGCGGTGTTCGTATTCCTGCGCGGCCACAACCTGCCCGGCGGCGGCTTCATCGCATCGCTGATCGTCTCGATCGCGCTGTTGCTGCAGTACGTCGCAAGCGGGGTGCTGTGGACCGAGTCGCGCATCCACCTCAACTACCGCGCGCTCGCGGGCCTCGGCATTCTGATCGCCGCGGCCACGGGGCTCGGCAGCCTCGCGTTCGGCCAGCCGTTCTTGACCAGCGCGTTCGGGCATCTGCACGTGCCGCTGATCGGCGAAATCGAACTGTCCACGGCGATGCTGTTCGATCTCGGCGTGATGGGCGCGGTAGTCGGCACGACGCTCACGATCGTCTCGCACCTCGGCGTGCGCGACAAGGACATGCAGTCCGTGGAGAAAAGCTGATGGAAGCCGCCTTTGCCGTCGCGATCGGCGTGCTTTGCGCGTGCGGCATCTACCTGCTGCTGTGCGCGCGCGTGTTGCCGGTGATTCTCGGCATCACGCTGTTCTCCTATGCGATCAACCTGTTCCTGCTCGGCATGGGCCGGCTCGCGATCGGCAAACCCGCGGTGATCACGGCGGGGGCGCAATACGTCGATCCGGTGCCGCAGGCGCTCGTGCTGACGGCCATCGTGATCGGCTTCGCGATGACGGCCTTCACCGTGGTACTCGCGCTGCGCTCGTTCGCGAGCACGGGCAACGATCACGTCAATGACGAGGAGACGCGCGGCGAATGAACCACGTCCTCCTGCTCCCGATCCTGATTCCGCTCTTTTGCGCGGGCGTGATCGTCGCGCTGCCGCTGCGCGCGAAGCGCCTGCAGCGTGCGCTGAACGCGCTCGCCATCATCGCGCTGCTGCCTGTCGCGTGCCTGCTGATGGCTCGCGCCGCGCAAGGCGAGATCGTCAGCTACGCGCTCGGCGCATGGCCCGCGCCGTTCGGCATCGTGCTCGAACTCGACCGGCTCGGCGCGCTGATGCTGGTGCTCACCGCCGTGCTCGCGGTCTGCTGCCTGCTCGGCACGTCGAGCGAGGACGCGAGGCGCGGCCGCTATTTCCGCGCGCTGTTCCAGTTCGAGCTGATGGGCCTGAACGGCGCCTTCCTCGCGGGCGGTCTCTTCAATCTGTTCGTGTTTTTCGAGCTGCTGGTGATCGCGTCGTACGCGCTGCTGCTGCATGGTGGCGGCGCGCGACGGGTGCGCAACGGACTGCACTATCTGTTGCTGAACCTCGTCGGTTCGTCGTTCTTCCTTGTTGGGATCGGCGTGCTCTACGGCGTCACGGGCACGCTGAACATGGTCGACATGGGCGAACGTCTGGCTCGGCTCGGCCCCGAGACGCTGCCGCTCGCGCAATTCGCGGGTGCGACGCTGATGCTGGTGTTCGGCCTCAAGGCCGCCGTGTTTCCGATGTCGTTCTGGTTGCCGCAGGCCTACCGCAGCGCCATCGGCCCGGTGGCCGCGCTGTTCGCGATCATGACCAAGGTCGGCATCTACGCGATGCTGCGCTGCGATGCACTCGTGTTCGGCGCGGCGGGCGGCTTGCTCCATGCGTTCATGCATCAGTGGGCATGGTGGCTCGCGATCGCGACGATCGTGTTCGGCGCGCTGGGTGCGCTGGCGGTGTCGAGTCTGAAGACCACGACGGGCTATCTCGTGCTGGTTTCGGTGGGGCTGCTGATCGCGGCGATCGCGCAACAGACGCCGCTTGCATGGAGCGCGCTGCTCTACTACCTGATCAGCACGACGCTCTGCACAGGCGCGCTGTTCCTGCTCGCCGACACGCTCGAACCCGAACAAGCATCGACAGCACACGCGATCCATCCAGCCGTTTCCGCCGATGCCGATGCCGATGCGGTCGAGCCCGGCTCGCTCGAAGCGCTCGACGACGCGGCCGCGGCGGTCTTCTCGCCCGACCCCGACGGCGAGGCGGTGGCGACGCGGGCGCGCATGCAGCCGCTGCAGGTCGAGACGGCCGGCGCGCTCGCCGTGCTCGCCGCGGAACCGGCTCGCGCCGACGCCGAAGCTCCGGTCGACGCCACCTCGCGCACGCGTGCACCGTGGCCGTCGAACCTTGCCGCGCTGCTCTATCTGATCGCCGCGGTGGGTGCCGCGGGCTTGCCGCCGCTCTCGGGTTTCCTCGGCAAGGCGATGGTGCTGGCCGCCACGCCGAGCGGCGCGGCCGTCGTGCTTTGGCCGGCCGTGCTGTTATCAGGCCTGCTGTCGATCGTCGCGCTGAGCCGCACGGGCACGCGCCTGTTATGGGCCGCGCCGGCCGCGCGCGCCGCCGAAGGCAAAGAGGAGCACACGCCGCGCGGCAGCAACGCGAAGCTCGCCGCCTGCGCGGTCCTGCTCGGCTGCGTCGTGGCGATCACGCTCGGCGCGGGCGCGGTACGGCACTATCTCGCCGATACTGCCGCGCAGCTATTCGATCGCGCCGCGTATGTGCACGCGATCCTGCCCGGGCCGCGATCTTCGCCACCAGCGGCCGCCGCACCCTCGGCCGACATTCAGGGGAACCGATGATGCTGAAAAGGCTCTTTCCCCACCCATGGCTCACCGCGTTGCTGATCATCTGCTGGGTGCTGCTGATGAACGACATCTCGCCGGGCAATCTACTGCTCGGCGCCGTGCTCGGCTGCGTGATCTCTTTTCGCGTCGCCGAAGGCTTGTGGCTGCGGCCGATGCATTTCGGCCGGCCGTGGCTGCTCGTGCGTCTTGCCTGGCATGTGTTGGTCGACATCATCGTGGCCAACGTCGAGGTCGCGCTGCTCGTGCTCGGCCCGACCAGGCGGCTGCGCCCGGCGTTCATCGAAGTGCCGCTCGACAGCACTCACGAGATCGCGCTCACGGTGCTCATCAGCGTGGTCTCGCTGAGCCCCGGCACGCTGTGCGCCGAACTCAGCGACGACCGCACGCGCCTCACCGTGCACGTGCTCGACCTCGACGACGAAGCGGCGCTCATCGCGCTGATCAAGTCCCGTTATGAAGCCCCGTTGATGGAGATCTTCGCATGCTAGCCATCGTGATTCCGATCTCGCTCGCGATCCTCGGCATCGCGTTCCTGCTCACGCTGTGGCGCCTCGTGCGCGGTCCGTCGCTGCCCGATCGCATCGTCGCACTCGACACGCTGAACATCAATGCGATCGCGATGATCGTCGTGTACGGCATCAGCCTGCGCTCGACGGTTCTCTTCGAGGTGGCGCTGCTGATTGCCGTAATGGGTTTCGTGGGCACGGTCGCGCTCACCAAGTACCTGCAGCGCGGCGACATCATCGAACTCAACTAGCGTGAAGTATGCCGATGGAAACCTTTGTCGAAGCGATCGTCTGTTTGCTGTTGCTCGCCGGCAGTCTGTTTACGCTGATCGGGGCGGTCGGGCTCGCGCGACTGCCTGACTTCTTCATGCGGCTGCACGGTCCGACCAAGTCGACCACGCTCGGTGTCGGCGGCATCGTGCTCGCGTCGGTGGTGTATTTCAGCGCGCATAACAACTTCGCGAGCCTGCATGAGTTACTGATTCCTGCGTTCCTGTTTCTTACCGCGCCGATCAGTGCACATATGCTGGCCAAGGCGGGGACCCAGCAGGGGGTGCCGCTGTGGCAGGCGACGCGGGGGCGGCCGCCTGCCACGGGGGCGAGTGCGAAACGGGGGGATACGGGGGAGTCGCGCGAGAGCGATGACGGGTGAGGCGTGCCGGGCGTCGGGCTTCGCTTGACGTTGATGCGCAAGCTCCGTGTCACGCAAACTCCTTTCTGAACTCCACCGACGACCACGACGTAATCGAAGGACCTTGCCTCGCCGAACGTCGTCCGCGGCGGAACCTGAATTCCGCAGTGACGGGTACATCGTGTTCCTGGCTCAATGCGATGGACGCAAGCTCGTGCAAGTCCGCATCGAGTGAAACCGCATTCACATCGCGGAGCAGCGCGTCACGTACCGGACGCGTATCTGCCTTATGAAGTGATGCTGGCGTGACGCAGCCCTGGTATCGACCTGCGCCGTCGCATACATAGCCGCACTCCACGCCCGTCCTTCATGATGCCAATCCGCCCGCGGATCTTGATGGCTTCTTCGATGTCGTGCGAAATGAACACGATGGTCCGCTGCTCTTCCTTCTGTAGCGGCAAAAGCTCGTTCTGCATTTCGAACCGAATCAGCGGGTCGAGTGCCGGGAACGCCTCGTCCATCAGAAGCACCGAAGGGTTCACGGCCAGTGCGCGTGCAAGGCCGACGCGCTGCCGCATGCCGCCGGACAATTCGCTGGGAAGCAGCTTTTCGTACGAGCCCAGACCGACTCGCGTCAGCGCGGCACGCGCGGTATCGTACCGCGCGGCCTTCTTCAGACCAGCGACCTCGAGTCCGTACGCGATGTTGTCGAGTACCGTGCGATTCGGCAGAAGCGCGAACGACAGGAGAACGACCTGGCCGGACGTGGGTTCAATCAGGCGATTGAGGAGTCGAACCGGCGTCGACTTACCGGAACCCGACAGGCCCACCACCGCGAAAATCTCGCCCGCCTTGACGGTGAGACTGACGTCATTGACTGCAACCATGTTGCCGGTCTTTTCGAAAATCTCGTTCCGACCGAGACCTTGCTTCACGAGTTCAGCGGCGCGCTCTGGCTTCGGCCCGAAGATCTTCGACAGATTCTGGACCGAAAGAATATCGGTCCCGGAGACTGCGATTGATTTCGCTGCGGCGGAAAGGTCTTCCGCGTTGATTGGACCGGGATGGGACTACGTCTGCTGGTGCGAACGTCAGGTTTGGGGCCATTCTGTCATCTCAACTGGCAGGCTCAAAAAATCGAAGCGCGTGACGTATTGACCTTTTCAGGGTGTCACTTGCGTGTCTCGCTCCTTTTAGCCGCCTCCGAGCCAGTTTCATCGCAGAAGTGCGAATGCAAGAGCCGAAAGCAAACATTGCGGCGCCGTGCAATTGAACGAAACGCTATATTTTGCGGAGGACGCAGAATAACCATGCGTAGATCGCGTTCAACGGTGCCTAATGCATGCGTTGCAGAGTAGCGCGTCAAATTGCACTACCCAGGTACATTTTCTGGGTGCTTTTCCATACATTTGGTAATAGAGGACTTTTGTGTAGTTCTTGCAGAAAAGCGCGACTGCAAATGGAATTCGTTTGAAGCCAAAGGGCTCGGGTTTGTGGCTGACCATTGCTGGCAGGAGGAAACCTCCGACGCTTACAAAGCGTGGGACGTCGTATAGGGGACTGTCCTAGGTCTATCGGAATGCTGCGTAACTTGCCTATCAAATCGATGGAACGAAACGCGAGAAGAAAGGTGCGATGAGCAGATCGTCCCCCGAAAGGGAGGGATTCCAGATCCCCCCAATGGAGCTACGATGGTCAAGACCGGGGAGGTGTCATGGACAATCTGTTTTTTCGCCGCGTTTTGCTGGTCGAAGACGAGGGGCTAACGCGCTCGGCGATGAAAAGCCTGATCCTCAGCTCGGAGCCGACGCTCGATATCGATGAAGCCGGCAGCTATGACGAGGCCGTCGAACGGTTGCAGCGCGACGCTTATGACCTGATCTTTCTCGACTATCAGCTAGGGCGCGAGCACACCGGGCTCGAGTTGTTGCATTGGGTGCAGCAGCAGGAACTGTCGTTACACGTCGTGATGCTCTCCGCGCGCGATGATCGCGAAACAGTGCTCGACTGCATCAAGAATGGCGCGGGTGGCTTCATTTCCAAAGCCAGCGAAGAAGGCGGCGCGGTATTTCGCGAAGCCTTACAAACAATTCTGAACGGACGCGTGTACCTGCCCAATAGCGTGCTCGGCAAAGGCGGACACACCCCACAAGCGCCGGCGCCCAGCAAAGGCATTCCGATCGACTCGCTGAATCTGCCGCCGCGACTCGCGCAGACCTTGCGCTACGTGCTGCATGGACTATCGAACAAGGCGATCGCGCGAAAAATGTGCATTACGGAGAACACGGCGAAAGAGTACATCAGCGATTTGTTGAGCCGTTTCAATGTATCGCGGCGCACGTTCCTGATCGTCGAGATGGCGCGCCGTGGCATCGAGATTCCCACCGCCGCGCAAGCATCGGCAACCTGAGGCGCTGGTTATACGCAAACGCCATGCGCAAGTACTAGACGACACTGCGTTGACGGCTCGCCAGTTCGACCATGCGCGCCGCCAGCGTTTCGGCGGAAAGCGGCTTGCTGAGTATGCAACGCTCCGGCAAAACGCCCTGCGCATTGATGCCGGCCTCGCCGGTGATGACGAGACATGGCACCGGCCGCGGCAATTGCACTGCAATCATATGGACCACGTCGTGCGCCGTGTGGCGCTGCGGCAGCCGATAGTCGGTAATCACGAGATCGGGCAAGCGTTCGATCGTATGCACCAAAGTCTCCAGCTCGGCGAGTGAATTCGCGGAATCGAACAACACGCCCCACTGCCCGAACAACGCCTCCGTCGACGCGCGCACCAGCCTGTCGTCTTCGACCAGCAGGATATACAGGCCGCGCAACGAAGCCCGCGAAGGCGCGACGTCCGTCATCGGCACAGCCACTTCGGTGCCGGCTTGCGCAACCGGCAAACGAATCGAAAAGCGCGAGCCTTTGCCCTCGATCGACTTGAACTCCATCCGGTGACCTTCCATCAGCGACACCGCGGCATTGACGATCGATAGCCCGAGACCCAAGCCTTTTTCCCGATCGCGTTCGGGATTGCTGATCTGCACGAAGGGTTGGAAAATCGCGTCCCAATGCTTCGACGCGATACCGATGCCGTTGTCGACGACATCGACGCGCACGTAATTGCGCATGCGCACGATCGCGACGATGACGGCGCAACGTCCGGCCTTCGCGCGATCGGCGTACTTGATGCCGTTTGAAACGAGGTTGCTCAGCACGCGCGGAATCCAGTCGGCGTCGGTCCTGACCATCGCGCAGTTGCGGCCGCCGCGCGAGTAGCGCAGCTTCACGCCGAGACTCGCCGCGAACGGCGCCAGCTGCTCGACGACATCCTGCGCGACGCGGTCCAGATCGACACCCGAATAGCTCGGTTTGACGTGGCCCGACTCGAGCTTCGACAGATCGAGCACGGCATTGAAGAGCCGCGCGCTCAGCGCCGACGCCTTGCGTGCATCGCCGATCAGTGCGGTCGAAGTCTCGATGTCGTGCTTCGCGAGCGCCTCGTCGGCAGCCGCGAGGAACATGTTCAGCGCGTGCATCGGCTGCCGCAGATCATGCGCCGCCGCGGCGAGAAAGCGCGATTTGGCGCGGCTCGCCTGCTCGGCGGCTTCTTTCTGCTGCTCGCGCAACGCCATCAGCGCATCCGAGCGCGTTTGCTGCTCGCGCCGCGCCTGCTCCAGATCCTGATGCTTGCGCGCGAGTTCCACATTGGCATCCTGCAACGCGCCATTGCTGTGCGCGAGCGCCTGCACGGCGAGATAGCGATCGCGCACATGCCGCTCCGCATTCACGTTCACGCTATGTCCGATCACCACGACGTTGGCGATGTAGAACATGCCCGCCCAGAAGAGGTCCGGATCGATTCCTTGCGACACAAGCTGGGCCAGCAGGATCGCGCCGGTTGCGCCGAGCGTCAGCAGTAACGTCGCCTTCGCACGCAAACGCAGAAAACCGAATTGATAGAACAGGATCAGGTAGAAGCCGACGAAGAAATGGGTGTAGTTGAAGGGCCGTGGTGCGAGGAAAGTCTGCACGGTCAGGCAGACGAACATGACCGCCATCCCGGACAGCATGACCCGATGCGCAGTCTCATCGCGCACGAACGTCGGCCGGAACGACAGCACGATTGCGGCCGTTGCGGCGAGCGTTCCCGCGACGCGGAAAAAGAAGATCTCGGCGAAGTACGGCCGGAATGCCTCGCTATGACGCGCAAGACTGATCTCCCACCAGCCGAAGCACATCCACACCAACGTACCGAGAATGATCGCCGCGCGGCGGAAATCGGCGAAACCGCGTCCATATTCGATGGTGAACTGGCGCTCGACCTCGGGGTCGGTAAAACGCGCGGGCCAGCACAATGTTTCGACGAGCCGCGCGATGAATGTCGCGAGCGCGGGCTGCTGTTGCAGGCGTTTCAAGGCAGACGCCTGCGGCAAGCTGAACAGGTTCATCGTCGTTGGTCGCGATCGGCGCTGGCCGGGCGCGTTGATGAAGGTAGCTCAATCATTCTAGGTCGCGCCTTCCCCCCGAACAATCGGCGCATCGGCGACCGCTGGGCGGCGTACGTTTTCGACGCTCGATTCCGCGGCTTATTCACTGATCATGTAAATCGCCGACACGAGGACATAGCCGGGAATGCGCGGAAATGCCGACGCATCCATCGCCCGCGATCCTGGTTTTCCTCATATGGAAGCGGCTGTCGGGCACGGCCAAGGCCGAGCACTCATTGGGCGTGCAAGCGATCTCTGCGTGACCTACCTGCAATTGAAACGGCTCCGCTTGGGGGGAGACGGTCCCCCCGGAGTGTGGGTTTTGCTCGAAGACGGTTAGGTCGATAGTGAAGCTCATCGAGAGACGGCCGCTCCTCGACCGAACGTACCGTTTGACACACCCTCAACAGCACGAATGGACGACCCCTACAGCGCGGCCAGCAAGGAGGTACTTAACATGAAAAACCCACTTATCAAACGCGCGGTGTTCGCCTTCGCAGCACTCATGACCCTCGAAGCTGCGTGCAGCATGGCTTTGGCTGCTACGCCCGTAGAGGGTGTCGTCATCGCGGGTGCGGATGCATCGGTGACGGCGAGCATGGACTCCCATGGCGCCCAGCCAGCGGACGTCAACGGAGGCCGGCTTACACTGACGCTGCAAACACCGTCAGGGGGAACGTCGCGGCTCACTTACGTCAATGAAGACGGTTGGCGGCTTGAAGAGCGCGCCGTGCCATTGAAACAGGACGAAGCGCGAATCACTCCCGCGTCGACTGAGCGACAACAGGAGGCGGCAAGATCGGATCGGCCCATGACCGTTTTCATCGACGGTCCGTCGGGCTTCACTTATGTTTGGGTAGCGGATCAGGGATGGAAGTTTGTCGGGCGATTGTCCGACCGGAATCGATGATCGATACGCAGGCATCAACACGCAAGCGCGATGGGCGTTTTGCTTGATCGTTACGCGCTGGAGGTCGTGCTGCAGGAAGAAATCACTGGCTGGCTAAGCTGTGACCAACCCTAAGGCTTTCGGAGTGTCTGGCTTGGACTGGTGGGCTGCCAGAAAAGGCAGTTTGGCGGAGAGAGGGGGATTCGAACCCCCGATAGGCTATTAACCTATACACGCTTTCCAGGCGTGCGACTTAAACCGCTCATCCATCTCTCCGGCGGGGAGCCGAATTATAGCAAACTTCGCGCCGTGCGCCACACCCCCGCCAACGCCGCGAGAAAACCGCCTACGGATGCCGGATATAGTCGACCAGCGCGATCGTATAAGCGTCCGCTTTGCGATCGATCAAACTCACCCCGATCGCCACGAGAAACCCCGCCGGCACGCCGAACACGCCCGAGCTGATCGGCTCGATGCCGAACCAGCGCGCGCCCGTGAAGCCCGTCATCTGCGTGAAGAACGGATACGTCGACACGATGTAGTAGATGCACACGACGAGCCCCGCGACCATCCCCGCCACCGCGCCGAAGCGCGTGGTGCGTTTCCAGAACACGCCGAGCACCAGCGCCGGAAACAGACTCGACGCCGCCAGCGAAAACGCCGCGCCGACCAGAAACAGAATATTCCCCGTATTCAGCGACGCCACATACGACGCGAACAGCGCGACACCCAGCAGCAGAATCTTCGAGATCGTCACGCGCCGCTGGCTCGACGCATTCGGATCGACCATGTGGTAATAGACGTCGTGCGACAACGCATTCGCGATCGTCAGCAGCAGACCATCCGCGGTCGATAGCGCCGCCGCCAGCGCCCCCGCCGCGATCAAGCCCGACATCACATACGGCAGCCCCGCGATCTCGGGCGCCGCGAGCACGACCATATCGGGCTGCATCTGGATCTCGCTCCAGCGCACGATGCCGTCGCCGTTCGTGTCGGCAAGGCCGATCAGGCTCGGTTCGACCTTGCGCCATTGCATCAGCCACTGCGGCAGATCGGCAAAATGATGGCCGACCAGATTCGACAGGATCTCGTACTTGATCAGCACCGCCAGCACCGGCACGGTCAGATAGAACAGCGCGACGAAAAAGAGCGTCCACCCCACCGAGCGGCGCGCCGACGCGACCGACGTCGTCGTGTTATAGCGCGTCAGGATATGCGGCAGGCTCGCCGTGCCAAGCGACAGACACAGCAGCAGCGACAAAAAGTTACGCGCATGCGTGCTCCGGTCTTCATCGGCGACAGCAGGAAACGGTTCGTGCATTGGCACCGGGGCGGTCGCCCGCATCAGCATGTCGTCGCGCTTCTGGCTCCAGACGATCTGGGCAGCGGCGGCATCGCGCGGAAACTGTTCGAGCGCACGCTCACGTTCCTTGATCTCGCGCAACGGACCGTTATGGCGGCGCAGATCGCCGACCTCCTGCGTGAGCCGCTGCTTCTCGTCGATGAACGATTGCGGCAGCGTATCGAGCCGCATCTGCATCAGCGCGGCACGGCGTCGATAGTCGTCGCGCACGCGCTCCTCGAGCGGCGCGTCGCGCACCTGTTTCTCGAGCCCTTCCATGCGCTCCATCAGGCGCCCATAGCTGAATTGCGGCACCCAGCCGAGGCCGTCCTTGTGGGCGATCATCGACACCGGGATCAGCATCGCGAGGATCAGGATGATGTACTGCGCGACCTGGGTCCACGTCACCGCGCGCATGCCGCCCAGAAACGAGCACACCAGAATGCCCGCGAGCCCGCAGAAAATGCCGACCGCGAAATCGACGCCGATAAAGCGCGTCGCGATCAGCCCGACACCCTGAATCTGGGCGACCAGATAAACGAACGAGCACAGGATCGCGGCGAGCGCCGCGAGGCCGCGCACCGCGTTGCTCGAATAGCGCGTGCCGAGAAAGTCGGGAATCGTGTAGCGCGCCAGCTTGCGCACATACGGCGCGAGCAGGAACGCAACGAGACAATAGCCGCCGGTCCAGCCCATCAGGTACGCGAGGCCATCGTAGCCGGTCGCGTAGATCGAGCCCGCGAGACCGATGAACGACGCGGCCGACAGCCAGTCGGCCGCGGTCGCCATGCCATTGAACGCCGACGGCACGCGCCGCCCGGCCACGTAGTATTCGACCAGATCGGACGTGCGCGACAGCACGCCGATCACCGCATACACCGCGATCGGCACGAACAGGAACACATAGCCGATCCACACGCCGGGACCGGTGCTGCGCTCGATGCGCCACATCACATAGACGAACAGCAGAAAGCCGAGCGTATAGAGCGTGTACGAGCGGATCAGCCGATGCGTGAGCTTCATCGGTTCAGCGTCCGCGCGCGGCCGGCGCATCCGTGCCGACGTTGACTTCATCGTTCGCGCCGCGGGTGGAATCCGCGGCGGGAGCGCTTGCGGCATCGCGCTGCGAATCCGCTTCGAACGCGCGCTGCAACTGACGATCGGCGCGCTGCATCAGCACGATATAGACGACGATCAACGCGAGGTAGATCAGGATCGCGCCCTGCGCGCCAAAGTAGAACGGCAGGCTGAAGCCGCCAACGCGCACCTGCGCGAGCGCGGGCGCCAGCAACGGCACGACGAAGGAGACGAAGAAACCGAGCGTCATCAGCACCGCGATCAGCGCGAGGTTGAAGCGCCAGTACTTGCGATGCGCGAGCGCCATCGCCGCCGAGACCGGAGGCGGTTCGGGCGGGGGGTTCAACGTGGCATGGGAGGATAGGTGCGGCGCGGCCATGCGCCTATGTATCAAAAAGGCAACGGCGAGGCAATTGGGATTGTCCGCCCAATGACATGGTGCAGGCCGTCCGCTCGAACGACGGGTCTGCTCGATACACCGGCAGGTGTGTCGATCGACACACCGCCGCCGTCCAGCGGACCCGCTTACAACGCTTTAAATCGACTCGCCGAGCTGGTCGAGAATCGCCGGGTTTTCCAGCGTCGACACGTCCTGCGTAATCTCCTCGCCCTTCGCGAGCGAGCGCAACAGACGACGCATGATCTTGCCCGACCGCGTCTTCGGCAGGTTCTCGCCGAAGCGGATGTCCTTCGGTTTCGCGATCGGACCGATCTCCTTGCCGACCCAGTTGCGTAGTTCGTTCGCGAGCTTGACGGCCTCTTCGCCTTGCGGACGCGCACGCTTGAGCACGACGAACGCGCATACCGCCTCACCGGTCGTCGCATCGGGGCGGCCCACCACGGCAGCTTCCGCGACGAGCGGATTGGCGACCAGCGCCGACTCGATCTCCATCGTGCCGAGACGATGGCCCGACACATTCAGCACGTCGTCGATGCGGCCCATGATCGTGAAGTAGCCGGTTTCCTTGTCGCGCACCGCGCCGTCGCCGGCGAGGTAGAGCTTGCCGCCGAGTTCCTCGGGGAAGTAGCTCTTCTTGTAGCGGTCCGGATCGCCCCACACGTTGCGCAGCATCGCCGGCCACGGACGCTTGACCACCAGAATGCCGCCCTGCCCGTTCGGCACGTCCTGGCCCGTTTCGTCGACGACCGCGGCCATGATGCCCGGCAGGGGCAGCGTGCACGAACCCGGCACGAGCGGCGTCGCGCCGGGCATCGGCGCGATCATGTGGCCGCCGGTTTCGGTCTGCCACCACGTATCGACGACCGGACAACGGCCGCCGCCGACGTTCTCGTAGTACCACACCCACGCTTCCGGATTGATCGGCTCGCCGACCGTGCCGATGATGCGCAACGTCGACAGGTCGTAGCTCTTCGGATGCACTTTCGCGTCGGCCTCGGAGGCCTTGATCAGCGAGCGGATCGCCGTCGGCGCCGTATAGAACAGCGTGACCTTGTGCTTCGCGATCATCTGCCAGAAGCGTCCGGCGTTCGGATAGGTCGGTACGCCTTCGAACATGACCTGCGTGCCGCCGAGCGTCAGCGGTCCGTACGTGATGTAGCTATGGCCGGTGATCCAGCCGATGTCGGCGGTACACCAGAACACGTCGGAGGGACGCCAGTCGAAGGTCCACTTCAGCGTTTGCGCGGCCCACAGCAGATAGCCGCCAGTGCTGTGCTGCACGCCCTTCGGCTTGCCGGTCGAGCCCGACGTATAGAGGATGAAGAGCGGATGCTCGGCGTCGACCCATTCGGGCGCGCACTGGTCCGACTCGCCCTGCGTGAGTTCGTGCATCCACAGGTCGCGCGCCGCGTCCCACGCGACCTTGCCGCCGGTGCGCTGGTACACGATCACGCTCTTGACCTTCTCGCAGCCACCGAGCGCGAGCGCTTCGTCGGCGATGCTCTTCAGCGGCAAGGCCTTGCCGCCGCGCATCTGTTCGTCGGACGTGATCAGCGCGACCGCGCCGACGTCGACGAGCCGCTCGTTGAGCGACTTCGACGAGAAGCCGCCGAACACGACCGAGTGCGTCGCACCGATACGCGCGCATGCCTGCATCGCGACGACGGCCTCGATCGACATCGGCATATAGATGACGACCGGATCGCCCTTCTTCACGCCGCGTTTTTTCAGCGCATTCGCGAAGCGCGATACGCGTTGCAGCAGATCCTGATAGGTGACGTTGGTGACGGTGCCGTCGTCGGCTTCGAACACGATCGCGACGCGCCCGCCGTTGCCCGCCTCGACGTGACGGTCGATGCTGTTATACGACGCGTTCAGCTGGCCGTCCTCGAACCACGTGTAGAACGGCGCCTTCGATTCGTCGAGCACCTTCGTAAATGGCTTGTGCCAACTGAGCGTCTCCTTCGCAAGACGCCCCCAAAAGCCTTCGTAGTCGCGCTCCGCTTCGGCGGCGAGCGCCCGGTACGCGTCCATGCCAGAGATCGTGGCACCCTTCGCCGTGTCAGCGGAGGGCGGAAAAACGCGGCGTTCCTGAAGAACCGATTCAATCGCAGACATCGACAACCCCTTGGTGAAGATGAAAAACGGAAAAACCTGTACCGGCGCGCATCGCGCGCGCGCCTTATCCTGTTCGAGCCGCCACGAGCGGCGCTGCCTCCCACCTCGCAATGCCGTCAAACGCGCGTGCGTGCGGCATCGCAACATCCGTGCTTGCGGGCGCCCTGCTCGATCCATCACCCGCGTCAGGCTCAACCATAAGCGCCGCAACTTACCGGCCACTTACGTGCATCGTGTTGATCTGCAAGCGAAAACCCTTAGATCGGGCGAGCCACCGACGTGCTTGCACGTTGATCAGACGAGATGCGCGCGGAAAAGATCGCCCGTTCTACGTTCATCCGCAGCACATCGCATGCCGCTGATGCGAACCAAATGCACCCTCCGGTCGCCCGCTTTCGCACCCTTACGCCCGGTCGCACGGCCTCTTACAATGCTAACTGAACTAGCCGTCCGGATTCCAGCTTGAATCGCTACGCCCTGCTTCTCATTACCTCGATGCTGCTGGTCGGCAGCAATGTCGGAATCGGTAAATCGATCGTCGCCTTCGTTCCCGTCCCGCTGTTCGCGCTGCTGCGTTTCGTGATCGCGATGGCCGTGCTATGGCCGCTCCTGCGCGTGACAAAACTGCGCCGCGTCAAACGCGACGAATGGATCAACCTGTTTTTGCAAGCGCTATTCGGCACCTTCGGCTTCACGCTGCTGATGCTCAACGGCGTCGCGCGCACCAGCGCGGTCGCGGCCGGCGTGATCACGAGCACGATTCCGGCGGTCGTCGCACTGCTGTCGTGGCTGATCCTGAAGGAGCGGCCGGATGGCCGCGCGATCGCATCGATCGTGCTGGCGATCGTCGGCGTCGTCGTCATCAATGTCGCGCACGGCGAGGCGGGCGCGTATGCGACGGCCGGCACCGGCTCGCTCGCGGGCAACTTCATGGTGCTCGGCGCCGTGTGCTGCGAATCGCTGTACGTCATCCTGTCGCGCCGCCTCACGCAGACGCTCGCGCCGATCGACATCTGCGCGTACACGCATCTGTTCGGCCTGTTGCTGATGCTGCCGCTCGGCGCCGGCGCGCTCGCGCATTTCGACTATCGCGCGGTGCCGTCGAGCGTCTGGATGCTAGTGCTGTGGTACGGGCTGTCGGCGAGCATCTTCTCGTTCTGGCTGTGGATGAAAGGCATCCGCCACGTGCCAGGCAGTCTCGCCGGCGTGTTCAGCGCGGTGCTGCCGGTCGCCGCGGCGCTCTACGGCATCGTGTTCCTCGGCGAGCGGCCCACGCTCGCGCACGGCATCGCGCTTGCCTGCGTGGTCGCGGGTATCGCTCTCGCGAGCCTGAAGGCGCGCAGCGTGCCGCCGGTCGCATCGTAATTCCAGTATGGCCGGCGCGCTGCCCGCCGCGGAGCAGCAGATTCGACCGACGCTGTACAATACGGCGCCCGACGCGAGTCTCGCGATCCTTCGATGGCCGCGCCCCGCGCCGCCGTCGGCGCCTAGCCCGTGTTACATCACCCCCGCTTCATCTGACCGTTGCCTATGTCCGCTTCGCGACCCGCCTCTGCCCGTCCGCGCCGCCCTATGCGCGCGCTGCCCCACCTCGTTTTCATGAGCCGTTGGCTGCAGGTGCCGCTGTATCTCGGGCTGATCGTCGCGCAGGCAGTCTACGTCGTGCTGTTCCTGAAGGAAGTCTGGCATCTGGTGTCGGACGCGATGAAGCTCGACGAAACCAGCATCATGCTCGTCGTGCTGGGCCTGATCGACGTGGTGATGATCTCGAACCTGCTGATCATGGTGATCATCGGCGGGTATGAAACGTTCGTGTCGCGCCTGGGCCTCGACGGCCATCCGGACGAACCGGAATGGCTCGATCACGTGAACGCCGGCGTGCTGAAAGTAAAGCTGTCGATGGCGCTGATCAGCATCTCGTCGATCCATCTGCTGAAGACCTTCATCAGCCCCGACCAGAACACGACGCACACGATCATGTGGCAGGTGATAATCCACGTCACGTTCCTCGTTTCCGCGCTCGTGATGGCGCTCGTCGACCGCCTCACCACGCACACGCATCCCAAGCATTTCGAAGAGCCCGCGGCATTGCACGCCGTGGGCGGCATCAAGGTTTCCACTCCCCTGAAGGCGCAAGACTGACCGCACGCGCTGCGATCCGACAACAAGCGCCTCCCCACTGAGCTAGCCATGACCGTCATCAAACAGGAAGATCTGATCCAGAGCATCGCTGATTCGCTGCAGTACATCAGCTACTACCATCCGCTCGACTACATCGAAGCGCTCGGCCGCGCATACGAGCTCGAACAGAGCCCGGCAGCGAAAGACGCGATCGCGCAGATCCTGACCAACAGCCGCATGTGCGCCGAAGGCAAGCGCCCGATCTGCCAGGACACCGGCATCGTCACGGTGTTCGTGAAGGTCGGCATGGACGTGCGCTGGGACGGCGCCACGATGAGCGTCACCGACATGATCAACGAAGGCGTGCGCCGCGGTTACCTGAACCCGGACAACGTGCTGCGCGCCTCGATCGTGAGCCCGCCCGAAGGCGCGCGCAAGAACACCAAGGACAACACGCCGGCCGTGATCCACTACGAGATCGTGCCGGGCAACACCGTCGACGTGCAGGTGGCGGCCAAGGGCGGCGGCTCGGAGAACAAGTCGAAGTTCGCGATGCTGAACCCGTCGGACTCGATCGTCGACTGGATTCTGAAGACCGTGCCGACGATGGGCGCCGGCTGGTGCCCGCCGGGCATGCTGGGCATCGGCATCGGCGGCACCGCTGAGAAAGCGATGGTGATGGCGAAGGAATCGCTGATGGACCCGATCGACATCCAGGACGTGATCGCACGCGGCCCGAAGGACTGGATCGAAGAGCTGCGCGTCGAACTGCACGAGAAGGTCAACGCGCTCGGTATCGGCGCGCAGGGTCTCGGTGGCCTCTCCACTGTGCTCGACGTCAAGATCATGGCTGCGCCGACGCACGCCGCGTCCAAGCCGATCGCGATCATCCCGAACTGCGCGGCGACCCGCCACGCGCACTTCACGCTCGACGGTTCGGGCGTCGCCAGGCTCGAAGCGCCGTCGCTCGACGCATGGCCGAAGGTGCACTGGGAACCGAACACGGAAACCAGCAAGCGCGTCGATCTGAACACGCTGACGCCGGAAGAAGTGGCCGGCTGGAAGCCGGGCCAGACGCTGCTGCTGTCGGGCAAGATGTTGACGGGCCGCGACGCCGCGCACAAGCGCATTGCCGACATGCTCGCGAAGGGCGAGAAGCTGCCGGTCGATTTCACCAACCGCGTGATCTACTACGTCGGCCCGGTCGATCCGGTGCGCGACGAAGCGGTCGGCCCGGCAGGCCCCACCACCGCGACGCGGATGGACAAGTTCACCGAGACGATGCTCGCGCAAACGGGCCTGATTTCGATGATCGGCAAGGCCGAGCGCGGCCCGGTCGCGATCGAGGCGATCAAGAAGCACAAGGCCGCGTATCTGATGGCTGTCGGCGGCGCCGCGTATCTCGTGTCGAAGGCGATCCGCAGCGCGAAGGTGCTCGCGTTCGAAGACCTCGGCATGGAAGCGATCTACGAGTTCGACGTGCAAGACATGCCGGTCACGGTCGCCGTCGATTCGAACGGCACCTCCGTGCACCAGACCGGCCCGAAGGAATGGCAGGCCAAGATCGGCAAGATTCCGGTCGCCACGGCTTAATGAGTCGCGATTAACGCCACTCGGATCAGTCGAAAAGCCGGGGCTGCGGTCCCGGCTTTTTTTTGCCGCATCATGCATGCGCAAGGCGCCGCACGTACGAGGCCGCGAACGGCGCCAAAAGTTGTGACGGATTCTTGGCTTTTTTGGGCATGGCGTTTATTGTTGTTGGAAATTCAAGGTCCCCGAAAAAGGAAATAACATGCAAGGCGACAAGAAGGTCATCGAATATCTGAACGCGCAGCTGAAGAACGAGCTGACCGCGATCAACCAGTACTTCCTGCATGCGCGGATGTACGGCCACTGGGGCCTCGACAAGCTCGGCAAGCACGAGTACGACGAGTCGATCGGCGAAATGAAGCATGCCGACATGCTGATCGAACGGATCTTCATGCTCGACGGTCTGCCGAATCTACAGGACCTGCACAAGCTGCTGATCGGTGAGGAAACCAAAGAGATCCTCGAATGCGATCTGAAGCTCGAACAGGTTTCGCAAAGCACCTGCAAGGAGGCGATTGCCTACTGCGAATCGGTGCGCGATTTCATCTCGCGTGAAATCTTCACGAAGATTCTCGACGACACCGAAGAGCACATCGACTGGCTCGAGACCCAGCTCGATCTGATCGACAAGGTCGGTATCCAGAACTACCAGCAAAGCGCGATGGGCTCGGTCGAGTCGTGAGCGAGGCACGTTGAAGCATCCCGCGCGGTAGCGGCCCAATGCCTGCCCAGCAGGCATTCGCGCCGGACCGTACCGCGTGGGCGATATACTTGCGCGCCTGCTCGCGCTTCGCCGCTGGCTCCGCCCGTTTCTTCGACCGCCACGTCACGCTCGTTTTCTTCACTATGCCCGTCCCCGCGCCGTCCCCGACTGTCCGCAGTGTTGCCGCTGGCGCCGCGTCGCAGGCGCCGATCGGTATTTTCGATTCGGGGCTCGGCGGACTGTCGGTGCTGCGTGCGGTGCGCGCGCAACTGCCTGACGAGGCGCTGCTGTACGTCGCCGATTCTCTGTACGCGCCCTATGGCGAGCGCGACGACGACTTCATCACCGACCGCACGCTAGCCATCGGCGAATGGCTCGCCGCACGAGGCGCGAAGGCGCTCGTGGTCGCGTGCAATACGGCGACCGCGCAGTCGATCGCGCTGGTGCGCGAAAAGCTGCCGATTCCTCTCATCGGCGTCGAACCGGGCGTCAAGCCCGCGGCACTGCAATCGAAAAGCCGCGTCGCCGGCGTGCTGGCGACCCAGGCGACGTTGCGCAGCGCCCGCTTCCAGGGGCTGCTCGAACGCTACGCCGCCGATTGCCGCTTTCTGTGCCAACCCGGGCACGGGCTCGTCCAGGCGGTCGAGCGCTGCGACGTCGGCTCGGCCGAGCTGCGCGCACTGCTGCGCAGCTACCTGCAACCGATGCTCGACGCCGGCGCCGATACGCTGGTGCTCGGCTGCACCCATTACCCGTTTCTCGACGCGGCGATCCGCGACATCGTCGGCGAGCGGCTCGCGCTGATCGACACGAGCGTGGCGATCGCGCGCCAGCTCGAACGCGTGCTCGAGCAGCACGGCCTGCGCGCCGCCCCGCCGGCCGCAAGCACGCCGCCACCAAGCTTCTACTCCACCGACGACGGCATCCATCAGCAGCAACTGGCCGCCACACTGCTTCGGATCGAGGCCGTGGTCGAGCAGGTATCGATACCGTCCCGCCGCACGGCCGCATCGGATTCCCGCGCCGCGTAGAGCTAGATCAGGGCGCCCGCTGCCGTTCCTCCGACGGAATCCATTCTAAGAGGCTGGTTTTGTTACAAAAAATCGCACGGGACGCTTGCCAAACGAATCAAACAAAATGATAATAATTCGCATTAACGTTAGCTATGACGCCTGCCATGATCGTCTGTGTCTGCAAATCCGTTTCCGACCGCACAATCCGCTCCTCGATTGCGGACGGCATCGACTCGTTCGACGAGTTGCAGTTTGAACTTGGCGTCGCCTCGTGCTGCGGCAAGTGCGAGGAATCCGTGCGCGACGTGATGCTGCAAAGCGGCGTGTGCGCGAGTCGTTGCGGCGTGGTCGAGCGTCATCAGCAGGTGCAGAGCGTCGCCGAGGTTGTGCAGGTCACGTTCTACGAGCGCAAGGCAGCTTGAGTTAGCTAGCGGGGCGCGGTGCAAGCCGTGTCGGTGTGTCCTAAAGCCCCCTATACTTCATGCACGTTTAATGTAACGCCTAATGCGACATTGAGAGTGCCGCATATCTGCAACACAACCGCAGTACAGTCCGCCGTACCGCGTTATCCCACTGCCGTCAGCAAGCCAGGATTCGTACCAGCCAGCTACCCCGCTCTCCCTTTCGAGAGGAGTCCGAGATGGAATTGCTGATTGGTTTCGTGACTACTTTGTTCATTTCGCTGCTGATTTTCCGAACATGACGATGTCCTGTCCGCCGCGCCGCCCGAACGGTGCGCTGCCACACTGACCATGCAGGCTCCGCACCCCGTTACCGCAGGCGCCCCGCTGGCGTCGTCTACCCGTCCGAATTCCCGCGCACTGGCGGCCACCGCCTTGGTCGCCGTGGTTCACGTCGCGCTGCTCGCCGTGATCATGACGCTGCGTCACGAGCCTGTGCAGGTCGCGCTCGAATCGCGCGTGATGACCGCCGAACTGCTGCCGCCCGCACCAGTCGCCGCGCCGGTCGCGCTGCAATCGATCGCACCGCCGCCGCCTCAGCCGACACCGCCCGTCCATACGAAGCCCAAAGTCCAGCCGAAGCCAGCGCCCACGCCGAAGCCGACGCCGACCCCGTTGCCCGAGGCCGCTGCGCCGTCGCCGACGCCCGTCGCGGCGCCCGATCCGACACCGCCCGCGCCTGCCGCACCAGCGACGCCGCCCGCCGCGGCAGCGCCCGCGATCGGCAAACAGACGATGGACATCAGCGCGCCAAAGAACGTGTCGCATCTCGATTGCAACATCGCCCATCCGGACTACCCCGCGCTGTCGCGGCGCCGCGGCGAGGCCGGCACGGCGTACGTCCATTTCGTGGTCGGCCTGACCGGCAAGCTCGAAGGCATCGAGTTGAAGAAGAGCAGCGGCTTTAGCCGTCTCGACGACGCGGCCGTCGCCGCCGTGCGCGCGAGCGCCTGCAAACCGTATCTCGAGAATGGCGAGCCCGTCAGGGCCGCGTACACCCAGCCTTTCAACTTCAATCTCACCGACTGAAGCAAGCTTTCAAAAACAAGGAATTGCGATGCAAAACTACGGATTGGCGCACGTGTGGGCGCAAGGGGATTTCGTGACGCGCGGTATCGCGCTCGCACTGTTGATCATGTCGGTGATGTCGTGGAGCGTGATCGTCGTCAAAGGCTGGAATGTGGTGCGTCTGAAGCGCCTGACGAAGAACGCCGAGCAGGCATTCTGGCATTCGGACGATCTCGCCGACGGCGTGAAGAAGCTCGGCGGCGGTGCCTCGACGCCGCATCACAACCCGTTCCTCGCACTCGCGCTGTCGGGCCAGGAAGCGGCCGACCATCATCACCAGACGCAGCCGCATCTGCATGACCGCATGGACGTGTCGGACTGGATCACGCGCTGCCTGAAAGACACGATGGACGAAAGCGTCGCGCGCATGCAGAGCGGTCTCGCGATTCTCGCGTCGATCGGCAGCACCGCGCCGTTCGTCGGCCTGTTCGGCACCGTGTGGGGCATCTATCACGCGCTGCTCGCGATCGGCGCGAGCGGCCAGTCATCGATCGACCGGGTCGCCGGCCCGGTCGGCGAAGCCCTGATCATGACCGCGTTCGGTCTGTTCGTCGCGATTCCGGCGGTGCTCGGCTACAACGCGCTGACGCGCGCCAATAAGGCGGTCGTCGCGAAGCTGAGCCGTTTCGCGCACGGCCTGCATGCGTTCTTCGTAACGGGTGCCCGTCTGTCGTCGACCAAGCGCGGCGACGGCCTGCGTCTCGCGACCCGCGCCAACTGATCGACGAGGCATTCCGATGGCAATGAGCCCTTTCGCCGGAGACGATGACGACGGCCTGATGAACGAAATCAACATGACGCCGCTCGTCGACGTGATGCTGGTTCTGCTGATCGTCTTCATGGTGACGATTCCGGTGATCCGCCACGCGGTCAAGATCGATCTGCCGCATGCGAGCAGTCAGAAGGAAGACACGAAGCCCGCGCAGGTGACGGTGTCGATCGACGCGGACGGCAACGTGCTGTGGGACAACACTAAGGTCGACGACGCGGCGCTCGCCGCGAAGATCGCCGCGGCCTCGCAGGCGAGCCCGCAGCCGGAGCTGCATCTCGATGCGGACCGCAAGGTGCCGTACGAGAAGGTCGCTCAGGTGATGTCCGCCGCGCAGGCTGGAGGACTGACGAAGATCGGTTTCGTCACGCAGCCCAAAGCGAAGTAACGGGTAGCGTGACACTCGAAGCAGAACGCTCGTCCACGCGAAAACCATGTTGAAACACGGCCCAAAAGTAAAAGGCCTTCATCGTTGGATGAAGGCCTTTTTTGTGCGCGCTCGGCGCCTTCGGGCGGCGGGATCATTTGCCATCGGCCGAAGACTGATAGCTTTTATCACCGCATGCGAGGGCCGTGGTCGACACGGACAACGCGGTCAGCCCTATCAGGCCCGCTATGATAGCGGCCATGAGTTTTCGCATAGGAGACTCCTTAGCGAAAGGGATTTCACTATATTCCTGTGCGCGCGCGCATTCAAGCAAACGGCCATTGAAAGTAACCATAACAGGCCACGCTTAAATGCTAAAAGCGATTTGCGAAGCGCGATAGCGCCCGCAGCGTACCGTGCGACTCTTGAGTTTCCTCGAGCTTCTTATCAAGCCACCGTCGACGCAACCGGAGCCGCCGCCGCAACCGATGCCTGCGCCACCGTTTTGTTGCCGTGCGCCGGACACTCGCCCATGATGTGCTTACCTTCATCCGGATCGAGCATCTCGACCAGATAATCGACGAACGCGCGCACCGCCGGCACCATGCCCTGACGCGATACGAACACCGCGTAAAGTTGCGGCGTCGGAAAACTCCAGCCCGGCATCACCGGTGACAACAGCCCTGCCCTCAGCGCGGCGCCATACATCATCTCGGGCAATGCGGCGATGCCGACACCGGCGAGCACCGCCTCTCGAATCGTCATCAGGTCGGCGGTCACGAGGCGCGGCTCGTGTTCGTGAGCATGGCGCGTACCGTCGGGCGAGATCAGGTTGTACACGTGGCGGCCGTCGCTCGTCGGTACGTCCAGTGTTTCGAAGCGGTTCAGGTCGGCCGGCGTCAGCGGCGGCGCATTCTGCTGCAGCAGGCTAGGCGCGCCGACCAGCATCTGCTCGGTGCGCCACAGCGGCCGCACGACGATGTTCGCGTTCTCCGGCGGATCTGAACGCACGCGCAACGCGACGTCGATCGAATCCTCGAACAGATCGACCACGCGATTGGTCACGCGCATCACGACGCGCACCTCCGGATAGCGGTGCATGAATTCCGGCAGGATCGTCGACAGAATCGTCTGCGAGATCGTGACCGGCACGCTGACGCGCACCGTGCCGCGCGGCGACGAGCGCAGCTGCTGCACGACATTGACCGCCGCCTGCGCTTCGCTGAGCATCGCCTGACAGTGCTGGTAGAACAGCTGCCCCGCTTCGGTCAGCGCGAGCTTGCGAGTGGAACGCTGCAACAGCCGAACGCCGAGCGACGCTTCCAGCTCCGTGAGCCGGCGCGACAGGCGCGACTTCGAGATGCCCAACACCCGCTCGGCGGCCGAAAATCCGCCATGTTCGACGACCTGCGAAAAGTACATCAGGTCGTTCAGGTTGTGTGAATCGATCTTCATCTCATCGTTCCATGAACAGAACAATCCATTGCTGAGGGGTGGCTGGCACCGCGAAAAACGGTCCCTATAATAGCTCCATGTTTCAGAAATAATGCTATTCCCCATTTTTCGAGGTGATATTGATGACTACGTCACGCACGATCGAACGCACGTTTCCGTCGGTTCGCACGGTGGAAGGCGGCGGATTCGTCGTTCATCGGCCGTTTCCGACGCGTCTCCTGATGGACTTCGATCCGTTCCTGCTGCTCGACGAAATGGGGCCGGTCGACTATGCGCCGGGCGAGGCCATCGGCGCGCCCGATCATCCGCATCGCGGCTTCGAGACGGTCACCTATGTGCTCGAGGGCCAGTTCGGCCACAAGGACTCGGCGAGCCATTCGGGCACGCTGCACGCCGGCGACGTCCAGTGGATGACAGCGGGCGCGGGCGTCGTGCATAGCGAAATGCCCGACCCGGAATTCACGCGCACCGGCGGCCGCGTGCACGGCTTGCAGTTGTGGGTGAACCTACCGCGTCGCGACAAGATGATCGCGCCGCGCTACCAGGAGATCCCGTCGGCACGTATCCCTGTCGCGACGTCGGAAGACGGCCAGGTGCGCGTCAAGGTCATCGCGGGCGAAGCGCTCGGCGTCAAGGCCGCGATCGAAACGCGTACGCCGATCCTGTATCAGCATTTCTCGCTGCAGCCCGGCGCGACGATCCGTCAGCCGGTGCCGGCCGACTATCGCGTGTTCGCGTATGGGCTGTCCGGCAAGGGCGTGTATGGCGAAGGCGAGGCGCGCGCCGGCATCGACGCGCGCACGATGGTCGTGTTCGCCAACGACGGCGACGCGGTGACGATCACGGCCGGCGACGAACCGCTCGAAGTGCTGCTGCTCGGCGGCGTGCCGCTGAAGGAGCCGGTCGTGCGCTATGGCCCGTTCGTGATGAATACCGAGGACGAGATCCGTCAGGCGGTGGTCGACTATCAGGCCGGGCGGATGGGCGCGATCACGCATTGACAGGCTAACGCGCGCCGCCAGATCGTCCCTCTCGGGGCGCGAACACCGGTAAATTCGGTCACAATATCGGCTCATGTCGCGCGGGCCGCGTTGATTGCAACAGTCCGCGGCGCGCGACCCAATATGATTCCTATCACAGGAGCGCGCATGGCAGAGCCCACCGTCACCGCCCACATCGGTTCGACGAATTTTCAGGTCGTGTTCGACGACGGCAAGCACACATGGATTGCCGACGAGCCCGAATCGGTAGGCGGCGGCGACCGCGGCCCGACGCCGGTCTCGCTGCTGCTGTCGAGCCTCGGCGCGTGCACGTCGATCACGCTGAAGATGTATGCGCAGCGCAAAGGCTGGCCGCTCGCGGGCGTACGGGTCAAACTGTCGATGGAAACCGGCGACGCGGGTTCGACGATCGACCGTCAGATCATGCTCGATGGCGACCTGTCCGACGAGCAGCGGGAACGGCTTTTGCAAATTGCCAATGCATGCCCGGTGCACAAGATCCTCACGCACACGATCTCGATCCGCTCCGCGCTCGCCGTCGCTTAACAGGCGCACCAGACGATGCATAGGACGGTCGGACGTCGCCCGTTCGGGCCACGGGCATTGCAATATTTTCATAGGACGCAGTCGACTTGAATTTCGAACACCTCATTCAGATCAACGATCCGTTGAATCCCCTCGTCGAATCGATGACCCGCGAGCAGTTGTGGGAAGGTCTCGTGTTGCGCGCCGAGCAGCCGCAACTGTTCGTGATGGGTCTCGACAGCTGCACGATCCTGTCGCGCGACGGCAATGTGCTCGAGCGTGAGTTGCACTACGGCCAGGCCACCGTGCGCGATCGCGTCACGCTGCGGGAAAGCGACAGCGTGCGCTACGACATCCTGCCGACCGCCGAGCACGTCGGCGGCTCACTGACGATGACGATCGAGCAACCCGACGAACTACAGCTGTTCCTGCGCTTCGAGTACGCGACCACGCTGCCCGTCTCGACCACCGATCAGGACGCCGTGCGGACACAGGAGATCGTCAAGTCCGCGTATCGCGAGAACGATATCGATACGGTGCGGCTGATCCGCCAGTTCGTCGCGACCAAACAGGAACCGGGACCGTTGCACTGAGAAACCGCGCGGGCGTCCTGCCCGCGCCGTCGCGGGGCCATGTCCACGATGGCCCCCCACGGTCGTCGTTTAGGCGCACATTTCATTCAGCTATCAAAAGTTCAATCCGATCAATTTCACGAGCTTGTAAATAGGAATAGTTATCATTTAAAATCCTCCCATCGAATCAACGAACAAGCTGAAACGAATGACCGATATGACTCGCTCCACCACGCTCAGCCTGCGCCGCTCAGCGGCCGCGCTGACCAGTCGCCCGAAGCCGTCGACGACGACCGCGCCCGCGGCGAAGCCCACCGCGGAACGCACCACCGGCCAGGGCGAGACGGCGGAACGGGTCGTGCGCAGCGACGCGCTGCTGCAAGGCCATAGTCACATCAGCATCGTGCACAACGGCGAGACGTACCGGTTACGTGCGACGCGCCTCGGTAAGCTGATCCTGACGAAGTAGCAACGCAACGCGAACGAAGTAAGTACTGGGTATTGTGGGGACCACCTCCGCGAGAGGTGTTAGGCATTAGCCAGCCACGACGGCTTGCACGCGAGAACTAGACCCCTTCGTGCAGACACCAAGCCAGCCGTCGCAGCCAGCCAGGCCTTTTTTTGGCTCTCACTCGAAAGCGGATGCGCGCACTGGCGCACATCGCTGGAGATGAAAATGAAAAAGCCGTGGGATGTTGCCATCCCACGGCTTTTTCTTTGCGCGTGCGCCTGCGTTCGCACCGAACGCAGGCCAGATACTTACTTCGACGCCCAGCCCCAGAACATCAGCCACCACGCGCTATTGACGACCGCCAGCGCCGCGACGAACCACAGCATCGCCAGCGCCCGCTGCACGAAGCGCTCGCTATAGCGACGCGTGACGAGCCACGCGAGCCATGCGCTCCACGCGCTGGCAATCACCAGAATCGCGATGCGCAGATCCGATGCCCACCACAGCGACACGTGCTCGGCGCGCAGCAATGACAGCGTCGTCGCCGACAAACCGAGGAACACGCCCGCGCCCGCGATCGGAATCAGCCCCTGCGTCAAGTGATGCAGCCGCGTTGTGTTGAAGCGCCCGAGCATGCGCGTGGCGCCCGCCAGCAACAGCAGCAGCGCGGTGCCATAGACGAGCGCCGTCGCGAGGATGTAGCCGATCAGCAGCGAGCCATCGAGCCACGAGAACACGTCGTTCTGATCGGGGTAATGCGTGAACAGGAACCACGGGGCGTTGGTTTCAAGCGGCCACGTGATGTCGTGGTCGACGAGCCAGGTCGCCGCGAACATCTTCAGGTCGATGAACCAGCGCGACGCGGTCCAGTGGAACGCACCGATCGCGATGCCGAGCAGGCCGTAGAGGATCAACGCGGTGTCCCATGGATTCGCCTTTTTGTCGCCCAACTGCACGACTTCCGTCGACGGCTTGCGCCAAGTCAGCGCGATCGCATCACGGTGTCCGCTGCAGCGGCCGCACATATGGCAGTCGGCCGCGCCCTTCATGTTGCGCAACGGCACGAGCGGCGCGCAGTTGATCGGAATCACCCGGTGCCCATGCTCGCCGTTCGTGTATGAACGGCGCCACGCGTCTTCGTCGACCTTGTAGTGAAATGGCGCGAGGCGCGCCAGAAGCGAAAAAACCCCGTTGACGGGGCACAGGTATTTGCACCAGACGCGCTTCTCGCGTCCGTACAGCAGACCGATCACGATGGCTGCGAAAGTCGAGCCGCCGAGCACCAGCAATACCGCTTTCGGATACTGGTAGACGCTCACCATCTGACCGTAGATCGTCGTGATGCCGAACGCAACGAAGGGCCATCCGCCCCAGCGCATCCAGTGCGGAATCGCGCGGCCGCGGCCGAACTTGCTCGCGAATTCGGCAAGTGCGCCCTCTGGGCACAGCACGCCGCACCAGACGCGGCCGAGCATCACCATCGACAGCAGCACGAACGGCCACCAGATGCCCCAGAACACGAACTGCGCGGCGAGCGTCAGGTTGCTCCAAAGGTGCGCGGTATCGTCCGGCAGCGGCATCAGCGCGGGCACGATGATCAGGAACGCGTATACCGCGACCACGATCCATTGGATGCCACGAATCACCGCCCCATGGCGCTGCATCCACTGGCCGACCGCCGCGAGGCGGCCCGACCGCGAAGCCATCACGGCGCTCATGCCGCGCGCCCTGCTGTTTGCTGCGCGGGCTTGCGAGTGGCGCGGCGCACCAGCAGATAAACGACCGCCCAGTACACGGCATAGGCAAGCAGATTCATCAGTGCCGGATGCGCACGGTAACCGGTCAGCGTCGCGACGAGCGAACCGAAGGTGCTCGAATCATCGAGGATCGCCGAAGAATTCCACAGCTGGTCGACGAGCGTGGGCAGGATTTCCTTGTCGATCAGTTTGTCGATGCCGGTCTGGAACAGCCCCGCGCCGAGGAACAGCAGCATGATTTCGGTGACGCGGAAAAAGAGCCGCCACGAGATGATCTTGCCGCCGAGCTGCAACACGTAGAAGGTCAGGAACGCGAGCGCAAGCCCGATCGCAACGGCGAGCATCTGGCTGCCGTCGACATGACCAGACTGGCCGAAGCCGAGGCCGTACAGGAAGATCACGGTTTCGCTGCCCTCACGCGCGATCGCCAGTGCGACCAGCACCGCGACACCCCACCAGTTCGAATCGCGCTTGCTCTTTTGCAGCGACTGTTCCATGTCGCGCTTCAGCGTGCGGCCGTGCTGCTTCATCCACAGCACCATCTGCACGATCAGCACGCAGGCGATGAGCACCATCGCGGTCTGGAAGTAATCCTGCGCGTCACCGGAGAGCACCTCGGTGAAGCCGACCAGCGCCGCGCCGAGCGCGACCGCCGCGATTACGCCGGCCGCCAGGCCGCCCCACAGGTACGGCAGGCCGCGGCGCGCGTCGTCGTCGCCATTTTTCAACCACGCGTACAGGATGCCGACGACCAGCAGCGCCTCGACACTTTCCCGCCACACGATGAACAGAATCTGACCCATTCAAGCTCTCCCTTCGATACTTCTACTGCCCGCTTCCGTTGTCTCGCGCGAACGACAGCGGCCGCTTGCCGCGGCGCTCGCCGCCGGTCGAGACCACTGCTTACTTCGCGACGATCACGCCCTGCGCCTGCTGGTGAAAGTCGTCGAAAAACTTGTATTCGCCCGGCGCCAGCGGAGCGATCACGACGAACGAATCGGCGCCCGGCGCCAGCACCTTCTCTTTGCGCAACTGCACGCTTTCGAATTCGGCTGCGCCCTTGCCGGTGTTACGCACTTCGATCTTGATACGCTGCCCCGCGGGCACTTCGATACGGGCCGGGTTCAGCTTGCCGTCGTTCATTTCGAGCTTGAAGGTCGGCAGGTCGGCTGCGTGAGCCGTGGCCGCCAGGCAAAACGTGGCGGCAAGCATCGTGATCTTTCGGTTGATTCCCATTGCCCTTTCCGGAAAACGCGACGCCCCGACGCCGGGTATCACACCGACTGTCCGCGCGCCGTCTGCTGCATTGACTGATACGTTGAGCGACCGCGTTGGCGCCGCGCGCCGATCAATAACCGCCCTTCTTGCCGATGCCAGCGAACGTGAAGTCGTATTCGAGCGTGATGGGCTTGAACCACGGACCCACGCCGGTTTCCTTGTCGACGTGGCGGCCGAACGCCATGTGGCCCGTCTGCATCGGCGCTTCGACGATCAGCTTCAGGTGATACTTGCCCGGGCCTTGCAGCTTGACGTTGTCGCCGTAGTGCGGACCGTCGTTCGCGACCATCGCCATCAGGTCGCCCTTCAACGGCTGGTTCGAGCCGGCCTTCGTCAGTTCGTAGCGCACCTGCAGATAAGGCATCCAGTCGCCTTCGGCGAATCCGGTCGGATTGTTTTTGACCGCGTGGATGTCGGACTCGAGATGGATGTCCGAATCCGACGCTTTGCGCATCATGCCTTCGGGCTCCATCGTGATCGGCTGCAGATAGACCACGCCGATTTCCATGCCACCCTGAATCTGCTGCTTGCCGATCGGATATTCGGCGGCCGAGGCCGACAGCGCCGCGACTGCGGCTACCGCTGCCGCGCCACCCCGCACAAAGGAAGAAATCCGCATTGATGCTCCGTTTTTATCAGACTGGAATCGATTTCGTTGAAACACAGCGGCCGCAAGTCAGATGTAAATTTAAATGCGAACCATTCTCAATATTGGTTGAGTTTATCATCGATCGCTGACGAGAACAAACCTCTTAGTGCGCTCGGCCTCATGCCAGCATGGTTTTAAGGTTCGCTTAAGGAAATCTTTGTGTGTCACTGAAGGTGGGACGGAATTCGGCACGGCCAAAGTGACCGCTTGGGACGGCTCCAACGGGAGCTTAAGTACTGGCCAATGAGAAAGGGCGTGGCGAGCGGCCGCGCCCTTTCACGGTGGACAAAAGCGGCGGAGGCAAACGTGAATTAGTCGACGCCGGACACGTGATCGCCGACGTTCGCGCCGAACACGCGCTGACGCAGCAGCGCCAATTGGTCGCGGGTCTGGGCAGCTTTCTCGAATTCGAGATTCTTCGCGTGCTCCATCATCTGCTTTTCGAGGCGCTTGATTTCCTTCGCGAGTTGCTTCTCGGACATATCCTCGAACTTCGCGCGGGTCTGCTGCTCCTTCAACTCGGCGCGTGCTTCGTCGACGTTGTACACGCCGTCGATGATGTCGCGAATCCGTTTCACGACCCCACGCGGCGTAATGCCGTGCGCGGCATTGAACGCGATCTGCTTGGCCCGCCGCCGCTCGGTTTCATCGATCGCGCGGCGCATCGAGTCGGTAATGTTGTCCGCGTACAGGATCGCCTTGCCGTTCACGTTACGCGCCGCCCGGCCGATGGTCTGGATCAGCGAACGCTCCGCGCGCAGGAAGCCTTCCTTGTCCGCGTCGAGAATCGCGACCAGCGACACCTCGGGAATATCGAGCCCCTCGCGCAGCAGGTTGATGCCGACCAGCACGTCGAACGCGCCGAGACGCAGATCGCGGATGATCTCGACGCGCTCGACCGTGTCGATGTCGCTGTGCAGGTAGCGCACCTTGATGCCATGGTCGGCCAGAAACTCGGTGAGTTGCTCGGCCATCCGCTTGGTCAGCGTCGTGACCAGCACGCGGTCGCCGGCCTTGATGCGCTCGTTGATCTCGCCGAGCACATCGTCGACCTGACTGCGTGCCGGCCGCACCTCGATTTCGGGGTCGACGAGGCCGGTCGGGCGCACCAGCTGTTCGGCGACCTGCCCCGACGTCTTCTTCTCGTAATCGGCGGGCGTCGCCGACACGAACACGACCTGGCGCATCTTGCGCTCGAACTCGTTGAACTTCAGCGGCCGGTTGTCGAGCGCCGACGGCAGCCGGAAGCCGTAGTCGACGAGGTTTTCCTTGCGCGCGCGGTCGCCGTTGTACATGCCGTTCAGCTGGCCGATCAGCACGTGCGATTCGTCGAGCATCATGATCGCGTCGGGCGGCAGGTAATCGACGAGCGTCGGCGGCGGCTCGCCCGGCGCCGCACCCGAGAAGTGCCGCGAATAGTTCTCGATGCCCTTGCAGAATCCGAGCTCCTGCAGCATTTCGAGGTCGAAGCGGGTGCGCTGCTCGAGCCGCTGCGCCTCGACGAGCTTGCCTTCGCTATAGAAGAACTCGAGCCGCTCACGCAGTTCGGCCTTGATCGTTTCGACCGCGCGCAGCACGGTGTCGCGCGGTGTCACGTAGTGCGACGACGGATACACGGTAAAGCGCGGAATCTTCTGCCGCACGCGACCGGTGAGCGGATCGAACAGCTGCAGCGTTTCAACTTCGTCGTCGAACAGCTCGACGCGCACCGCCATCTCGGCGTGCTCGGCCGGGAAGATATCAATCGTGTCGCCGCGCACGCGGAACGAGCCGCGCTGGAAGTCGGCTTCGTTGCGGCTGTACTGCATCGCGATCAGCCGCGCGATGACATCGCGCTGGCCGAGCCGGTCGCCGGTGCGCAGCGTGAGGATCATCTGGTGGTATTCGGACGGATTGCCGATACCGTAAATCGCCGAGACCGTCGCGACGATCACCACGTCGCGCCGCTCCATCAGGCTCTTGGTCGCCGACAGACGCATCTGCTCGATATGCTCGTTGATCGACGAGTCTTTCTCGATGAACAGATCGCGCTGCGGCACATACGCTTCCGGCTGGTAGTAGTCGTAGTACGAGACGAAGTACTCGACCGCGTTGCGCGGAAAGAACTCGCGGAATTCCGAGTACAGCTGCGCGGCGAGCGTCTTGTTCGGCGCGAACACGATTGCCGGCCGGCCGAGCCGCGCGATCGTGTTGGCCATCGTGAAGGTCTTGCCGGAGCCGGTCACGCCGAGCAGCGTCTGGAACGCGAGACCATCGCCGACGCCTTCGACGAGCGTCTCGATGGCCGTGGGCTGGTCGCCGGCGGGCGGATACGGCTGGTAGAGCTTGAACGGCGAACCGTCGAACGTGATGAATTTGGATTCGTCGAGCGTATCGTCGGCTTCAGTCAGATGGTGTTCGGACATGAGGGGCGGCACCGGGCCTTGGGCAAAGAATCATTCTAACGGGTTGCGGAAAGCGAAGATCGAGCGGGGTTACGTAGGGGAGGCGGTGGGCGTGCGGGCGGCGGCGTGTTATGGCCCTTTGCGGACTTCTGCGCGGCGAAGGACAGCGCACCTTGGCCGGGTCGCGCGGTCGGAATCGCCCCGTTCGCTCGAACTGCTTATTGCCACATGGCCCCCAATGCCTGTTTTTCAAGCAAATAATTGACGTTTGGCCATCCGGTCGTCCGAAAAAAGCGCCCGGATTCGTTACAATGCGAAGTTGCGCTCGCTCGCCGCTGTCCATAGGCCGTCCCCGATTTCCGCGTTTCGTCGATCTCACGCCGCACACCCGAAACGCCGCCGACGCGCCAGACGAGGCCGCCCGCGCGCGAAGCCGCCCTCTTTTCACTACTGCTGCCCACCCATCATGTCTCTGTTCTCCGCCGTCGAACTAGCTCCCCGCGACCCGATTCTGGGCCTGAACGAAGCTTTCAACGCCGACACGCGCGCCACCAAGGTCAACCTCGGCGTTGGTGTGTACTTCAATGAAGAAGGCAAGATTCCGCTGCTGCGCGCCGTGCGCGAGGCGGAAAAGGCCCGCGTCGATGCCGCGCTGCCGCGCGGCTATCTGCCGATCGAAGGTATCGCCGCTTACGATGCCGCCGTCCAAAAGCTGCTGCTCGGCAACGACTCGCCGCTGATCGCGGCCGGCCGCGTCGTCACGGCGCAGGCGCTGGGCGGCACGGGCGCGCTGAAGATCGGCGCGGACTTCCTGAAGCGCGTGAACCCCAACAGCAAGGTCGCGATCAGCGACCCGAGTTGGGAAAACCATCGCGCGCTGTTCGAAGGCGCCGGTTTCGTCGTCGAATCGTATCCGTACTATGACGCGCAGACGCATGGCGTGAACTTCGACGGCATGCTGAGCGCGCTGAACAGCTATGCAGCGGGCACGATCGTCGTGCTGCACGCGTGCTGCCACAACCCGACCGGCGTCGACCTGAGCGTCGAACAGTGGAAGCAGGTCGTCGAGGTCGTGAAGGCGCGCAATCTGGTGCCGTTCCTCGATATCGCCTACCAGGGCTTCGGTGACAACATCGAAGCGGACGCGGCAGCCGTGCGTCTGTTCGCGGCGCAGGAACTGAACGTGTTCGTGTCGTCGTCGTTCTCGAAGTCGTTCTCGCTGTACGGCGAGCGTGTCGGCGCGCTGTCGATCATCACCTCGAGCAAGGAAGAAGCGGCGCGCGTGCTGTCGCAACTGAAGCGCGTGATCCGCACCAACTACTCGAACCCGCCGACGCACGGCGGCTCGGTGGTCGCAGCCGTGCTCGCGTCGCCGGAACTGCGCGCGACGTGGGAAAGCGAACTGGGCGAAATGCGCGACCGTATCCGCGCAATGCGTAATGGTCTCGTCGAGCGCCTGAAGGCAAGCGGCGTCGATCGCGACTTCAGCTTCGTGAACGCACAGCGCGGGATGTTCTCGTACTCGGGTCTGACGGCTCCGCAAGTGGATCGTCTGCGCGAAGAGTTCGGCATCTATGCGGTCAGCACCGGCCGTATCTGCGTGGCTGCGCTCAATACGCGCAACCTCGACGTCGTCGCCAACGCGATTGCTCACGTGCTGAAGTAGGGCAATTCACGGCGCGGAGGTTTGCCGCGCTATTGCAGCAGGTTTGCCGCTGCAACTGTCTGTAGAAACGGCGCCCTTTTTCAGAAAAGGGCGCCGTTTTTTATGCCTGCCTGACTGTTCGTTCGGCCTTGCCGGCGCAGCGTCGGGTTGCTTTGCGAGGAATCAGCGCGAGTCCCGATGAATGTCGTGCGTGACGAAACCGGCATCGTTCTCCGGCATCTCGAGCCAGTTGGGCTGTTCGAGCGAACGGACAATGTCTTCGAGACCGCTTCGCCAATGCTCGCGCATCGTCGACAGACCGAATTGAAAGTCCTTGTAGTGTCCTTCGTATTCCTTGTGCCGGTAGATCAGGTGAATCACGTTGTAGCGCTTCGAGCACGACAGATCTTCGGCCAGCTTGCACCACGGATCGTCGCGTTGCTCTTCAGGCACACGGTCCAGCACCTCGCGCAGTACGTGACGGAAACGCTGCGAACGCTGCAGCATGTCGGTCACGAGACGCGTACGGCTCGAATACTGGATGTCTTTCATGCGCCCCTGCACGTCGGTGATGTTGTCCGGCACCGGCCCGATCGCGCTCCATAAATCGACCTGAAACGCGAGCGTATCGCGACGCGGCGTGGTCTGGAGCACCTCGTAGAGCGGCGTATTCGACATCAGGCCGCCGTCCCAGTAGAACTGACCGGCTATCTCGACGGCTGCGAAGCCCGGCGGCAACGCGCCCGACGCTATGAAATGCTCGGGCCTGAGCGTGGTGTGTGTATTGTCGAAGTACGCGAAGTTGCCCGTGCCGCAATTCACCGCGCCCACCGACACGCGTATTTCCCCGGAATTGATCCGGTCGAAATCGCACAGTGACTCGAGCGTGGCCTTCAGCGGCGTGGTGTCGTAGTAGCTCGCCAATTGCGGCGGACCGGACACCGTGGGCAACGGCGGCGGGAAACGCGGCACGAAAAAGCCCTTTTGACCTTCGACGATCGCGCTCATTGCCTGCGCTGCAGTAAATGCCTTGCGCACCGCTTCGCTCGAATTGAACAGCACGTGTTCGACCGGAGCCGGCAACGGCGGCCCGAACGCCGGCTGGCAGATCGTCTCCCAGAATTGCAGCAGACGCTCGACGCGTCGTTCCGGCGGATTACCTGCAATGATCGCCGTATTCAACGCGCCGATCGAAATCCCCGCGATCCAGTTCGGTTCGACGCCGGCTTCGTAAAGTCCCTGAAAGACGCCTGCCTGGTAGGCGCCGAGCGCGCCACCGCCTTGCAGCATCAGCGCGACGGTTTCGTAGTTGGGCAATCGGGAGTGCCGGCGCGAGCGGGCGGCAATCGTCGGACCCGCACCCTCCCCGTCGCCGGACACGCCCACGCGCGCCCGCTTCAGATTGCGTTGCGCCACAGGCCGCCCCTTAGTGCATATACCAGCCGTGGCTCACGACGAACGACTGGCCCGTCAGCGCCGCAGTCGGGAAGGTCGACAGGAACAGCACGGTCTGAGCGACGTCTTCGACCGTCGTGAAGATACCGTCGACGGTACCGCCCAGCATCACGCGCTTGATCACTTCTTCTTCGCTGATGCCGAATTCCTTCGCCTGCTCGGGAATCTGCTTGTCCACCAGCGGCGTGCGCACGAAGCCCGGACACACGACGTGCGAACGCACGTTATGCGCAGCGCCCTCCTTGGCGAGCACGCGCGACAGACCCAGCAGAGCGTGCTTCGCGGTCACGTACGCCGACTTCAGCGGCGAGGCGAGATGCGAGTGGACCGAACCCATGTAGATCACGACGCCGCCGCGATTGTCCTTGTACATATGCTTGAGCGCGGCCTTGGTGGTCAGGAACGCGCCGTCCACGTGAATGGCCTGCATCTTCTTCCAGTCCGAGAACGAATAGTTTTCGATCGGATTGACGATCTGGATGCCGGCGTTGGAAACGAGAATGTCGATCGAGCCGAATTCCTCGGCGACCTTGTCGATACCCTGGTTGACGGCGTCTTCGCTCGTCACGTCCATTGCCACGCCGATTGCCTTACCGCCGCCCTTTCTGATTTCTTCAGCCACGGCGTTCGCGCCGTCCTGGTTCAGGTCGGCGATCGCGACCGCCGCACCCGCGGCCGACAGAGTCAACGCGATCTGCTTGCCGATACCACTCGCGGCGCCAGTGACGACGGCGACCTTGCCGTTCAGATTCGAGTTCAGAGACGACATCCAGAACCTCCATGCAGTTGTTGAGCAATGAGACCACGAAGCCGCGCGCGGCGAGAAGTCGGCCAAACGGTATAGACCGTTCGGCGGATGCAGCGCGGCGGCCGACTTTGCTATTGTGCATGAACCCTGTGAACGACATAGGTAAAACGCACTAAAACGCACGCCGAACCGGATCTATTTAAACTGAACGCTTTCCGGCTGAATCCGGGCTCCATTCCCGTGGCATCACCAAACCAGGAGACATGCATGAATTATCGACGTCTGGGCCGCTCTGGCCTGAAAGTGAGCGAGTTGTCGATCGGCTCATGGGTCACGTACGGCAACCAGGTGGATCACCGCGCCGCGCGCGAATCGCTTGCCGCGGCGCGCGACGCGGGCGTCAATTTCTTCGACAACGCCGAAGTCTATGCGGGCGGCAAATCCGAGGAAATCATGGGCCATGCGTTGAAAGAGCTCGCGTGGCCGCGCGTGAGCTACGTGGTGTCGACGAAATTTTTCTGGGGACTCAACGAAGCGCCTAATCAGTACCACACGCTGAACCGCAAGTACCTGATGAACGCGATCGACGGGTCGTTGAAGCGCCTGCAACTCGATTACGTCGATCTCGTGTTCTGTCATCGTCCCGACCCGAACACGCCGGTCGAGGAAACGGTCTGGGCAATGAGCGACATGATCGCGCGCGGCAAGGCGCTGTACTGGGGCACCTCGGAATGGAGCGCCGACGAGATTCGCGCCGCATATGAAATCGCCGAGCGGCACCATCTGCACAAGCCTGTCATGGAGCAGCCGCAATACAACCTGTTCCACCGCAAACGTGTCGAGCACGAATACAAGCGGCTTTACGAGGACATCGGCCTCGGCCTGACCACGTGGAGTCCCCTGGCATCGGGCCTGCTCACCGGCAAATACCGTGACGGCGTACCTGCCGACAGTCGCGCGCAGTTGCAGGGCTATGACTGGCTGCGTCAGCAGCTCACCGACCCGACGCGCAACAACGTGGTCGGCCAGCTCGGCGCGGTCGCCGACGAGCTCGGCTGCACGGTCGGTCAGCTCGCGATCGCGTGGATTCTGACGAATCCGAATGTCAGCACGGTGATCACGGGCGCCTCGCGGGTCGAACAGATCGGCGAAAACATGCAGTCCGCCGAGGTGGCCGAGCGTATTACGCCTGAGATCAAACAGCGGATCGAGGAGATCATCGGCGAGGCGCACGAGTAATCGCGCGCGCAGCGCCACGCACTGAGTGGCCAACCGGGCACGCGCGGTCGCGTACAATACGCGACCGCGCGTCGCCGGCTCCTTCGGGCCAGCCTGCGCTCTCTTAGCGTCCTCTCATCATGCTCAGCTACCGCCACGCCTTTCATGCCGGCAATCACGCCGACGTTCTGAAACACGCCGTCGTGTTGCAGCTCCTGCGCTACCTTGGCCAGAAGGACAAGGCCTACTGGTATATCGACACGCACGCGGGCGCCGGCGTCTACTCGCTGAAGGAAGGCTACGCGACGAAAACCGGCGAGTTCGAGACGGGTATCGCAAAACTGTGGGGCCGCAACGATCTGCCGCCGCTGTTCGCCGACTATGTCGACGAAGTCAGCGCGCTCAATGCGGATGGCCAGTTGCATTTCTATCCGGGCTCGCCGTATCTGGCGTGGCGACAGTTGCGCGCGCAGGATCGTATGCGGCTATTCGAATTGCACAGCACCGAAATCGATGTGCTGCGCCACAACTTTCGCGACGCGGGTCGCCGCGCGATGCTGTACGCGGGCGACGGCTTCGACGGCATTCTCGCGCTGTTGCCGCCGGCGCCGCGTCGCGCGCTGATCCTGCTCGACCCGTCGTATGAAGACAAGCGCGATTATGGACGCACGCTGCGCTGCGTCGAGGAAAGTCTGAAGCGGTTTCCGACCGGCACGTATGCGGTCTGGTATCCACAGGTCAAGCGCCCCGAGTCGCAGCGCTTCCCCGATCAGCTCAAGCAGTTGCAGAAGGACAACTGGCTGCACGTCAGCCTGACCGTCAGCAATCCGCCGGAAGACGGCTATGGGCTGTTCGGTAGCGGCATGTTCATCCTGAACCCGCCGTATACGCTTGCGAAGATGCTGAAGGATCAGATGCCATGGCTCGTCAAGACGCTCGGCGAGGACAAGGCTGCGACGTTCAAGATCGAATATCGCGGCAATTGAACGCGACGAGCGGCGCTTGAGCGGATTGCGCGTGCGGTCTGCAGTTGCCTGCCCGCGCAACCCGATCTGCGCTCAGGTTCACTTCAACTGCGCGGCTGCCTTGCTCGCGAACTGGTTCGTATAGGTCGCACTCAGTTCGATCTTCTTCGGATCGAGCCGGGTGTCGAACGACGACAACGCGCGCAGCGCCGTCGCCGGCCCATCCGCGGGCATCAGTCCGTCCGGCGAATACGCATCGCGCACATTGTGAAAGGCGTCGAGATAAAGCGTCGGGTCGCCCAACAGATAGGCTTGCGGCACCATCTTCAACAGATCGGCATCGCTCGCGGTCTGCAGCCAATGATTGGCGCGCACGATCGCATTGGTCAGCGCCTGCGTCGTCTTCGGATTTTTCTGGATGAAGCTTTCGGGCGCGTAAAGCGTTGCCGCAGGCATCGTACCGCCGAATACCTCCTGCGTGCCTTTGACCGTACGCGTATCCACCAGCACCTTAATTGCGCCGCTACGCGTGAGCTTGGTCATCATTGGATCGACATTGGATAGTGCGTCGATCTGCCCACTGCCCACCGCGGCCAGCACCGTCGCGCCGCTGCCGACGCCGATCGCCGAAATGTCGCTGCGCTGCACGCCGGCCTTGCGCAACGCAACGGTGAGCACGAGATCCGTCGACGAACCCGGTGCGCTCACGCCGACCTTCGCGCCTTTGAAGTCCGCGAGCGACTTGATCTGATCGGCCTTCGACTTCACCACGCCGATCACGATCTGCGGGGCTCGACCCATCAACACGAACGCGCGATAGTGCTGCCCCTTCGCCTGCATGAACAGCGTGTGCTCGAACGCGCCCGCGCCGACTTCGGCGCTGCCGCCCACCACCGCTTCGAGCGCCTTGGAGCCGCCCGCGAAATCTTCGAGCGTGACGTTCAGGCCTTCGTCCTTGAAGTAGCCGAGCTGCTGCGCGGCGAGGACCGGTAGATAGTAGAGGCCGGGTAAGCCGCCGACGGCCATCGTCAGTGCCGGCATTTCCGGCGCGTCCTTCGCGAATCCGGCACCCGGCAGCGTAGCCAGCGCGAGCAGCATCAGGCAGGCGCGCGTCGCACGCTGCATCCAGTGATTAGGCATGGTGACGTCTCCTTGAGTTTTCCGTTCGAAGCGGTGACGCGGGGCGCAGCCGGGATCCAAGCTCACGGCGACGAGGCGCGCAACGATTGTCGTCGGACGGTTTCATGGACGCCATGCGCCCAAACCCGAATGGGATTTTCGGGGGCGAAGGAAGCTGGCGTATTGGGGAGAAGCGAGACGCGTTAGCAGCGTCGCCGACGATCTGTCGCGCCCTCGCTGCCTATTGCGGAAACGGCACCGGGCGAGGCATCGGCCGCGGCGGCACGCCACCACCCGCCGGCAACTGGATATACGGCGCGACGACGAACGGCGGCGGCGATTCTACAGGCAGCTCGACCGGTGCCGCGATCGGCGGCGCGGAGACGATCGGCTCGGGCGCAGGCGGGGAGTTCAACAGTACGGTACCGCTCTGGCCATTATTGATGCCGCCAAGCGTATCGAGAATCACGGGAGGACGCTCGTAATCGGACACCGCATATGCGTCCGACGCGGCGCAGAGGGTGGCGAGCGTCGCCGTGGCGGCCGCGGCCATCACGGATCGGAAAGTTTGCAGCGAACGGACGGAGGACATGGGCGGCCCGATTGGTTATGAATACCGTCTTGCGCGAAAAACGTCCTACATTACCGCGGCCCGCGATACGAAGCTAGTCGATATTCGCCATGAGCAGCCTTCTCGCGACGATCGCTCGAAAAACGCCGAAGGCACGCGTTTTCGATGTCCAGATGCGACAAAGCCCCGCTTCGACGGGGCTCGACATTGGTACAGCAATGGCTGCGCAAAAGCAGGCGCCGCCGGGTCAAACTCGAAGCGGAAACTCAGCGCGAATAGCCCTTGGTTTCGAGCGAACGGATGCGCTGTTCGAGCTGGACGATATCCGACGACGATGCGAGATATGCCTCACGACGGCTACGTTCCGCGGTTTCGAACCAGGTGCTCAGCTTCTCAAGAATGAATGCAAACATGACGTTCTCCAAGGATCAGATCGAATCCCCGGTGATTTGACATCAGGGATTACCCCTAAAAGGGTTAGCCCGCATTATAGTCCTAAGGTGCAACCTGACCAGTGAAATGCTCGCATGACGTGCATTCCGATTTGGAATGACGCACCGATCGGGTGCTCTGAGAGCGCTGATTTTATTGAGATTGATCGGTACGCTCGGCGCGAACATCATTGCCCCGATTTACAACGCACACTTTCGGTGCGCAATTCGCGGCTAAGTCAAATCCGCAGACTGGGTTGCAACTCTCTCTCCTCGATCCACCGGCTAAAGCGGGTGGCAACCTTGTCCCGAAACAAGGTCGGTGTCCGCTAGTCGCTCAATAATCGGACAATCTGGCCGCTCATCGCCGTTGCAATGATCGGCCAGATGCGCGAGGGTGTCGCGCATGTCCGTCAGCTCGGCGATTCGGCGATCGAGTTCTGCGACATGTTCGAGCGCGATCCGTTTTACTTCGGCGCTTGCACGCGAGCGGTCGTGCCATAGAGCAAGCAGTCGCCGGATATCTTCGACCAGAAATCCGAGCCGGCGCGCCTGGCGGATAAAACGGAGAGAATGTACTTCCTGCGGGCCATAGACGCGATAGCCGGCGCTGGTGCGCGCCTTCGCGGTCAATAGGCCGACGCTTTCGTAGTAGCGGATCATCTTTGCCGTAACGCCCGAGGCGCGGGCCGCTTCGCCGATGTTCATGACTGTTCCCAAGTTGCGACTGAACTCGAATCGATCCTACACCTTCCCGTCGTGGGAAGGTCAGCTAGCCAAACACGAAACGGCAGGCATAATCCTGCTATTCGCGATCCGATTCCGCCGAGGTCTTTGCAATGACAATCGAACTCCATGTAGAAGGCATGAGCTGCCAGCACTGTGTCGCCGCCGTCACGAACGCGATTCGCGAGCACGACGCCGCTGCGCAGGTTCAGGTGGATCTCGCAAGCGGCCGCGTGGTCGTGGAGTCGGCACAACCGATCGAGGAGCTGAAGGCCGCGATTGACGAAGCCGGATACACGGTCACGTCTCCGCGCTGAGGGTGCCGGGCATGTTCAAGGTTGCCGTAATCGGTGGTTCCGGGCTGCTCGGGCGCGCGCTCAACGACGAACTCGCTGGCCAGGCTGATTGGCACATCGTCTCCACTGCATTTAGCCGGCCGTCTCCGCAAATGGTCGAGTTGGACGTTCGCGATAGCCTTGCGGTCGGGCGTTTCATCGACCACGTGGCGCCGGATGCCGTCGTGATCGCAGCTGCGGAGCGCCGACCGGACGTATGCGAGCGCGATCCGGTACATGCTCATGCATTGAACGTTGATGCCGTGCGCACGATCGCCCGAGCGGCGAATCGACGCGGCGCGTGGACGCTGTCGATCTCAACCGACTACGTCTTCGACGGCAAGCAACCACCCTATTGTCACGACAGCACACCTGCGCCACTGAACGCGTATGGACATAGCAAGCTCGAAGGTGAACGAGCGCTAATCGAAACGGCCGAGCACGGATGCGTGCTGCGTCTGCCGCTTCTGTATGGGCCGATTGTGAAGTGGTCGGAGTCGGCCGTGACCAGCCTTGTGCCGGCGATCGTGGCGTCGGCAGCGCCGGACAGCCAAGCTGCAAAGATGGACGCTTGGGCGATCCGCTATCCTACGTTCACGCCTGATGTCGCGGTCGTGATCCGACAGATGCTCGAGCGACACGCGCGCGGCGAAACGATTTCCGGCATCGTGCAATGGTCGGGCGACGAGCCCATGAACAAATATGAGATCGCCATGCGCCTGGCAGAAGCATTGCAACTCCGCGCGCAATTGACGCCGCAGCACACGCCCACCGATGCGACGCCGCGCCCTCACAACTGCCATTTGGCATCGAGCCGTCTGGAGGCACTTGGAGTCGGCCAACGCACACCTTTCGATACCGCGATCCGGCAGGTGCTAGCCGCGTTTCCACGGCGGGGAACGGCGACTCCCGTTTGAGCTCGCGTGCTTGCGCACGGACAGCGAAGCAGGAGCCCAATAGCAGGTCGAATTTCACGGAGACCTCATCTCTGACGATTTCGGCCGCGTAAACGCAAAAACCCCACCGCTGGGGGTGGGGTTTCTGGCTTGTGGGGGAGCCTGACGATTACCTACTTTCACACGGGCAATCCGCACTATCATCGGCGTGGAGTCGTTTCACGGTCCTGTTCGGGATGGGAAGGGGTGGGACCGACTCGCTATGGTCATCAGGCATGACGGGTTGCTGCGTCGCTGTCAGGTTGGGGTCAACCTGGCGCCACAGCCAATCGGGAAGAAGCGTAAAGGATTCGTGTGTGGGTTGTGTTGTTTCTGGCGCAACACTGATCTCTCAACCGTGTGGGCTGGTGACTCCTGCGGGAGTTCCAGCGCATCCCTTTCGGGGATCGGACAGTCGCAAGCGCTAAAGCGCTAACTCATGTCGAAACACACCTGTTATAGGATCAAGCCTTACGGGCAATTAGTATCAGTTAGCTCAGTACATTACTGTACGTGCACACCTGACCTATCAACGTCCTGGTCTTGAACGACCCTTCAAGGGGCTCAAAGCCCCGGGGATATCTCATCTTAAGGCGAGTTTCCCGCTTAGATGCTTTCAGCGGTTATCTCTTCCGAACATAGCTACCCGGCGATGCCACTGGCGTGACAACCGGTACACCAGAGGTTCGTCCACTCCGGTCCTCTCGTACTAGGAGCAGCCCCCTTCAAATATCCAGCGCCCACGGCAGATAGGGACCAAACTGTCTCACGACGTTTTAAACCCAGCTCACGTACCTCTTTAAATGGCGAACAGCCATACCCTTGGGACCGGCTACAGCCCCAGGATGAGATGAGCCGACATCGAGGTGCCAAACACCGCCGTCGATATGAACTCTTGGGCGGTATCAGCCTGTTATCCCCAGAGTACCTTTTATCCGTTGAGCGATGGCCCTTCCATACAGAACCACCGGATCACTATGACCTGCTTTCGCACCTGTTCGACTTGTCAGTCTCACAGTCAAGCACGCTTATGCCATTGCACTATCAGCACGATTTCCGACCGTACCTAGCGTACCTTCGTACTCCTCCGTTACACTTTGGGAGGAGACCGCCCCAGTCAAACTGCCTACCATGCACTGTCCCCGATCCGGATCACGGACCAAGGTTAGAACCTCAAACAGATCAGGGTGGTATTTCAAGGACGGCTCCACGCAGACTGGCGTCCACGCTTCATAGCCTCCCACCTATCCTACACAGACCGGTTCAAAGTCCAATGCAAAGCTACAGTAAAGGTTCATGGGGTCTTTCCGTCTAGCCGCGGGGAGATTGCATCATCACAAACACTTCAACTTCGCTGAGTCTCGGGAGGAGACAGTGTGGCCATCGTTACGCCATTCGTGCAGGTCGGAACTTACCCGACAAGGAATTTCGCTACCTTAGGACCGTTATAGTTACGGCCGCCGTTTACCGGGACTTCAATCAGGAGCTTGCACCCCATCATTTAATCTTCCGGCACCGGGCAGGCGTCACACCCTATACGTCCACTTTCGTGTTTGCAGAGTGCTGTGTTTTTATTAAACAGTCGCAGCCACCAGTTTATTGCAACCCCTTCACCCTTCTGGCGCAGGCCAGTCAAGCTACCGGGGCGTACCTTATCCCGAAGTTACGGTACCAATTTGCCGAGTTCCTTCTCCCGAGTTCTCTCAAGCGCCTTAGAATACTCATCTCGCCCACCTGTGTCGGTTTGCGGTACGGTCACTGTGAAACTGAAGCTTAGAGGCTTTTCCTGGAACCCCTTCCAGTTGCTTCGCTTCCGAAGAAGCTCGCGCCACACCCTTGAGTCCTGTGCCCGGATTTGCCAGGGCACCCTCTCCAATGCAGCGACCGGGACTTCCAACACCCGGACAACCTTCCGCGATCCGTCCCCCCATCGCATTTCACAATGGTGCAGAAATATTAATCTGCTTCCCATCAGCTACGCATTTCTGCCTCGCCTTAGGGGCCGACTCACCCTACGCCGATGAACGTTGCGTAGGAAACCTTGGGCTTACGGCGAGGGGGCCTTTCACCCCCTTTATCGCTACTCATGTCAGCATTCGCACTTCCGATACCTCCAGCACACTTTCCAGTGCACCTTCGCAGGCTTACGGAACGCTCTCCTACCATGCACATAAATGTGCATCCGCAGCTTCGGTATATGGCTTAGCCCCGTTACATCTTCCGCGCAGGACGACTCGATCAGTGAGCTATTACGCTTTCTTTAAAGGGTGGCTGCTTCTAAGCCAACCTCCTGACTGTTTTAGCCTTCCCACTTCGTTTCCCACTTAGCCATATTTGGGGACCTTAGCTGGCGGTCTGGGTTGTTTCCCTCTTGACACCGGACGTTAGCACCCGATGTCTGTCTCCCGTGATTGCACTCTTCGGTATTCGGAGTTTGCTATGGCGAAGTAATCCGCAATGGACCCCACAACCATGACAGTGCTCTACCCCCGAAGGTGATACACGAGGCACTACCTAAATAGTTTTCGGAGAGAACCAGCTATTTCCAGGTTTGTTTAGCCTTTCACCCCTATCCACAGCTCATCCCCTAACTTTTCAACGTTAGTGGGTTCGGTCCTCCAGCACGTGTTACCGTGCCTTCAACCTGGCCATGGATAGATCACCTGGTTTCGGGTCTACACCCAGCGACTGGACGCCCTGTTCGGACTCGCTTTCGCTACGCCTGCCCTAATCGGTTAAGCTCGCCACTGAATGTAAGTCGCTGACCCATTATACAAAAGGTACGCCGTCACCCCTTGCGAGGCTCCGACTGTTTGTATGCATGCGGTTTCAGGATCTGTTTCACTCCCCTCCCGGGGTTCTTTTCGCCTTTCCCTCACGGTACTGGTTCACTATCGGTCGATCACGAGTATTTAGCCTTGGAGGATGGTCCCCCCATCTTCAGACAGGATTTCACGTGTCCCGCCCTACTTGTCGTACACCCAGTTCTTTCACAATGTTTTCGCCTACGGGGCTATCACCCGCTATGGCCGCACTTTCCAGAGCGTTCGGCTAACACTGCAAATAAAGAGTACAGGCTGATCCCATTTCGCTCGCCACTACTTTGGGAATCTCGGTTGATTTCTTTTCCTGCGGTTACTTAGATGTTTCAGTTCACCGCGTTCGCTTCACG